>NZ_JBHFII010000026.1:117885-119253 GCF_057334215.1 Achromobacter maghribensis | reverse complement strand
GACCGGGTCCACGCGCGCCGTCGCGGCGACCGGCAGGGGCACGGCGACCCGGCCCGCGTCGCCCGCCAGCTTCTGCAGGCGTGAAGCGTAGGCGCCGGTGGACGGCGCCAGCAAGCGCCCGCCGGGCGGCACGAAGGTACGGATCGCGGCTTCCACCGCGAAGTGGCCGCAGCCGGGCAGCGCCAGCGCGGCATGCGTGTCGGACGACGCCTGCGCGGCGCGCAGCACCCCCGCGCAGACCTGACGGTAGGTCTCGCGGAAATCGTTGTCCCACGGCGCGTAGTCCTGCGCCATGGCGGCCTTCACCCGCGCGTCGGTCGTGACCGGGCCGGGAATGAGCAGAAGCATCTTGTCTCTCCAGAGGGGCTTCTAGAACTGCGGAAGGGAAGCAGGGTCGTGGCGCCGCAGGATGTTCTTGGCGTCTTCGAAGTCGGGCAGGATATGCCCCACTTCGCGCCAGAAGTCCTGGCTGTGGTTCATCTCGCGCAGATGCGCGAGTTCGTGCGCGATGACGTAATCGATGATGGCAGGCGCGAAATGGATCAGCCGCCAGTTCAGCATGATGTTGCCGTCGCTGGTGCAGGAGCCCCAGCGCGTGGCGGCGGACGACAGCCGCCAGCGGCGGATCTTCAGCCCGCTGATCTGCAGGAAGTGCGCCAGCCGCGCGCCGAACCAGGCACCGGCGCGCTGCTGCAGCCAGGCCTGCGCGGAATCGCGGATGCGGCTTTGCTCGGCCGTGGACGGCAGGGCCAGCCAGAGGGTGTCACCGTCTTGCGGCGCGTCCGCGTCGCCGGACAGACGGGCCTGGCGGCTATCGCCACCCACGCCGATCAGGATGCGCTTGCCCAGATAGGGCAGTTCGCCCCCCGGCTGCCAACGCGTATGGGCCATGGCCAATTGCTGCTTGCGGGCATGCCATTCACGCAGCTTGGCAAGGATCCAGCGCGCCTTTTCACGCACGGCGTCGTCGATCTGCGCCAGCGTGACCCAGCTGGGCGCGGTGACGCGCAGGCCGTCGTCGGTGATCACGAAGCCGATGCTGCGACGGCGCGAGCGCAACAGCACGAAGCCGATGGGCTGATGTTCCGTGGGCACTTCGCGCCAGCGCGCGCCGGGGGGCAGCGGGTCGGGGCAGGGCGTGGGGACGCGGGACGACGCATTGGGCGACAACGTCAGCAGCGGTTCGCCTGCAGGGGCGGAACCCGTCTGCGCCTCGGGGAACAACGTCTTCGGGGCGCGCGGCTGAGGGGGAGCGGGCTGCGGGGCGGCAGCAGGCGGAGGCGCGCTGCGCGGCGCGGCGGGCCGAGGTGCGTCGTGCGGCTTTGGCGTGGCGATCAGCGGCGGGGGGGGGGGGGGGGGGGGGGGGGG
>NZ_JBHFII010000026.1:104748-117865 GCF_057334215.1 Achromobacter maghribensis | reverse complement strand
GCGCCCGGGGGCGCGGCGTCTTCTTGCACGTCGAACAGGAGTTCGAGCTGATCAGTGCTAGACATACCTTTCGGGATTGAGACGCCGCATTTCCCCTTCGATCCATTCCTGTACCTTTTGGTTCAGTTCATCGGGGGAGAGTCCCTTGGATTCTATCGCGGGACCGATCGATAGGGTGACGAGGCCGGGATATTTCACGAAAGCGTTGCGCCGCCAGCACTCCCCGGCGTTATGCGCCACGGGAATGACGACCGCGCCGGTGCGCGAGGCAAGCAGCGCGCCGCCCATCTTGAAACGCGCCGTCTTGCCTGGGGCGACGCGCGTGCCTTCGGGAAACAGCAGGGGCCAGCGGCCTTCGTCCATGCGGGTCTGGCCTTGCTTGACCACCTGGTCGAACGCGTCGCGGCCCTTGGCGCGGTCGATGGCGATCATGCGCAGCAGCGCCAGGCCCCAGCCGAAGAACGGCACCATGTGCAGCTCTTTCTTGTAGACGAAACACACTTCACGCGGCATGTGGGCCGGGAAGAACAGCGTTTCCCAGGCCGACTGGTGCTTGGAGAGGATCACGGCCGGGCCGTCGGGCAGGTTTTCCCAGCCCTTGACCTGCCAGCGGATGCCGCAGAAGACCTTGGCGCCCCAGATTGCCAGGCGCGGCCAGCCCACCGTCAGCTTGTAGCGCCAGTGCAGGGGCAGCGGCGCCCACAGGATGCAGAGGATGGCGTAAGGGATGACCGTGATGGCCAGGAACAGGAAATACAGCAGCGAACGTAGCCGGGCCATCGAATCAATTGTCCTGCAGCAGGGTGTCGGCTACGGCCGACAGGTCTTCGCACACACGCGTGTTGTCGGGCAGGCCGCCCTTGGCCAGCGTCTTCTTGCCATTGCCCGTCTGCACCAGCCAGGGCGAGCAGCCGACGGACGACGATGCCTGCAAATCGCGCAGCGAGTCGCCCACGGCCGGCACGCCGGCCAGGTCGATGTCGTACCGACGGCCGATCTGCTCGAACATGCCGGGGCGCGGCTTGCGGCAGCTGCAATGGTCATCGGGACCATGCGGGCACAGGAACACGGCGTCGATGCTGCCGCCCACCGCGGCCAGTTCGCGCCGCATCTTGGTGTGGATGGCGGTCAGCGTGTCCATGTCGAACAAGCCGCGCGCCAGGCCCGACTGGTTGGTGGCAACCACCACCTTCCAATCCGCCTGCGTGAGCCGGGCGATCGCCTGCAGGCTGCCCGGCAGCGCGATCCACTCGTCGGGATTCTTGACGAACGCATCGCTGTCCTGATTGATGACGCCGTCGCGGTCTAGGATGATCAGTTTCACTGTGCCAGCCTGGAAATGTCTGCCACCTGGTTCATCAGGCCATGCAGCTGGCCCAACAGGGCAAGCCGGTTGGCGCGCACGGCCGGGTCTTCGGCCATGACCATGACGTCGGCAAAGAACGCATCCACCGGTTCGCGGGCCTGCGCCAGCGTGGAGAGGCTGCCGGCGAAGTCGCCGGCGGCAAGCTGGGCCTCGGCCTGCGGGCGCAGGGCGGCAACCGCGGCGGCCAGGGCCTTCTCGGCAGGCTCGACCAACGCGGCGGCGTTCACAGCACCGATCTCGCCTTCGGCTTTCTTCAGCAGGTTGCCAATCCGCTTGTTGGCGGCGGCCAGGCTGGCGGCTTCGGGCAGTTGCGCGAAGGCGGCGGCGGCGCGCACGCGTTCGGCCACTTGATGCAGCGGCGGCGTCAACGCGATGACGGCTTCCACCGCATTGCGGTCGAAGTCGTTGATCAGCTGGTTGCGGTAGCGTTCATAGATGAAGGTGCGGACTTCAGCCAGCGTGTCGGACGGGACTTTGCCGGCCGGGAACGTGCCCGCGGCCAGCTCCAGCAGGCCGTCCAGGGACAGCGGGCCGTCTTCGCTGATCTTCAGCCAGCCGCCTGCGGCCAGTTGTTCGAAGGCGCTGATCAGGCCCAGCGCGGCGCGGCGCAGACCGAAGGGGTCGCGTTCGCCCGTGGGCGCCAGGCCGATGGCCCAGATGCCGACCAGCGTTTCCACGCGTTCGGCGATGAAGAGCGTGGCGGCGGTCAACGTGTCTTCAGTGACGGGCGAGTCGTAGCGGTTGCGGTACTGGCCACGCAGCGCCTGCACGACGCTGTCGGGCTCGCCGTCGCCGGCGGCGTAGTACGCGCCCATGATGCCCTGCAGCTCGGGGAATTCGCCCACCATGTTCGAGCCCAGGTCGGCCTTGGCCAGCATGGCGGCCCGATCGGCTGCCGTGACGTCGCCGCCCAGTTGGCCCGCCACGCCGCGCGCGATGGCGCGCACGCGTTCCACGCGTTCCAGCTGAGTGCCCAGCTTGTTGTGATAAACGATGGAGCCCAGTTGCTCGACGCGCGCGGCCAGCGGCGTCTTGCGGTCGGTTTCGAAGAAGAACTGCGCATCGGCCAGACGCGGGCGCACCACGCGCTGGTTGCCTTCGACGATGTTCACCGGGTTGTCCGTGTGCATGTTGCTCACGATCAGGAAGCGGTGCGTCAGGCGGCCGGTGGCCGGGTCGAACAGCGGGAAGTACTTCTGGTTCAACCGCATGGTCAGGATCAGGCATTCCTGCGGCACTTGCAGGAACTGCTCTTCGAACTGGCCCACGTAGACGGTGGGGTGTTCGACCAGCGCGGTCACTTCGTCCAGCAGCGCGGCAACTTCAGGGTCGTCGCCCAGCGTGGCGGACAGGCGGCCGGCGTGGTCCAGCAACTGGCGCTGGATCTCGTCGCGGCGGCCTTCGAAGGACGCCACGACGCGGCCCTTTTCAGCCAGGGTGGCGGCGTAGGAATCGGCATCGGCGAACGACACCGGGCCGGTGCTCATGAAGCGGTGGCCCAGCGTGTCGCGGCCGGCGGTGAGGCCCAGCGCGGACACCGGCACGACGTCCGCGCCGAACAGGGCGACCAGGCCGTGCGCGGGGCGCACGAACTTGACGGTGGTGACGCCGTCGGCCAATTGGTAGCGCATGACCTTCGGAATCGGCAGGCTATTGAGCGCCGTGTCGATGCCTTCCTGCAAGCCCGTGGCCAGTTGTGCGCCGGCGGCGGTGCCGCGGGCGACCAGATAGTCCTGCTTGCCGTCGGATTCGCGGTCCAGCGTGGCCGGGTCAATGTTCTCGAGGCCCTTGGCGGCCAGTTTTTTCTGCAGCGCCGGCGTGGCCTGGCCGTCAGCGGTCAGGCCGATCTTCACGGGCATCAGCTTTTCGGCATACGGCTGGTCGGGCGCCTGCGCCAGCACGGCGGACAGGTGCACGGCCAGGCGGCGCGGCGTGGAATACGCGGTCACGGCGCAGCCGTCGGCCAACAGGCCGTGGCGCTCCAGCGTGGCGCGCACGCCTTCGGCGTAGGCTTGCCCCAACTTTTGCAGGGCCTTGGGCGGAAGTTCTTCGGTCAGCAGTTCGACCAGCAGCGGGCGGATGTTCGTCGTCATTTATGCAGCCTCCCCGGCCTGGTTGCGGCGCAGCATGGGAAAGCCCAGTCGTTCGCGGGATTCGAAATAAGCCTGCGCGACGGTGCGCGACAGGTTGCGGATGCGGCCAATGTAGGCGGCGCGCTCGGTGACGCTGATCGCGCCGCGCGCGTCCAGCATGTTGAAGGTGTGCGCGGCCTTCAGGGCGGCCTCGTAGGCCGGCAGCGCCAGCGGCACTTCCATCAGGCGGCGGGCCTCGGCTTCGTAGTCGTTGAAGTGCGCGAACAGCATGTCGGCCGACGAGTGTTCGAAGTTGTAGGTGGACTGCTCCACTTCGTTCTGATGGAACACGTCGCGGTACAGCACGCGGTTGCCGTTGGCGCCTTCCGTCCAGACCAGGTCGTACACGCTTTGCACGTCTTGCAGGTACATGGCCAGACGTTCCAGGCCGTAGGTGATTTCACCCGTGGTCGGCGTGCAGTCCAGGCCGCCCACTTGCTGGAAGTAGGTGAACTGCGTGACTTCCATGCCGTTCAACCAGACTTCCCAGCCCAGGCCCCAGGCGCCCAGGGTGGGATTTTCCCAGTCGTCTTCGACGAAACGGATGTCGTGCTGCGTCGGGTCGATGCCCAGCGCTTTCAGCGAACCGATGTACAGGTCCAGGATTTCCGGGGGCGCCGGCTTCAGCACGACCTGGTACTGGTAATAGTGCTGCAGGCGGTTGGGGTTTTCGCCATAGCGGCCATCCTTGGGGCGGCGCGACGGCTGGACATAGGCGGCGCGCCACGGCTCCGGGCCGATCGCGCGCAGGAATGTGGCCGTGTGCGAGGTGCCGGCGCCGACTTCCATGTCGTAGGGTTGCAGCAGGGCGCAACCCTGCTTGTCCCAGTATTCCTGGAGCGTAAGGATGATTTGCTGAAAGGTGAGCATAGGATTCTTGGAATTCGGTCGCCGGGCAAGGCCTGCCGTGGGCGTGGGAAACCGGGCATTTTAACTGGCCCGGGGCCGTCCCGTTTGGCGGGCGCCGCCGTGCGGTTACATCTATGCCCGGACGGCATCCCCCGGGCGGGCCGAGTGTGCCCCTGGCGGACGCTTGGGCGCGGCCCCGCTGCGCCTGAAAACCAATGGTCGTATGATTCCAGGTTGAGTCCCAAGTCTTATATAAAACCCGGAACCCGATTAACACCCGCAATTCCGAGAATTCCCGGAAGGAGCAGCCTCATGTCAGACCTGATCACGGTGGAAGTCACCGACGGCATCCAGATCATCACGATCAACCGCCCCGAAGCCAAGAACGCCATCAACCTGGAAACCGCCCAAGCCATGGCTGCCGCGCTGGACCAGCTGGATAGCCGCGACGACATCCGCATCGGCATCCTGACGGGGGGCGGCGGCACGTTCTCGTCGGGCATGGATCTGAAGGCGTTTGCTAAATCGGGACAGCGTCCGTACGTGGATGGCCGCGGTTTCGCGGGCCTGAACGAAAAGCCGCCCAAGAAGCCGCTGATTGCCGCCGTGGAAGGCTATGCCCTGGCCGGCGGTTGCGAAATGGCCCTGGCCTCGGACCTGATCGTGGCCGCCAGCAACGCCAAGTTCGGCCTGCCCGAAGTCAAGCGCGGCCTGGTGGCCGGCGCTGGCGGCATGCTGCGCCTGCCGCGCCGCCTGCCGTACCACATCGCCATGGAAGTGATCCTGACGGGCGAAATGCTGACCGCCGAACGCGCCTACTCGTTTGGACTGGTCAACCGCCTGACCGAACCGGGTGGCGCCCTGGCCGGCGCGCTGGAATTGGCGCGCGCCATCGTTGAAAACGGCCCGATGGCAGTGCAGACCGCCAAGAGCATCGTGTCGCAGGCCGTTGATTGGGACCAGGAAGGCATGTTCGACCGCCAACGTCCGCTGATCGCCCACATCTTTTCTTCGGCCGACGCCAAGGAAGGCGCCACGGCTTTCGCCGAAAAGCGCAAGCCGGTCTGGCAAGGCAAGTAATGAGTATTCCCGGCCGCCGTTCAAGGCGGCCGGGCAGCAACACCGATCTGTTCTCCCATGTGGTTGGTTGCACCCACCAGCCGCGTTTTCATGTTTTCCATCTTGACCCGCAAATCGCCATGTCCGTCATCATTAAAGAAGAAGACCTTATCCAGTCGATAGCCGATGGCATCCAGTTCATCAGCTATTACCACCCCGTGGATTACATCCGCCACCTGGCGCGCGCGTACGAGCGCGAGGAAAGCCCCGCCGCGCGCGACGCGATGGCGCAGATCCTGACCAATTCGCGCATGTGCGCCGAAGGCAAGCGCCCGTTGTGCCAGGACACCGGCATCGTCAACGTCTTCCTGAAGATCGGTATGAGCGTGCGCTTCGACACCAAGCGCACCCTGCAAGAGCTCTGTGACGAAGGCGTGCGCCGGGGCTACCTGAACCCGGACAATCCGCTGCGCGCTTCCGTGCTGGATGACCCGCTGTTTGCCCGCAAGAACACGCGCGACAACACGCCCTGTATCCTGCACGTCGAACTTGTCCAGGGTGACAAGGTCGACGTGCAAATCGCTTCCAAGGGCGGCGGTTCGGAAAACAAGACCAAGTTCGCCATGCTGAACCCCAGCGATTCGCTGGTGGACTGGGTGCTGAAGACCGTCCCGACGATGGGTGCCGGCTGGTGCCCGCCGGGCATGCTCGGCATCGGCGTCGGCGGCACCGCTGAAAAGGCCATGCTGATGGCCAAGCAGTCGTTGATGGAAGACATCGACATGTACGAACTGCTGGCCCGCGGCCCGCAGAACAAGCTGGAAGAACTGCGCATCGAACTCTACGAAAAGGTCAACGCGCTGGGCATTGGCGCGCAGGGCCTGGGCGGCCTGACGACCGTGCTGGACGTCAAGATCAGCACCTTCCCGACGCACGCCGCCTCCAAGCCGGTCGCGATGATCCCGAACTGCGCCGCCACGCGTCACGCGCACTTCGAATTGGACGGCTCGGGCCCCGCGCGCCTGGATCCGCCGTCGCTGTCGGAATGGCCGGAAGTGCACTGGGCGCCCGACTACAACAAGTCCAAGCAAGTCGACCTGAACACGCTGACGAAGGAAGAAGTCGCCAGCTGGAAGCCGGGCCAGACCCTGCTGCTGTCGGGCAAGATGCTGACCGGCCGCGATGCCGCGCACAAGCGCATCCAGGACATGCTGGCCAAGGGTGAGCCGCTGCCGGTGGACTTCACCAACCGCGTGATTTATTACGTGGGCCCGGTGGATCCGGTGGGCGACGAAGTGGTCGGCCCCGCCGGCCCCACGACTGCCACCCGCATGGACAAGTTCACCGACATGATGCTGGAGAAGACCGGCCTGATCTCGATGATCGGCAAGTCGGAACGCGGCCCGGTCGCCATCGAAGCGATCAAGAAGCACGGCTCGGCCTACCTGATGGCCGTGGGCGGCGCGGCGTACCTTGTGTCCAAGGCGATCCGCGGCGCCAAGGTGCTGGGTTTTGCCGACCTGGGCATGGAAGCCATCTATGAGTTCGACGTGAAAGACATGCCGGTGACCGTGGCGGTGGACGCCCAGGGCACCTCGGTCCACACGACGGGCCCCAAGGAATGGCAGGCCAAGATCGGCAAGATCCCGGTCGCCGTGGCGTAAGCACGCGCGACACGAAGACGGCCGCTGACATCCAGCGGCCGTTTTTTTTGCCTGTTGCGGTTACGGCGCCTGCAGAACGTTGCGCGCCGCGACGCGTCACGCCCGCCGCCTTACGGCGTCTTCGCGGTGGCCGCCTTGAATGCCGCGATGGCGTCGGCCGGTTTACCCAACACGTCGCGCAGCACTTCCTCGGTGTGCTCGCCCAGCAATGGCGGCGCGCGGCGATAGACGACGGGCGACGCCGAAAACCGCAGCGGGCTGGCGGTAACCGGCGCCATGCCGCCGGCGGGATGCGGCAGGTCGCGGCGCAACTGCCTGGCCTGCGCCTGCGGATGCGCGAACGCCTGCGCGATGTCGTTGATGGGCCCGCACGGCACGCCCACCGCTTCCAGCTTGGCAATCCAATCATCGCGGCGGCCTTGCAGCATGATCTCCGTCAGGATGGCGATCAGGACGTCGCGATTCGTTACGCGCAGCCGGTTGGTGGCGAAGCGCGGGTCGTCGCCCAGCTCGGGCACGCCGATGGCGCGGCAATAGGCGCGGTACTGCGATTCGTTGCCGGTGGCCACGATCAAGTGGCCGTCGCGGGCGGCGAACACCTGGTACGGCACCACGTTCTGGTGCGCATTGCCGGCGCGCTTGGGCGCCACCCCGGAATTGAAGTAGTTGGAGTTCTGGTTGGCCAGCAGCGCCACGTGGCTGTCCAGCAGCGCGATGTCCAGGTGCTGCCCCAGCCCGCTGCGATGGCGTTCCTGCAAGGCCGCCAGGATTGCGACGGTGGCGTACATGCCCGTCACGATGTCCGTCACCGCCACGCCGGCCTTTTGCGGTCCGCCGCCAGGCAGATCGTCGCGCTCACCGGTGATGCTCATCAGCCCGCCCATGCCCTGGATCATGAAGTCGTAGCCGGGCCGTTGCGCAAAGGGGCCGTCCTGGCCGAAGCCGGTGACCGAGCAATAGATCAGGCGTGGGTTGATGGCTTTCAGGCTGTCGTAGTCCAGGCCGTATTTGGCCAGGCCACCCACCTTGAAGTTCTCGACCAGGATGTCGCTTGCCGCCGCCAACTCGCGGATCAGCGCCGCGCCTTCGGACGTGGCCATGTCGGCTTCGACCGACCGCTTGTTGCGGTTGGCGCTGAGGTAGTAGGCGGATTCGTTGGTGTCCTGGCCGTTACCGTCCTTCAGATACGGCGGACCCCAGGCGCGGGTGTCGTCGCCGACGTGGGGGCGTTCGATCTTGATGACGTCGGCACCCAGATCGGCCAGGTTCTGCGTGCACCAGGGGCCGGCCAGGATGCGCGACAGATCAAGCACGCGGATGCCGTCAAGCGCGGGCGGGCGCGTCATGATTGCACCGTCGCGGTGCCGTGGCTCATGACGACCAGATCGCGTTCGCGCGCCCGCACCTGAAAGCGGATCTGTCCGTCCGGCATGCGCCACATGTCGCATTGCAGGGTCTCGCCGGGATACACGGGCGCCGAGAAGCGGGTGTTCAGGCTGGTCAGGCGCGACGCATCGTAGCCGCAGCAGCTTTTGACGATGGCATGCGCTGCCACGCCGTACGAACACAGGCCATGCAGGATGGGCCGTGGATAACCCGCCTGGCGCGCGACCTCGGGGTCGGCGTGCAGCGGGTTGCGGTCGGCGTTCAGGCGATAGAGCAAGGCGGCGCTGGGCGGGATGCGCAGTTCGCATTGCAGGTCCGGCTTGCCGCCCGGCACGGCGGGCAGGGCCTCGGGGCTGGCGTCGCCCTGGCCGAAGCCGCCGTCACCGCGGCAGAAAGTGCTTTGCCGCAGCGTGGCCAGGCAGGCGCCGCTTTCATCATGCAGCGTGCGCTCGGTAATGACGATGGCGCCCTTGTCCGCGCCCTTGTCGATCACATGCGTGTTGCGGCTCTTGCCGATGACCACGCCCGATGTCGGCAACGGCGCATGCATCGTCAGACGCTGCTCGCCGTGCACGACCTTCACCCAGTCGATGCCGGCGCGCGGGTCCTGCACCCAGAAGCCGGGATAACCCAGCACTACGCTCATCGTGGGGAAGGCCTGTAAGTCCTTCTCGTACACGTAGCGCAATTGGCCAGCGTCTTCGGGGTCCTGACCCAGGCCGATGCCCAGGGCATACAGCATGGTGTCTTTTTGCTCGTAGCGCTGACGTACATCGTCAAAGCGCCAGTTTTTTACGGTCGCGTAATCCAGGGGCATGGCGGTCTCAGATGGGGTCCCAGTCGATGACGTCGGGCGAGCGCTCCAGGGCGTAGAAGTGCTTACGCATGGCCGGCACGGCGATCTCGGCGATGCGCTCCGGCGTCCACCCTTCGCTGTTGTGCACCGTGCGCAGCGGCCGCGGCTGGCTCATCAGCATGATTTCGTTGGCGCGCACGGCGAAGATCTGGGCGGTGATTTCGCTGGCCGCATCGCTCGCCAGGTAGACGGCCATCGGCGCGACCTTGCCGGCTTCCATCTTCTTCAGCTTTTCGACGCGGGCCTTCTCTTCGTCGGTTTCCGCCGGGATGGAACTCGTCATGCGGCTCCAGGCGAACGGGGCGATGCAGTTGGACCGCACGTGATAGCGCGCCATGTCCAGCGCAATGGACTTGGACAGAGCCACGATGCCGAGCTTGGCGGCCGCGTAGTTGGCCTGGCCGAAGTTGCCGATCAGGCCGGACGTGGACGTCATGTGCACGAAGGCGCCCGATTCCTGTTCGCGGAAATAAGGCGCTGCCGCGCGGCTCATGAAGAACGAGCCGTTCAGGTGCACGTCGATCACCTGGCGCCATTCTTCTTCGCTCATCTTGTGGAAAACGCGGTCGCGCAGATTGCCCGCGTTGTTGATCACCGCATCAATGCGGCCGAACGCGTCGATCGCGGTCTGCACCACGCGGCTTGCGCTGTCGTAGGCGGCGACGCTGTCCGTGTTGGCGACGGCCTGGCCGCCGGCCGAGACAATCTCTTTCACGACTGCTTGCGCCGGCCCTTCCGCGCCGCCTTCGCCCGTCAGCGACACGCCGATGTCGTTCACCACGACCTTGGCGCCCGCCTGCGCCATCGCCAGCGCAATGCTGCGCCCGATGCCGCCGCCCGCGCCCGTGACGACCACTACCTTTCCGGAAACCATGCCGCTCATAGCCTGTGACTCCTGTGCTGCGGCGCATGCACCGCCTGTGGAAAACAGTTCCGCATCAACCGATATGGTTCGCGGGACCACGGCCTGTTAGTGTTAACAGGCCATGGTGCATGGTAGATTCGACACGGCATTCGAAGAATTCAAAATTAGAAATGCCCCCCTTCTGCGTGGTGGAACATGAGACATGATTTGACTGACCTGCGTTTGTTTGTGAACGTAGGGGAAACACTCAATTTGACCCGGGCTGCGGAACGCACGTTCCTGTCATTGCCGGCGGCAAGCGCGCGGGTCAAGCACATGGAAGAAGCCTTCAAGGCGCGCCTGCTGGTGCGCCTGGCGACCGGCGTCGCGCTGACGCCGGCGGGCGAGGTGCTGCTGAAGCACGCCAACGCCGTCTTCCGGCAACTGGAATGCCTGAACGCCGATCTGCAGCCCTATGCCAGCGGGTTAAAGGGACGCTTGAGATTGCTGGCCAACACAACCGCGACGAACTCGTTTCTGGCGGATGCCCTGTCCACGTTCCTTGCGGAAAACCCTGACGTGGACGTCGAACTCGAAGAGAAAATATCGGGGGACATCGTCATCGCGATCCGTGCGGGCGCCGGCGATCTTGGCCTGGTGGCCGGCAACATCGATGTGGAAGGGCTGGACGTCACGCCGCTGTTCCGCGACGAACTCACCGTGGTGACGTCGTTGGATCATCCGCTGGCAGCTTCCAAGTCGGCCCATTTCGCGGACCTGGTCGACGCCTATCAATTCGTCGGCATTCACCCCGACAGCGCCATCCAGACCTTCCTGGAAGATATCGCCAGCGGCCTGGGCAAGCGCATTTGCCAGCGCGTGCACGTGGGCAGCTTCGAAGCGGTGTGCCGCATGGTGGAAGCGGGGGCGGGCATCGCCGTCGTGCCGCGCGCCTGCGCGGCGCGCTACAGCCGCCCCGATTCGCTGCACGTGCTGAAACTGGAAGACCCTTGGGCGCTGCGCGACCGTCTGCTGTGCCGCCAACGCGGCCGCGATCTGCCCAGCTTCGCCGAGTGCTTCATCGAACACGTGCAGCGCGCCGCGCGCGGGCAATGAACGCAGCAGCGGGCGGCCAGGCCGGCGCCTGCTCCGTTTTCCCTAGGCCAGGTGTCGCATCCGCGCATCGTCCCGATGTAGATCGTGTCCGCTGACCGAACTTTCCTTCCCGTGCGAAAGAGGGGCTTTTGAAAATGTGTAGCGGCGATTTGGCGCGGCCGGAAAATAATAAATAAGAGCGGCGGGCAGCAGTTCTTGAAGCTTGACCGTGAATAACACCAAGACTCAGGAGACTGCAGTGACCGATCTTCAACGCCGCCGCGTCGTCGCGGGGCTGGGCGCCGCGTGCGCCGCCGCCGTCGTGCCCGCCTTATTCCCCGCCACGGCCCGCGCCGCCACCTGGCCGGGCCATGCCGTGACTTTCGTCGTGCCGTTTCCCCCGGGGGGGCCGGTGGATACCACCGCGCGCTTTACGACGCAGCCGCTAGGCCAACTGTGGTCGGTGCCGACCGTGGTCGATAACAAATCGGGCGCGGGCGGCATCGTTGGCGCGCAATTCGCGGCCAAGGCCGAGCCCGATGGCTACAACTTCTTTTTCGCATCCATCCATCATGCGGTGCTGCCCAGCTTGCGCGACAACCTCAGCTACGACATCACGCGCGACTTCGTGCCGGTCGGCATGGCGGCGGTGTTTCCCATCGTGCTGGTGGTGAATGCGTCGCTGCCCGTGAATACGGTCAGTGAACTGATCGCCTACGCCAAGGAGAACCCCGGCAAGCTCTCGTTCGGTTCGTCGGGCACGGGCGGCGGCACGCACCTGGCGGGCGAACTCTTCAATGCGATGGCTGGCGTGCGGATCCAGCACATCCCGTATCGCGGCAGCGCGCCCGCCATGCAGGACCTGCTGGGCGGGCAGGTGCAGGTGATGTTCGCGGACGGCCCGTCGGCCGTGCCGCATCTGAAGGGCGGCAAGGTGCGCGCGCTGGGCGTGGGCAACCCCACGCGTTCCAGCATGCTGCCAGATGTGCCTACCATCGCCGAATCCGGGTTGCCGGGCTACGAGGCGTATTCGTGGAGCGGCGTGATGGCGCCCAAGGGCACGCCGCCGGACATCGTGAAGCGCATGAACGCCGATATGGTGAAGGTGCTGTCGGACCCCGCCACGACCAAGGGCATGATCGCCGCGGGCGCCGAGCCCAAGCCCGGCACCCCGGAGCAATTCGGCGAGTTCGTGCAGCACGAGATCGTGAAGTGGCGCGACCTGATCAAGACCGCGAACATCAAGCTGGAATAGGGCGGTACGGACCACGCGATCCGGACCACGTGATCCGAACCACGTGATCCGAACCACACGGGCGGGCTCGTAGAGATCCCGCCCGCGCTTTTTCTTACGCAGCCAGCAAGGCGTCGCGGGCGCTGCGGTATTCCGCTTCCAGTTGATCCACCAGCGTGGCGATAGGCAGGACTTCCTGCGCGGCGCCCACGCCCTGGCCGGCGCTCCAGACATCTTTCCAGGCTTTCGGCCGGGTGTTCTTGTCCATGTTGGCGGGCGGCGCCTCGCCGTGCTTTGCCAGGGTCAAGGGATCCAGCCCGGCCGCCTGGATGCTGGCGGAAAGGTAGTTGGCTGGCACGCCCGAGAAATATGGGGTGTAGGTCACATCGGCCGCTTGCGCCTGCAGCACCATTTCGCGGTATGCCTCGCCTGCCAGCGACTCTTGCGTGGCGATGAAGCGCGTGCCCATATAGGCGAAGTCGCAGCCCAGGATCTGCGCTGCAAGAATGTCCTTGCCGTGGCTGATGCAGCCCGACAGGGCCAGCGGGCCGTCGTAGAACGCCCGGATCTCGTTGACTAGCGCGATGGGGTTGATTTGTCCCGCATGGCCGCCGGCGCCGGCGGCCCCCAGG
>NZ_JBHFII010000026.1:49554-104684 GCF_057334215.1 Achromobacter maghribensis | reverse complement strand
CCCCCCACCAGGATCAGGCCATCGACGCCGGCCTCCAACGCGCGCTTGGCGTGGCGCACATTGGTGACGTCGTGATAGACCAGCCCGCCGTACGGATGCACGGCTTTCACCACGGCTTCCGGCGCATGCAGCGATGTGATGATGAGCGGCACACGCCGTTCGGCGCAGATGGCCAGGTCGCCCTGCCAACGCGGATTGCTGGGATGGATGATCAGGTTCACGCCATACGGCGCGACGCGGGCGCCGGGGTTGGCCTGGCGCCTGGCGGCCAGGCCTTCCTCGATGCGGGTGATCCAGTCGTGCAGCTGCTCCTGCGGCCGCGCATTCAAGGAAGGGAACGTGCCGATGATCCCCGCCGCGCATTGCGCCACCACCAATTCCGGCCCGGAAACCAGGAACATGGGGGCGCCGATGATGGGCAGGCGGGTCTGGGCGTGTAGCGCAAGCGGAGGTTGCATCGTGGTGCTCCGGTGGGGTCAGTTGGCCTGGATGTTGGCGCTTTGGATAACTTCCGACCACAAGGCGTACTCGCGGTCGATACGGGACTGCAACGCCTTCGAGTCGCCGGCGTTGATGGTGTAGCCGCCTTCGGTCATGGCTTTGCGGAAGGCGGGATCCTTCGAGACTTCGTCGAGCGCGCGGGTCAGGCGGGCCGAGACGGCGTCGGGCAGTTTCTTGGGGCCGACCAGCGCGTACCAGCCGACGACTTCGTAGTCCTTCATGCCGGCTTCCATCATCGTGGGTACGTCGGGCAGTTCCGGATTGCGGGTCCTGGATGTGACGGCCAGTGCGCGCGCCTTGCCGCTCTTGATGAAGGGAATGGCGGTGCTGGTGATGTCGAACATGAAGGTCACCTTGCCGCTGATCACGTCCATCATTGCCGGCGAGTTGCCGCGATACGGCACGTGCAGCATCGACGCATCGGCCTGTTTTTTCAGCAGTTCGGCCGACAGGTGGTTGGATGCCCCGATGCCGGCGGATCCGAACGACACCGCGTCCGGGTGCGCGCGGGCGTAGCCGACGAGTTCGCCGACATTCTTGGCGGGGATCTGCGGGCCGATCAGCAGCACGTTGGCGTAATCGACCACCAGCCCGATCAGCGAGAAATCGCGGCGCGGATCGAACAGCGTGCTGCGCTGGACCAGCGGCGACATGGTCAACGTGGGGCTGGCGGCAAAGCCCAGCATGTAGCCGTCGGGCGTGGCCTTGGCGGTGGCGTCGGACGCGATCATGCCGCTGGCGCCGGCGCGGTTCTCCACCACGACGGTCTGGCCCAGCTTGTCGCCCAGGTACTTGGCGAAGACGCGGGCCGTGGTGTCCACGGGGCCGCCAGGGGCGTAGCCCACCAGCAGGCGGATGGGGCGTTCGGGGTAGGCGTCCGCACGGGCGGAAGCCGCCGTAGCAAGCGCCGCCACGGCGGTGGCCGCGGCGAACAGAGTCTTGATGTTCACGCTGTTGTCTCCTTGTGTAGTAGCGGCGGGTCGTGGAGCGGAACAGCGAGTCCGCGCCTACGCCAGCCTTTCTTTCAGCGGTTGCTTCAGGATTTTTCCGCTGACGGTCGTGGGAATGGTGTCGATGGGGATGATTCGTGCGGGCCGCTTGTAGGGCGCCAGCTGCGCGCGCAGGTGCAGCATCAGCAAGTTGGTGTCGATCGTGGCGCCGGGCAGGGGTTCGACGAAGGCGATGACTTCTTCATTCTGGTCGGCCGTGTCGCGGCCCACCACGGCGGATAGCCGCACGCCGGGGAACGCGTTGATCACCGATTCGACTTCGATGGGGTACACGTTGAATCCGGACCGGATGATCAGGTCTTTGGAGCGGCCGGCGATGAACAGCGCGCCGCTGTGGTCGACATAGCCGATGTCGCCCGTGTTGAGCCAGCCGCCGGGCAAAAGCGCTTGCGCCGTTTGTTCGGGGCTGCGGTAGTAGCCCAGCATGACGCCGGGGCCGCGGATCAGGATGTCGCCGCGCTCGCCAGGCGCGGGTGTGCCGCCGTCGGGGCTGCCGATGCGCATTTCGACGCCGTCCACCGCGTAGCCGGCCGAGCAGTCTTCGCGCGGCGCGTCGATGCGCGTGATGAACATCGATCCCGCATATTCCGTGATGCCGTAGCCATGGTGCATCGACACGCCAAAGTAGCGTTCGGCATCACGCTTGAGCGTGGGGTCCAGCGCGGCCCCGCCGGTGTACAGGTAGCGCAACGCCGGGGCGCGCAGGTCCGCGCGCGGCGGCGCCACGGCCATCATCCGGCTGAACATGGTGGGCACGCCCTGCAGGATGCTGACGCCAGGATGGGCCAACGCCTTGAACGCGTCTTCCGCGTCGAAACGGCTGCGCAGCACCAGGCTGGCGCCGGCGTGCACGGTGGCCATCAATACCGTGGCGATGCCGAAAATGTGCGACATGGGCAGCGCCGCGTAGCCGATGTCGTGCGGTGTCAGGCGGCGCGATGCCGCCGACACCCGCGCGAAGTGCAGCAGCCCGCGATGGGGCACCATCACGCCCTTGGGCGCGCCGGTGGTGCCGGACGTGTAAATCACGGTGGCGACTTCCGCGGCCTGCTCGCCGGTCTCGGCCTGCGTGGGAACGGCCGCCCGCAAGGCCTGCACGCCCGGACCCCAGATGGCCGGGGCCGCGTCCGTGGCGCCGGCGGCCACGGCATGCGCGGCCGCCGCGGGCGAGATGCCCGTGGTGTAGAGCATCAGTTCGGGCTGCGCGTGTTGTCGGATGTTGTCGACCTCGCGGGCGGACAAGCGGGCGTTCACCCCAACCGGCCAGGCGCCGGCCAGGCCGCACCCGAACAGCGCGGCGATCATCGCCGCGCAGTTTTCCCCCACCATCAGCACCCGGTGGCCGGGTTGCACGCCCTGTTCGCGCAACCAGCCCGCTACGGCCTGCACGCGTTGCCACAGTTGGGCGTAGGTCAGCGTGCCGCCGCCTTCTTCGTGCAGGCAGACGGCGTCGGGCCGCTGGCGCGCTTGCAGCGCCAGGACTTCGTGGATGCGGGTGATGGGTTCTGCTTGGGACATCGGTGTTGCCGTGAAGGTCAAAGGGTGGCCTGGGTGCCCAGGATTGCGGTGGATTGGCTGGACAGCGTGCCGCCATTGCCATGCACCAGTGCCAGTTGCGCGTCGGCAACCTGGCGCGCGCCGCATTCGCCGCGCAACTGCCGGACGGCTTCAATCATGATGAAGACGCCATACATGCCGGGATGCACGCAGCACAAGCCGCCGCCATTGGTGTTCACCGGCAGCCTGCCGCCTGGCGCGATGGCGCCGTCCGCGATGAAGTCCTTGCTTTCGCCCTTGGCGCAGAAGCCCAGGTCTTCCAGGAAGAGCAAGGTGTTGATGGTGAAGGCGTCGTAGAGCTCGACCACGTCGACGTCTTTGGGCGTGACGCCGGCCATGTCGAAGGCGCGCTTGCCGGATTCGGCCGCGGCCGTCACGGTCAGGTCTTCCATGGACGAGATTTGCCGGTTCCACACTGCCGTGGCGTTGCCCAGCACGTAGACGGGCGGACGCGGCAGGTCGCGCGCCCGGTCAGCCCGCACCAGCACGTAGGCGCCCGCGCCGTCCGTGACCAGGCAGCAGTCGCGCACGCTCAAGGGGTCGGACACCATGCGGGCCGACAAGATCTGGTCCAGCGTGGCCGGCTCGCGCAGTTGCGCCTCGGGGTTCAGCTGCGCCCATTGGTTGGCCGCCAGCGCCACTTGCGCCAGGTGTTCGCGGCGCGTGCCGTACTGGTGCATGTGGCGCGCCGCCGCCAACGCATACGACGACAGCGGGCTCAACGGCTCGTATGGCGTTTCGTAGGGCTGGGGGTCGAACTGCTTGCGGACCCGGCCGATTTCGGCACGGCTCAGCGTGGACGTGCGCTGCGTGCTGCCGTAGCAAACCAGCACTGCGTTGCATTGGCCGGAGGCCAGCGCATGCAGTGCCGGCATCAGGTGCGCCACGAAGCTGGAGCCGCCCAGCATGGTGCTGTCGATGAAGGTGGGGCGGATACCCAGGTGTTCGATCACCGGCATGGCCCACATCGGCGCCGCGACGCTGGCCGTGCAGATGCCGTCGATGTCGCGCATCGTCAGGCCGGCGTCGGCCACGGCGCGCTGCGCCGCCTGCACCAGGATTTCCATTTCGGTATAGCCCGCGGCCTGTCCAAGCCCGGCGTGGCCCACGCCCGCCACCGCGACGGCGCCGCGCAAATCGTTCAGCGTCATGGCGCCTCCTTGTTGGGTACGAAAACCACGAGCCCGTGGCCGTCCTGTTGCGCCACGCGGGCGCGCACCGCCATGCCGATATGCACATCGGCGGGGGCCACGCCTTCCACGCGGCTCATCAGCCTGACGCCTTCCTGCAGGTCGATCAGCGCCACGTTGTAGTCGCCGCCCGCCTCGGGTTTGCGCCGCACCACGGTGGAGGAATAAACGGTGCCGCGCCCGTCGGGCTCGGTCCAGGCCAGCTTGTCCGCGCCGCAATGCGGACAAATCATTCGGGGATAGAACACGGCGCGGTCGCAACCGGCGCAATGCTGGATAAGAAAACGGCCCTCGTCGAGCGCCTGGCGGTACTGCGCCTCGACGCCCTGCGACACGCTTTCCTTGTGATCGGGAACAGTCATGGTGCGATGGGACTCCGGTAGATGACGGCTGCTAGTGTCCGCACTGGCGTCGGGTTCGGCCATTCTTCATTGCTGAAGCAGGCCTTTTGCGCGCCTGTAGAGGGGGCTCGCCCTACATCCTGCGCGAAGCCGGTCTTCGGAATAGGCAGATTGCCGGTCCGCCCGCGCCGTGGCTAGATACCGGGCAAAGGAGGTAGACCATGAACCTGACCTGGACGCCGCAAGAGCGCCAATTCCGCGACGAGGTGCGCACGTTCGCCGCGGCCAACCTGCCGGCCGATATCCGCGACAAGGTACTGCGGCATCAGCGGCTGGAACGCGAGGACTACGTGCGCTGGCACAACATCCTGGCCGACCACGGCTGGGGCGCGCCCAATTGGCCCGTCGAGCACGGCGGCACCGGCTGGAACGCCTTGCAACGCCTGATCTTCGAAGTGGAATGCTTCAAGGCGGGCGCCCCGCGGCTGCTGCCTTTCGGCTTGTCCATGATTGGTCCCGTGCTGATGAAGTACGGCAGCGCCGAGCAACAGGCGCGCCTCTTGCCGCGCATGCTGCGCGTGGAGGATTGGTGGTGCCAGGGCTATTCCGAACCGGGTTCCGGTTCCGACCTGGCCTCGCTCAAGACCCGCGCCGTGCGCGATGGCGACGAGTATGTCGTCAACGGCCAGAAAACCTGGACCACGCTGGCCCAGTACGCCGACTGGATGTTCTGCCTGGTGCGCACGGACCCCGACGCGCGAGCGCAGCGCGGCATCTCGATGCTGCTGCTGGACATGCGCACCCCGGGCGTGACCGTGCGCCCGATCCGCACGCTCGATGGCGGCCACGACGTGAACGAAGTCTGGCTGGAAAACGTGCGGGTGCCGGTATCCAACCTGGTGGGCGAAGAGAATCAGGGGTGGACCTACGCCAAGTATCTGCTGGGCCACGAGCGCACCGGCATCGCCGGGCTGGGCCACTGCCATCGCGAACTGGGCATCTTGAAGCAGATGGCCGCGCGCGCGCAGTCGCATGGCAAGCCGCTGCTGGCCGACAGCCGCATCCGCGACCGCATTTCGCGGATAGAAGTCGACATCATGGCGCTTGAAATGCTGCTGTTGAGGGTGGCCTCCAGCAACGACGGCACGCCGGGGCCCGAGGCGTCCGTGCTGAAGATCCGCGGGTCCGAGATCCAGCAGGACCTCGCCATGCTGCAGATGGAAGTGGCGGGGCCGGATGCCTGGCCCTACGACCCCGACTGGCTGCAGGCCGGCGCCGATTTCCATGGTCCGGGCCCCGAGATGGCTGCCGCCTCCGGCGCGGGCTACGCCGATATGCGCAAGACCTCCATCTACGGCGGCACGACCGAAGTGCAGAAGGGCATCATCGCCCGGCTGGTGCTGGGCCTGTAGGCCCACCCCGCGCAATCCGACAGGAAGACACGCATGGATTTCATCTACACCGAAGAACAGCGCATGTTGGCCGACAGCCTGCGCCGCCTGGTCGACCAGGCATGGACGTATCCCCAGCGCCGCGCCCGCCAGGCAAGCGGCACGCTGGACCCCAAGGCCTGGGGCGCGCTGGCCGAACTGGGCGTATTGGGCCTGACCATTTCACAGGACTTCGGCGGATTCGGCGAAGTGCCGGCCAGCCTGCTGCCGGTGCATGTGGAACTGGGCCGCGGACTGGTGTCCGAACCGGTCATTCCCAGCGCGGTCATGGGCGCGGCGCTGCTGGACGCCTGCGGTGACGCCCTGCGCGGCCGCTGGCTGCCCGCCATCGCATCGGGCGAGGCCATCGTCAGCGTGGCCTACCAGGAACCCGGCCGCCGCTACGACACTCTTCCCCAGCATTGCCACGCCGCCAAGACCGCCGAAGGCTGGCGCCTGGATGGCGTCAAGCACCTGGTATGGCATGGCGCCGCGGCGACGGCATGGCTGGTCAGCGCGCAAGGCGCCGACGGGCAGACCGTGCTGCTGGCGGTGCCGTCCGATTCGGCCGGCGTGCGGGTGACCGATACGCCCACGTTGGACGGCGCGCGCTGCGCCCGGCTGGACCTGGACGCGGTGGGCTTGCCCGCCGATGCCTTGCTGGCCGAAGGGCCGGCCGCGGACGCAGCGCTGGCGCAAGCCTTGCAATGGGGCACGGCAGCGCTGTGCGCGCATGCGGCGGGCGCCATGGAGCGCCTGCTGGAGATCACGGTTGACTATCTGAAGACGCGCAAGCAGTTCGGGCAGCCGCTGGCGTCGTTCCAGGCCTTGCAGCATCGCCTGGCCGAGATGCTGGTGGCCAAGGAACTGGCCTTGTCGATGGCCTATGTGGCGGTTGCCGCCTTGACCGAGCCGGATGCCGCGCAGCGCCGCCGCATGATCGCGTCGGCCAAGCTGGAAGCCGCGCGCGCCGGACGCCAGGTGGCGCAGATGGCCGTGCAATTGCACGGCGGCATGGGCATGACCGACGAACTGGATGTGGGCGACTATTTCAAACGGCTGACGGTGGTGGACCAACTGCTGGGCGACACGGCCGAGCAACTGGCCGTTCTGGAGGAACTGGCATGAGCGCAACCGCGTCCCATCCGCCCCAAGGGGCCGAATACACCCAGATCCGCTTTACGCTGGATCGCGGCGTGGGCGTCATCACGCTTGACCGCCCCGACCGGCTGAACAGCTTCACGGAAGTCATGCACGCCGAGCTGGCGCGCGCGCTGGACGCCATGGAGGCTGATCCGGGCCTGCGTGGCCTGGTCATCACGGGGGCGGGCCGCGGCTTTTGCGCCGGCCAGGACCTCTCCGAGCGCAAACCCGCCGACGACGGATCGCGCCGCGACCTGAGCCAGATGCTCGAGAAATGCTACCGGCCGCTGATCACGCGCTTGCGCGCATTGCCCGTGCCGGTGGTGTGCGTGATGAACGGCGTGGCGGCGGGCGCGGGCGCCAGCCTGGTGCTGGCATGCGACGTGGTGTTCGCCGTGGAGTCGGCGCGCTTCATTCAGGCCTTCAGCAAGATCGGCTTGCTGCCCGACGCCGGCGGCACGTGGTTCCTGCCTCGGCTGGTGGGGTCGGCCCGCGCGATGGGGGCGGCGCTGTTCGGCGAAGCGGTCAGCGCCCGGCAGGCGGAATCCTGGGGCTTGATCTGGCGCGTGGTGCCCGACGACGCGCTGGCCGCCACGGTGTTGGACGTCACGGCGACCTTGGCGGCGGGGCCCACGCGGGCCTATGCCGCGACCAAGGCGGCGCTGCATGCGTCCAGCGGCAACACGCTGGCGCAGCAGTTCGATCTGGAATGCCGTTTCCAGCGCGAGCTTGGCTACACCGACGACTACCTGGAAGGGATGCGAGCCTTCGCTGAAAAGCGGCCGCCCGCGTTCACCGGCACGTGACGCCGCAGGCGGGCGCTGCGGGCGTCAGGGCGCCCGTGGCACCTGGATCTGTTCGATCAGTTCGCGCGCGCAGCCGGGCAGGGCATCGATATCGCGCACCAGCAGTTTGCGCTCTCGCACCACCCACGGTTCGTCCAGCTCTACGACGCGCAGCTTGGTGTCGGCGCCGTAGCGGCGGGCGGCGGAGTCGGGGATGACGCCGATGCCGACGCCGGCCTGCACCATGCGGCAGATCGAATCGAAGCTATAGAGCTGGATGCGTTGCGGCAGGCGCTGCCCGCCGCGTTCCAGCTGGTCGCGCAGGAAGGCGACCAGCGTGGAACCCTCGTGCATGGTGATGAACGGATAACGCACGGCGTCCACCAGCTTGACCTTTTCCTGGTCTTGCAAAGGGTGGCCGTTGGGCACCACCAACACCAGCCGGTCGGTGCTGAAGTGGATTGTCTGCAATTCGGGGGCGTCCACCGGTCCGGCCACGATGCCCAGGTCGGTGGTGCCGTCCAGCACGCCCCGCACGATGTCGCGCGTCAGGCGTTCCTGCAGGTCGACCGTTACCCCCGGATGGCCCGACAGGAACTGCGCCAGGATGTCCGGCATGAATTCGGTGACCGCCGTGGTGTTGGCGAAGATCCGGATGTGGCCGGCGTCGCCGTCGGACTGCTCCTGGAAGTCGTGCTTCAGGTGATCCACCTGCCGCATGATGACGCGGGCGTGCTGCAGCAGCTTCTGGCCGGCGGGCGTGATTTCCACGCCGCGGCTGTCGCGGTACAGCAATCGGGTATTGAGCTGATTCTCCAGCGCTTTGATCCGCACGCTGACCGCGGCCAGGGACAAGTGCGCCCGTTTGGCCGCCTGGGTCAGGCTGGGGGATTCCGCGATATGGATGAACAGGCGTAGGTCGGCAAGGTCGAAGTGCATGGGGCATATATTACGGCGCGCGGCGCCGGGGCTGGGCATGGGCCGTCGATTCAGGCGCCGCAAACCCCGCCTTGAGGAAAAACGAATTCACATTGGGGACGGCTTGCGGGCATGCTTCAGGCTGAGAAAACCCCACCAAAGGATATCGGCATGACTTCTACAGATCCGGCAGGCTGGATCGGCAGCGGCGAACGCAAGGCGGACGCGATGGATCCCGGCCATGCCGCGCGCATCGCGGCCACGCTGGGCGGTGCGGCGCCGGCCCAGGGCGAGGCCCTGCCGCCCCTGTGGCAATGGGCGTTTTTCATCAGCACGGTAGGCATGGATGGGTTGGGGACAGATGGTCACCCGTCACGCGGCGGTTTCCTGCCGCCGGCCCAGGACCGCAACCGCATGTGGGCCGGCGGCCGGGTGGAATTCCGCCAGCCGTTGAAGGTTGGCGTTCCCGCCGAACGCGTGTCGACCGTCGCCGACGTCAAAGAGAAAACGGGCCGCACCGGCGCGCTGCTGTTCGTGACCGTGCGCCACGAATACCATCAGGCGGGCCAGATCGTCATCCAGGAAGAGCAGGACATCGTCTACCGGCAGCCGTCGCCGCCAAAGCTCGTGGGCAGCGAACCCGCGCCTCAGGCGCAATGGCGCGACACGGTCCATCCGTCTTCCGTGCTGCTGTTCCGCTATTCCGCGGTGACCTTCAATGGCCACCGCATCCATTACGACCATCCCTACGTGACGGGCACCGAGGGCTATCCCGGCCTGGTGGTGCACGGCCCGCTGATCGCCACCGAGATGGTGGCCGCCTTTACCCGCGCCCATCCCAAGGCCCGTCTTACGCACTTGTCGTACCGCGGCTTGCGTCCGTTGATTTCGCCCGCGCCCTTCCAGGTGGCCGGCCGCTTGACCGAGCCGGGCGTGGCCCAGCTGTGGGCCGAGCAGGACGGCACGCTGGCCCACCAAGCTGAACTGAGGTTTACCGAATGAGCACGCAGGCCACCCGCCCCTTGGACGGCATCACCGTCGTCAGCCTTGAACACGCCATCGCCGCGCCATTCTGCACCCGCCAACTGGCGGACATGGGCGCGCGCGTCATCAAGATCGAACGTCCTGGCAGCGGCGACTTCGCCCGGGGCTACGACGAACGTGTGCGCGGCCTGTCCTCGCATTTCGTCTGGACCAACCGTTCCAAGGAGAGCCTGACGCTGGACCTGAAGCGCGACGAAGCCGGCGGCATCATGGACCGCCTGCTGGAATCGGCCGATGTGCTGGTGCAGAATCTGGCGCCCGGCGCGGCCGCGCGGCTGGGGCTCTCGTTCGACGCCCTGCACAAGAAGTACCCGCGCCTGATCGTGTGCGACATCTCGGGCTACGGCGAAGGCGGCCCCTACCAGGACAAGAAGGCCTATGACCTGCTGATCCAGAGCGAAAGCGGCTTCCTGTCGGTCACGGGCACGAAAGATGATCCCGTCAAGGCGGGGTGCTCGATCGCCGACATCGCGGCGGGCATGTACGCCTATTCGGCCATCCTGAACGCCTTGC
The DNA here is from genome assembly GCF_057334215.1 of Achromobacter maghribensis. Lineage (NCBI taxonomy): Bacteria > Pseudomonadati > Pseudomonadota > Betaproteobacteria > Burkholderiales > Alcaligenaceae > Achromobacter > Achromobacter maghribensis. The sequence continues at coordinate 94,252 of NZ_JBHFII010000026.1, read as the reverse complement.
TGCTGCGCCAACGAACCGGATTGGGCAGCCGCCTGGACGTATCCATGCTGGAAAGCATGGTCGAATGGATGGGCTTTCCGATGTATTACGCGTTCGAAGGCGCCGCGCCGCCCGTGCGTGCGGGGGCCGCCCATGCCTCGATCTACCCCTATGGGCCGTTCCCGGTAGGCGACGGCTCCACCATCATGCTGGGCCTGCAGAACGAGCGCGAATGGCGCGTTTTCTGCGCTCAGGTGCTGCGCCAGGCCGATCTGGCCGAAGACCCGCGCTTCCTGTCGAATTCGCAGCGCACCGCCAACCGCGATGCCCTGCGCGACCTGATCGTGGCAGCCTTTTCCGATTTGTCCGTCGCGCAGGTCACGCAGCGGCTGGAAGACGCCCAGATCGCCAACGCGCGGGTGAATGACATGGCGGGCGTCTGGGCGCATCCGCAATTGCAGGCGCGTGCCCGCTGGAGCCAGGTCGACAGCCCCGCCGGCACGCTGCCGGCGCTGCTGCCACCAGCCAGCAGCAACGCTTTCGCGCCGCGCATGGCCGCGGTGCCCTCGGTGGGCCAAAACACGGATGCGGTGCTAGCATCATTGGGATACGCGCCGGATCAGGTGGCGCAATTCCATGCCTCGGAGGTCGTGTGACGCATCCCGTCGTTCGTAGCGCCCTGTTCGTGCCGGCTTCGCGCGCCGAGCGCATTCCCAAAGCGCTGGCCGCCGGCGCGGACGCCGTCATCGTCGACCTGGAAGATGCCGTCGAGCATCTGGCCAAGGCGTCTGCCCGCGAAGCGCTGTGTGACTTCCTGGGGACGCATCGCCAGGCGCGCCTGTGGGTGCGCATCAACGACGCGTCCACGTCCTGGCACGACGACGACCTGAAAGCCTGCCGGGGCCACCCCGGCGTGGCCGGGATCCTGCTGCCCAAGGCCGAAAGCCTGGCGCAGGTCCGGCACGTGGCGCAGACGGGCCTGCCCGTCATCCCCATCCTTGAAACCGCCCGCGGCCTGCTGAACGCGGCCGAGGTCGCGGCCACCCCCGGCGTGGCGCGGCTGGCCTTCGGCAGCCTGGATTACGGGTTGGACATGGGTCTTACCCCCGACACGCCCGGCGCGGAAACCGTGCTGGACCACGCACGGGTGCAGGTGTTGCTGCATACCCGTTCAGCCGGGCTCGCGCCAGCGCTCGATGGCGTATTCCCCGGCGTGCAGGATCAGGCCGGATTGGCGCACGCGGCGGGCCGCGCGCAGCAGATGGGGTTCGGCGGCATGCTGTGCATCCATCCCACGCAGGTGCCGGTGATCCACGCGGCGTTCGTGCCGGCGCAAGAAGAGCTGGAATGGGCGCGCCGCGTGGTCGCCGCCCATCGCGAAACGGCGGCGGGCACTTTCATGCTGGATGGCAAGATGGTCGACGCGCCCGTCATCGCGCGCGCGCGGCTGGTGCTGGCGCAAGCCGGCGAGCACGGCGCGTAGCCGGGGAAGATCGCCTATCCTCGGGTTTCCCTCTTTTTTCACAGGCTGCGGCATGAGCGATGCGCTCTTCATCGGACACACCTATATCGATGTCACCGTGCTGGCCGACGAATGGCCCACGGGCGACGAAAAAAGCGTGGCGCGGGACTACGCGGTGTCCTTCGGCGGCAACGCCGTCACGGCGGCGTTCGCTTGCGCGCAGCTGGGGTCGCCACCCGACCTGGTCTGTTCGCTGGCGCCCGACTGGCTGGGGCACATGTACACGGACATGGCCGCGGCACATGGCGTGACGCTGCACGCGCGCCATGTGCGCCGCTCGTCCTTGTCCTTCATCATGCCCAACCACGGCAAGCGCGCCATCGTGCGCGCACGCGACGTGGACTACCTGAACGATTTTCCCCGCCTGGACATCAGCGGCTATCGAGCGCTGCATCTGGATGGGCATCAGCCCGACGCCGCGCTGCACTATGCGCGGGCGTGCCGGCAGGCAGGCGTGCTGACGTCGCTGGATGGCGGCGGTGTGCGCGAGAACACCGACGAGCTCTTGCGCCACATCGACATCGCCGTCTGCGCGGAGCGCATGTGCGAACAGCTGGGCCTGACGCCGGAAGGTCTGCTGGGCTTGCTCAAGGCGCGCGGCTGCCGCATTGGCGCCGTGACCATGGGCGAACGCGGCATGCTCTGGTACGACGAGACCGGCCGTGTCGACGTCCTGCCGTCACTGGACGTGCCGGGCAATCGCATCGTTGATACCTCGGGGGCGGGCGACGTGTTCCACGGCGCCTATGTGTGGTCTTACCTGAACCGCCCCGAGCAACCTTGGGCAGAACACTTCACGTTTGCGCGGGCGGCGTCCGCGCACAAAATCCAGCACCTGGGCAATGAAGCCGGACTGCCGAAAGTGGAAGACGTGGAGCGGGCCATGATGGCGTTCGCCGCCAAGGCGGGCTGAACGAAAGGCAGGGCAGAGGCTTGCGGCCAAGGCCGCGTGAAGATGGCCTGCGTGGCGCTATTGAACAAGCCGTTCGATCGCCTGGTCCTGGATCGCGTCGATCCATTCACCGATCGGCTTGCCTTCCACCCACATGTCCGGCGCCAGATCGCGCAGCGGCAGCAGCACGAAGGCGCGCAAGTGCATCCGGGGGTGCGGCAGGATCAGGCGTTCGTGGTCCTGCTGCGTGTCGCCATATGTCAGCAGGTCCAGATCCAGCGTGCGCGGGGCGTTCTTGTAGGGACGCTGGCGGCCGTGGCTGTTTTCCAGCGCTTGCAGGGCGTCCAGCAAGGCCAGCGGCGGCAGGCGCGTGTCCAATGCCGCCACGGCGTTCACGAAATCAGGGCCGGTGGCGTCCACCGGCGCGCTGCGGTAGAACGGTGACGCCGTCACCGCGGTGATGCCGTCGGTCGCCTGCAATTCGGCCAGCACGCGGCGCAGGGTGGCCGCGCTGTCGCCAAGGTTGGCGCCCAGGCCGATATAGGCGCGGACGATGGCGGACGGCATTCCGTTATTCGGCGCTGGCCGGGCCGCGTGGCGCCGAGCGGCGCGGACGGCGACGCTTGCGCGGGGACGATGACGCGGGCGGAGCACCGAAGCCGCCACCGCCGCCGCCGTCGCCGGCTTCGCGCGGCAGGCGCGAGACTTCTTCAATCATGTCGGCGCGCAGGACGTCGTCGGCGTTGGCCAGATCCATCCACCACTGCGCCAGCACGCTGTCGAACTCGCCGGCGGCGGCGCGCAGCTGCAGGAAGTCGCACGCGGCGCGGAATCGCGGTTGTTCGATCATGCGGAAGATGGTCTTTCCCATGCGGCGTTCAAAACGCGGCTGCATGAACCAGATTTCGCGCATGTCGGACGAGAAGCGGCGCTGAATGGCCAGTTTCTCGGTCTGCTCGTCCAGCACGGAATCGGCCGCTTGCGACAACGCGGGGATGGTGTGTTCGCCTTGGGCGCGCAGTTGCTTCCAGCGCACATCGACCTGCTGCCACAGCAACGCGGCAAACAGGAAGCTGGGGCTGATGGTCTTGCCGGCGCGCACGCGCGCGTCGGTGCGTTCCAGCGCCAGTTCCACGAAGTGTTCGCCACCGGGTTGTTCCAGCACCACGTCCAGCAACGGCAACAGGCCGTTATGCAGCCCGTCGGCGCGCAGTTGGCGCAGGCAGTCCATGGCGTGGCCGCAGGTCAGCAGCTTGAGCATTTCGTCGAACAGGCGCGACGCTGGCACGTTTTCGATGAGCTCGGCCATGGTGCTGATCGGCTGGCGCGTGGCGGGGTCGATCGTGCCATTGAGCTTGGCGGCGAAACGCACCGCGCGCAGCATGCGCACCGGGTCTTCGCGGTAGCGCTTGACCGGGTCGCCGATGATGCGAACCTGGCGCTTCTTCAAGTCGGCCACGCCATTGTGGTAGTCGATGACTTCCTCGTTGTGCGGGTCGTAGTACAGCGCGTTCATCGTGAAGTCGCGCCGCTTGGCGTCTTCTTCCTGCGAGCCGAACACGTTGTCGCGCAGGATGCGGCCGTGCTCGTCGGTCTCTTGGTCTTCCGAGGCCGGAGCGCGGAAGGTCGAGGTTTCGATGATCTCCTGGCCGAACACCACGTGCACCAGCTGGAAACGGCGGCCGATGATGCGGGCGCGGCGGAACAGCGGACGGATCTGCTCGGGCGTGGCGTTGGTGGCCACGTCGAAGTCCTTGGGCTCCAGGCCCACGATCAGGTCACGCACGGCGCCGCCGACGATATAGCCTTCATAACCGTGCTGGCGCAGGACTTCGCAGACCTTGATGGCGTGGCGCGAAACGTTACGGCGGTCAATACCGTGTTTGTCGCGCGTGATGCGCAACGGCCCCCGGGGTGCCGGCGCGAACAAGCGGCCGACGAATTTTTTTATGGTTTCAGTGATCATTTAGGACTTCGAATCTTCCATGTGGTCGAATAAGTCGATCACTTGCCAGCCGCGTTCCTGGGCGATATTGCGCAGGGTCGGGCTGGGGTTGGCGGCGATCGGACGGGTCACCTTTTCGAGCAGCGGTACATCATTGACTGAATCGCTATAGAAAAACGATTCGGGGAAATCCGCAAGCCCTAGCCCCATATTGGACAGCCAATCGTTCACGCGCACCACTTTGCCTTCCTTGAAGCTGGGCGTGCCCAGAATGCGGCCGGTGTAGCGGCCGCGCAAGTATTCGGCATCGGTGGCCACCAGATGCGGCACGCCGAAGGCGCGGGCGATGGGAGCGGTGACGAAGCTGTTGGTGGCTGTGACGATGGCGCACAGGTCGCCGGCGTCCAGGTGGGCTTGCACCAGACCGCGCGCGTCGGCGGTGATGGACGGGCGGATCACTTCGCGCATGAAATCCTCATGCCAATCCGCCAGGTCGTATGGCGAATGCGCCGCCAGCAGGCCCAGCATGAACTCGGCGGCCTGTTCGGCGGTGAGTTCGCCGCGGTTGTAGCGGTCCATCAGGTCGTCGTTCTGACGGCGGGCGATGTCGGGGTCTCCCGCGCGGCCCGTGCGTGCCAGATAGTCGGCCCATTGGTAGTCGCTATCCAGCGGCAGCAGGGTGTGATCCAGGTCGAACAGGGCGAGACGTCGGGTGGTCATGTGCGTTGCGAATCAGGGTCTGCGAGCATGGCCCGCAGCAGGGGCAGGGTGATGGGGCGGCCGGTGGCCAGGGAATAACGGTCCAGCGCGTCGAGCAGCGCGGCCAGTTTGCGGATGTCGCGCTCGTGGTGGATCAACATCCAGTTGATGATCTCGGGTGCCAGGTGCATGCCGCGTTCGGCCGCCTGGGCGGCCAGCGCGGCCAGCTTGTCGGCGTCCGACAGCGGGTCCAGGCGGAACACGAGGTCCCAGCCCAGACGGGTGCGCAGGTCTTCGCGCAGCGGCATCGACAGCGGCGCGCGGTCGCCGGCCAGGGCCAGCGCAAACGCGCGGCCCGTGGCCGCGGATTCGCGCCAGCGGTTGTACAGCGCAAACAGGGCGGCCTGGCGGCTGTCATCCATGCGATGCACGTCGTCCACCGCCACGAACTTCGGCATGGGCGATTTGGAATCCGCTTCGGCCAGGCGGCGCAGCATCATCTCGCCCTTGGCCGGATCGACAAACACGGCATCGGGGCGCGCGGTCAGCGCGCGCAGCAGATGGGTGCGGCCGCAGCCCGCGGCGCCCCAGATATACAGCGCCCGGCCCGGATTGAGCGCGCGCACGGCTGCCAGCGCTTCCCCGTTGGGGCCGGCGATATAGTTGTTCAGCGATGGCGCTGGCGCGGGAAGAACGTCGAGCAGCAGCTGGCGGTTCATGAGAGTTATCGATCAGGCTTGCAGCGTCGCGAGGACATGCCGGTGTTGCCGGAAAAGCCAAAAAACGGTGATACAAAGGGCCGGCGCAAGATTAACCCGCCAGAAACTGGCAAAATCCATACCGGCCAACCCAACACTTTAAACCACCTGGGTAGATAGTGTCGCGCCGAAGCGCTTTGCCAGGCTTGGGTTTGCGCCATTTTTGCCCGTCAGCCGGCCCGGCCGGCTCACGCCGCGATCCCAGCGCCCGGTCGGCATGAACCCTGCTCAGGCCCGCAACATCGTAAAATGCAGGGCGTTCCACCAAATTCCCAGCAATTGTTACATACCCCACGGCATTTCTCATGACGAATCAACCTAAAGCCCCCTTGACCTACCGCGATGCCGGTGTCGACATCGACGCAGGCGACGCCCTGGTCGACCGTATCAAACCCCTCGCTGCGCGCACGATGCGCCCCGGGGTGCTGGCCGGTATCGGCGGCTTTGGCGCGCTGTTCGAAGTGCCGAAGAAGTACAACGAGCCCGTGCTGGTGTCGGGCACCGACGGCGTAGGCACCAAGCTGCGCCTGGCGTTCGAGTGGAACCGCCACGACACCGTGGGTATCGACCTGGTCGCCATGAGCGTCAACGACATCCTGGTGCAGGGCGCCGAGCCCCTGTTCTTCCTGGATTACTTTGCCTGCGGCAAGCTCTCGGTGGACACGGCGGCGTCGGTGGTGGGCGGCATTGCCAAGGGCTGCGAATTGTCGGGCTGCGCGCTGATCGGCGGTGAAACCGCTGAAATGCCGGGCATGTACCCGGACGGCGAATACGACCTGGCCGGTTTCGCGGTGGGCGCGGTGGAAAAGTCCGCGATCATCGACGGCAAGTCGATCAAGCCGGGCGACGTGGTGCTGGGCCTGGCCTCCAGCGGCGTGCATTCCAACGGTTTTTCGCTGGTGCGCAAGATCATCGAACGCGCCGACGCCAAGCCCACCGACGACTTCCACGGCCAGCCGCTGGTCGACGTCGTGATGGCGCCCACTCGCATCTACGTCAAGCAAGTGTTGGCCGCGTTGGCCAAGCACGGCACCAGCATCAAGGGCCTGGCCCACATCACCGGTGGCGGCCTGCTGGACAACGTGCCGCGCATCCTTCAGCCCGGCCTGTCGGCCAAGCTGCATCGCGACGGCTGGGAAATGCCCAAGCTGTTCCAGTGGCTGCAAGAGCAGGGCGGCGTGGAAGACACCGAGATGCACCGTGTTTTCAACTGCGGCATCGGCATGGTGCTGGTGGTGGACGCGGCCCAGGCCGACGCCATCGCCGCGACCCTGCGTGAGCAGGGCGAAACCGTCAACAACATCGGCGAAATCGTCGAACAGACGGAAGGCATGGCGCAAACCTTCGTGGTGTAAGCGTCTGCGGCCTAAGGCTTTTTGGCTAGCGCCATGGCCACCGCGTCGATCGTCTGCGGGACGGCGTCGGCGGCCAGGCAGTCCACGATGACGCGTTCGGGTTGCGCCCGCAGCCACGTGATTTGACGCTTGGCCAACTGGCGCGTGGCCGCGATGCCCTGTTCGCGGGCGGTGGCCAGGTCGATGTCGCCGTCCAGGTGTGCCCACATTTGCCGGTAGCCCACGCAGCGTACGGACGGCAGGCCGGGATGCAGGTCGGGCCGCGCGCGCAAGCCACGGACCTCGTCCAGCAAGCCCTGGGCCAGCATCGCGTCAAAGCGTTGTTCGATGCGCGCATGCAGCGCGGCGCGGTCGGAGGGTTCCAGGCTGATGGTCAGGTACTGGTTGGCGTCGTCGTCCGGTTTGCGCTGCCCGCGTTGCAGCAGCGCCGACATGGGCTGGCCCGATAACTGGCAGATTTCCAGCGCACGCTGGATGCGCTGGCTGTCGTTGGGCGCCAGGCGGGCGGCCGTAACGGGGTCCAGCACTGCAAGCTCGGCGTGCAGGGCAGGCCAGCCAAGCCGGGCCGCGCGGGCTTCGAGCTCGGCGCGCAAGGCGGGGTCGGCCTGCGGCAGGTCGTCCAGCCCGTCGCGCAGGGCCTTGTAATACATCATGGTGCCGCCGGCCAGCAGTGGAATGCGTCCGCGCGCGCGGATTTCGCCGATCAGGCGCAGCGCGTCGGCGCGAAATTCGGCGGCCGAGTACGACTGCGCCGGGTCCAGGATATCCAGCAGGTGCTGCGGCACGCGGGCCTGTTCGGCCGGCGACGGCTTGGCCGTGCCGATGTCCATGCCGCGGTAGATCGTGGCGGAATCGACGTTGACGATCTCCATGGGCCAGCGTTCGGCCAGCGCCAGCGTAGAGGCGCTTTTGCCGGCCGCGGTGGGGCCGGCCAGGCAGATGACCAGCGGCGTATCGGGGGGGGCGGAAGACGACAAGCTTATTGTCCGCGCAGAAAGAGCTTGTCCAGGTCCGACACCGACCACTGCACCCAGGTCGGGCGCCCGTGGTTGCACTGGTCGGCCCGCTCGGTGGATTCCATCTGGCGCAGCAGGCCGTTCATTTCTTCGATGGTCAGCTTGCGGTTGGCGCGCACGGAGCCATGGCAGGCCATGGTGGACAGCAGTTCGTTGCGCTGCTCGGTCAGCAGGCGCGACACACCCACGGCGCCCAGGTCGCGCAGCACCGCGCGTGCCAATGTTTCGATGTCGCCGCGCGCCAGGATGGCGGGCACCGAGCGCACGGCAATCGACGTGGGGCCCGACGGGCGCATCTCGAAGCCCAGGTCGGCCAGTTGCGCCTCGAATTCCTCGACGATGGCCACGTCTTTCTCTTGCGCGTGGAACACCACCGGCACCAGCAGGTCCTGGCGGGGCAGGGTGCGCGCGTCCAGCGCCTGCTTCAGCTGTTCGTATACGACGCGTTCATGGGCGGCGTGCATGTCCACCAACACCATGCCGCGGCGGTTCTGCGCCAGGATGTAGATGCCGTGCAATTGCGCCAGCGCCATGCCCAGCGGATGCTCTTCGCCTGCCGGCAAGCCCGACGCCGGGCTGGGCTCCCGCACGGGTGTGACGTTGGTGGCCGTGTCGTCGGACAACGGGCGGTACAGCGACTGCCAGTCGGCCGCGGGAATGCCGGCGGGTTCGGCGTGCAGGCGGAACGGCACCTGGGTGTGCGCGCGTTGCGGGGCCGGCGACGGGCGCAGGCCATAGCCGGCGTTGCCGCCCGGGTTGCCGCCGGAATAGCTGCTGGAATGGCTGCCGGAATTGCCGCCGGAATTGCCGCCCGAATAACCCGGCCGAGGGGCGTCCGCCAGGCGCGTGGCGTCTCCGGCGGGAGCGCTGGGCGGGGCAGAGGCAGTGGCGAGTCCGGTGGACGAGGGCGCGGCGGTTTGTGCGACGGTTTCGAAACCGCCGTCATCCGCCTCGCTTTGCGACGCCGGCGAGACCGCCGACGAGCCGCCCGTCTGCGCCAGGGTCTGGCCAACCGCGTGCGATACGAAGCGGTGCACGGCGCCGCTGTCGCGGAACCGGACTTCATGCTTGGCCGGATGGACGTTCACGTCCACGGCGGCAGGGTCGATGTCCAGGAACAGCACGTAGGCCGGCTGGCGGTCGCCATGCAGCACGTCGGCATAGGCGGCGCGCAATGCATGGCTGACGGTGCGGTCGCGCACATAGCGGCCGTTCACGTACAGGTACTGCCGGTCGGCACGGGCGCGCGCCGCCGTCGGACGCGTGATCATGCCGGCCAAGCTGACCGTGCCGACCGAGTGCGACAGCAGCAGCCCGTGCTCGGCGAATTCGGCGCCCAGCACGTCGCGGATGCGCTGGGGCGGTTCGGCGGGCAGCCATTGGCGTTGCGCGCGGTCGTGGTGGAACAGGCGGAACGCGATCTGCGGGTGCGCCAGGGCGATGCGTTCCATCGCATCGACGCAGTGGCCAAATTCCGTGGCTTCGGACCGCAGGAACTTGCGCCGGGCCGGAACCGCGTCGAACAGCTGGCGCACATCCACGGTGGTGCCCGGCGGGCCCGAGGCGGGGCTGACCTGCATGCTGCCAGCGTCGATCTGCCAGGCGTGCTCGCCGTCGCGGGTACGCGAAATGATGGTGACCTGGGCGACGGACGCGATCGAAGCCAGCGCTTCGCCGCGGAACCCCATCGATGCGACGGATTCCAGTTCGTTCAGCGACCGGATCTTGCTGGTGGCGTGGCGCGCCAGCGCCAGCGGCAATTCGTCGGGCGGGATGCCCCCGCCGTCGTCCGTGACGGCGATCCGGCGGATGCCGCCGCCTTCCAGGCGCACTTCGATGGCGCGGCCCCCCGCGTCGATCGCGTTCTCGAGGATTTCCTTGAGGACGGAGGCGGGGCGCTCGATCACTTCGCCGGCGGCGATCTGGCTGATGAGCAGGTCGGGAAGCGCAAGGATGGAACGGCGTTCGGTCATTAGGCTGGAGGTCTGGTGAGGCTGTGTGGATGATTTTAGCGCCATGGCCCGGTGGGCTATAGTCGCTGGGGTCTAATCCCTCTTACGACTTCCGGGCTGCTGAATGCTTGAATTCTTCAATATGGTGCTCCACATCGACAAGACGCTGGGCGTCTGGGTCGCGGAATACGGCGTGTGGGTGTACCTGGTGCTGTTCCTGATCGTCTTCGCGGAGACGGGGCTGGTCGTCCTGCCTTTCCTGCCGGGCGATTCGCTCTTGTTCATTGCCGGCGCGTTCGGCGCCACCGGGCATATCGACCCCGTCATGATGGCGGTGCTGCTGATCGTCGCGGCAATTTCCGGCAATACGCTGAACTACATGATAGGCCGGTACATCGGGCCGCGCGTGTTCTCGATGAACCTGCGGTTCCTGGACCGGGGCGCGCTGATGCGTACCCACGCGTTCTATGAAAAGCATGGCGGCAAGACGATCGTCATGTCGCGCTTCATTCCGGTCGTGCGAACGTTCGCGCCCTTCGTGGCGGGCGTGGCCGACATGTCGATGTCGCGGTTCCAGCTATTCAACATCCTGGGCGCGCTGCTGTGGGTCGTCAGCCTGGTTGCCGCCGGCTATTTCTTCGGCAACATCCCGCTGGTGCGTGAACACCTGAACACTATCGTGCTGCTGGGCCTGGCCGCGGCAATCGTGCCGGTCGTCGGCGCGGGCGTATTCAAACTGATCAAGTCGCGCCGCGCGTAGGAGGGGGCGCGCGAGCCGCGCGTCACGGGCTCCAAAAGAAAAAAGGGCAATGCGTTTCACGACGCATTGCCCTTTTTTTCGCCAGCGCGTTCAGCTGACGTCGCCCAGCCGCGCCAGCGGCGGGTTGGCGGTGAAGTAGCGCTGGATGCCGGTCATCATGGCTTGCGCCAGCTTGTCCTGATGCGCGTTGCTGCGCAGCAGGGCTTCTTCCTGGGGGTTACTGATGAAGGCGGTTTCCACCAGCACGGACGGAATGTCCGGCGCCTTCAGCACGGCAAAACCGGCCTGTTCGACGCTGTTCTTGTGCAGGCGGTTGATCTTCTTGATTTCGTCCAGAAAGGCGTTGCCGACCTTCAGCGAATCATTGATCTGCGCGGTGGTGGACAGGTCCAGCAGCACCTTGGCCACCTGGCGGTCGTGGCTGCCCAGGTTGACGCCGCCGATCAGGTCGGCCGCGTTTTCCTTATCGGCCATCCAGCGCGCCTGGGCGCTGGTCGCGCCGCGCTGCGACAACGCGAACACCGACGAGCCGTTGGCCGAGGGCTTGACCCAGGCGTCCGCGTGGATCGAGATGAACAGGTCCGCGTGGACGCGGCGTGCCTTCTGCACGCGCACGTGCAGCGGAACGAAGTAGTCGTCATCGCGCGTCAGGTACGCGCGCATATAGGGCTGGCTGTCGATCAGCGCCTTCAGGCGCCGGGCGATGCGCAGCACCACGTCTTTTTCACGCAGGCCGCTGCTGCCGATGGCGCCCGGATCTTCGCCGCCGTGGCCGGGATCCAGCGCGATGGTCACCATGCGCTGCTTGCCGCGGCCGGCGGTCGCGGGGGGAGACTTGGGCGCCGTGGGCAGCGGCGGGGCGGGCTGCTGGCCCTTCACGCGGGGCGGTTCGGGCGGATCCGCGCGGGTCGCCGGATTGCGCTGGATGTCTTCCAGAATGCGGGCCAGCGGATCGTCCGCGTCGGCGCCGCTTTTGTTCAGGATCGCCACCAGCGGGTCTTGGGCGACCTTCGGGTACAAATCCAGCACCAGGCGGTACTGGTAGTCGGCCACGGGCTTGAGCGTGAACACCTGGGGCGCCACGGGCTGCTTCAGGTCGAACACCAGCCGCACGACGTTCGGGCGGTTCTGCGCCACGCGCAGGCTTTGGATATAGGGGTCGTCGGGCCGGACCTTGGATACCAGGTCGTTCAGGGCCGCGCTGATGGTCAGTCCCTCGATATCCACCACCAGGCGGTGGGGGTTTTCAAGCGTGAACTGTTCGGCCTTGAGCTCGCTGTCGAGTTCGAGCGTGACCCGGGTGTATTCGTCGGCCGGCCAGGTACGCACGGCCAGGATCGTCGCGGCCTGCGCCAGGCGCGGCAAGACCGGCAGGACGAGCAGCGTGGCCGCGACGCTGATCAGGCGGCGCCGGGTGGCGCCTGCCGAGCAAAGGGCGCCGTCTTGGGCGGGGGGACAATCGCGTTCAACCATGTTTGTCCTCGAGCGGTGTTCGCGGTCAGGGTGGCGTCACGTCCCTCGCCGGCATAAGCCAGGGAAATCAGCAGGTCGGGCGGGGGCAAAAGACCCTCGGCCCGCTCCGGCCATTCGATCAAAACGACAGCATCGTCACGCAGTAAATCCCGGAATCCTGCGTCCAACCATTCGCGCGAATCACTAAATCTATAAAAATCAAGATGATAGAAGTATAAGTTAGAAACTTTATAGGATTCAAGCAGCGCGTAGCTAGGACTTTTGATTCGGCCTGTGATGCCGCATTCCCGCAACAATGCCCGGGTGAAGGCCGTTTTTCCTGCCCCGAGGTCGCCTTGAAGGTGGATGCAGGCGCCTGCCGGGCCGGTTTTGCCCCCGGACACCAGGGGGGCTAGCTGCCGCGCCAACGATTCCGTGGCGGCTTCGTCGGGCAGGTGCAAGGTCAGGCTGCAAAGAGGGGCGGACATGGCGCTGGGCGAGTGGTAAAAAACGATGGAGGGAACACGGGTTTCGGCAATTATAGGAATGCGGGTTTCTGCTAATCTATTAACTGATTGCTATTCTCAATATGTCGCGCCTGGCGGATGCCGCTGGACGCGACTGACGCCGCCACGGAGTTGTACGCGCCATGAAGACCCGCATCGAAAAAGACACGTTTGGGCCCATTGAAGTCCCCGAGGATCACCTCTGGGGCGCCCAAACGCAACGTTCGCTGCATTTTTTCGCGATTTCCACCGAGAAGATGCCCGTTCCCCTGGTCAACGCGATGGCGCGCCTGAAGCGTTCGGCGGCCAAGGTCAACGCCGAACTGGGTGAACTGGATCCGACGATCGCCGATGGCATCATCCGCGCAGCCGACGAAGTCATTGCCGGCAAATGGCCCAACGAGTTCCCCTTGTCGGTCTGGCAGACGGGCTCGGGCACGCAAAGCAACATGAACATGAACGAGGTGCTGGCGAACCGCGCCTCGGAACTGTTGGGCGGAGAGCGCGGCGAAGCGCGCAAGGTGCACCCGAACGATCACGTCAACCGCGGCCAGTCGTCCAACGACACTTTCCCGACCGCCATGCACGTGGCCGCCGCCGTCGAGGTCGAGCACCACCTGCTGCCGTCCCTGAAGGCGCTGCGTGCGACCTTCGCGGCCAAGAGCGCCGAGTTCTACGACATCGTGAAGATCGGCCGCACGCACCTGCAGGACGCGACGCCGCTGACACTGGGCCAGGAACTCTCGGGCTATGTCGCGCAGCTGGACCTGGCCGAACAGCAGATCCGCGCCACGCTTGCCGGCCTGCATCAGCTGGCCATTGGGGGCACCGCCGTCGGCACCGGCCTGAACGCGCACCCGCAGTTCAGCGCCAAGGTATCCGCGGACCTGGCGCATGCCACCGGCACGGCCTTCGTGTCGGCGCCCAACAAGTTCCAGGCCCTGGCGTCCCACGAGGCGCTGTTGTTCGCGCATGGCGCATTGAAGGCGCTGGCCGCCGGCCTGATGAAGATCGCCAACGACGTGCGCTGGCTGTCCAGCGGCCCGCGTTCGGGCCTGGGCGAGATCAGCATTCCCGAAAACGAACCGGGCAGCTCGATCATGCCGGGCAAGGTCAACCCGACGCAGTGCGAAGCCATCACGATGCTGGCCGCGCAGGTGCTGGGCAACGATGTGGCCATCAACATTGGCGGGGCCAGCGGCAATTTTGAACTGAACGTGTTCAAGCCGCTGGTGATCCACAACTTCCTGCAGTCCGTGCGGCTGCTGACGGATGGCATGGCCAGCTTCAACGAGCACTGCGCCGCCGGTATCGAACCCAATCACGCGCGCATCGCGGAACTCGTCGACCGTTCGCTGATGCTGGTGACGGCGCTGAATCCGCACATCGGCTACGACAAGGCTGCACAGATCGCGAAGAAGGCGCACAAGGAAGGGCTGTCGCTGAAGGAATCGGCGTTGGCGCTGGGTTACGTGACCGAGGCGCAGTTTGCCGAATGGGTGGTGCCGGGCTCGATGACCAACGCGCACAAGCCGTCGTAAACGGTCGCGCCGCAATGACAATGGCCGCCGATGGGCGGCCATTTTTTTATCAGCGCGCGGCAAGAAGGAAACCCCGCGCGACGCGCATGGCGCCGGATCAGGCGTGTCCGGTGAGCAGCAGCCACATCGGGATCGTGGCCGCCGAGAATAGCGTGCCCAGCGAGATCAGCACCGCCACCATCCGGCCGTCTCCGCCCATGCGCATCGCCAGCACGTAGGCGGCGGATGCGGTGGGCAAGGCGGCAAACAGCAGCAGCATCCGCGACTCCAGGGGCGGCAGGCCCAGCAGATGCGCGACCAGTAGCGCTACGGCGGGCAGCGCCACAAGCTTGACGCCCAACATCCACGTGATCAGCAAGCCATAACCCTTGCCGCCTTCCCATGCCAGGCTGGCGCCCACGCAAAGGATGCCCAGCGCGATGGCCGCCGCGCCAAGGCGCGCCAGCACGGTATCCACGGGGCCGGGCAAGTGCAGCCCCGCGAGGTTGCAGGCCAGGCCCAACAGTGTGGACACGACCAGTGGATTGCGCGCCAGCTCGCGCAGCAGGTTGCCGCCGCTGTGGCGCGCCAGCCCGTAGACCGCCGCGATGTTGGCCATGGGCACGGCAAAGCCAATAATCAGCGCCATCACCGTCTGGCCCTGCGAGCCGGCCAGGCTGGCCGACAGCGCCAGGCCAATGTACGTGTTGAACCGGTAGCCGCATTGCGCGGACGAGGCCAGCCCCAGCGACGACGGCCGCAGCACCAGGCCCGCCAGCCAGGCCAGCGCCACGCCCGAGGCCACGACGGCCGCGGTGGCCTGCAGCAGCAGGGCCGCGTTGCCCGCCGTGATGGGGGTGCGCAAGATGGATTGGAACAGCAGGGCGGGGAACAGTACGAAGTAGACGAGGCGTTCGGTGCCCGAAAAAAACTCGCGTGAAAATCCCAGTTTGTGACGTAGCGCCCAACCTAGCGCGACCAGCAAGAAATCAGGGAAAACCAGAAGGGCGACCGACATGGATTAAGGCGTTATTTCAGGGCGTTGGCCGGGGATCGGCTCGCTATGCGGGTGTAAGCATTTGCTGCTATTCTCCGTCATTCTGGCGGGCGTGTGTGCCACAAGCAATCCATAAAAGCAGCGCGAAACACGCAGCACACGAGCAATGCGCCCCCACCGTTAACTGCTGGTCCGCCTACAGGCGGGCACAACACACAACGGGCCGTTTACATACGGGCTCGCAATCTTGGAGGAAACACACCTATGAATAAAGTTCGCTCCCTGGCCGTGGCTATCGCCTTGGCAACCGGCGCCGCCGGCACGCTTGGCGTCTCCGTCGTGCACGCCGCCGACAAATATCCCAGCAAGCCCATCCGCGTGATCGTTCCGTTCGCGCCTGGCGGCTCGACCGACATCATCGCGCGCCTGGTGACCCAGCGCATGAGCCAGGAACTTGGCCAGCCGATGGTTGTGGAAAACAAGGGCGGCGCAGGTGGCGCCATCGGTGCGTCGGAAGCCGCGCGCGCCGATGCCGACGGCTACACGCTGTCCATCGCCACCGTCTCGACGATGGCCGTGAACCCGGCGTGCCGTCCGAAGGACCTGCCGTACGATCCGATCAAGGACTTCCAGCCGGTCACCAACTTCGCCAACACGGCCAACGTGGTCGCGGTGAACCCGAAGTTCCCGGCCAAGGACTTCAAGGGCTTCGTCGAAGAGCTGAAGAAGAATCCGGGCAAGTACTCCTACGGCAGCTCGGGCACGTGCGGCGTGCTGCACTTGATGGGCGAATCGTTCAAGATGGCCACGGGCACCGACATCGTGCACGTGCCGTACAAGGGTTCGGGCCCGGCCGTGGCGGATGCCGTCGGCGGCCAGATCGAAATCCTGTTCGACAACCTGCCGTCGTCGATGCCGCAGATCCAGGCGGGCAAGCTGCGCGCCATGGCCATCGCATGGCCCGATGAAATCGCTGCCGTGAAGGGCGTGCCGACGTTCAAGCAAGCCGGTTTTCCGGTCTTGAACCAGCCGGTCTGGTACGGTCTGCTGGCCCCCAAGGGCACGCCGATGGAAGTCGTGAACAAGCTGCGTGACGCCGCTGTCGTGGCCCTGAAGGACCCGAAGGTCATCAAGGCGCTGGACGATCAAGGCTCGGCGCCGTCGGGCAACACGCCGGAAGAGTTCGCGAAAGAAATCAAAGAGCAGTTCGACTGGGCTCAAGACGTCGTGAAGAAGCAGAACATCAAGCTGGACTGATGTTGCGCGGGGGCGGCCCAGGCCTGCCCCGGCTTGCACGGCAAAACGGACGCCTTCGAGCGTCCGTTTTCTTTTGGCGCAAGGCCCGCTCAGCAGGCCGCGTCCAGTGTGGCGATGCGCTCGGCGCAGGCAGCGCGCAGGCGTTCGATCAGGTCGCGGTGCAGGGACGACAGGGGATCCTGGTTGCGCACCATGATGCTGATCGGCACGCGCAGCGCCGGTTCCAGGCGGCGCAGATGCATGCCCGGCCGCAGCATGGCCTGCGCGGTGATGGCGTCGACGATGGCGTCGCCGCAACCGGCATCGACCAGCGCGCAGGCCACGTAATGCGTCTGCACCTGGATAGCGACCTGCGGGTCCAGGCCTTGCGCGTCCAGCGCCATCTGCAGCAGCGCGCCGGAGGCGTCGCTGGCGTCCAGCACGATCAGCGTGCCGCCCGACGGCGTCGCCAACTCCGGCAGGCGCATCGGGCCGGAAGCGGGCGTGCGGCTCAGGTGCACCAGTTCGGTATGGCCCAGGCCCATACGCGTAAGGCCGGGGTAGTCGTTGGTGTCGAAGGTGACGGCAAGGTCCAGCTCGCGCGTCAACAGGCCCTGCACCAGTTCGGCACTGTGATGGGTGTGGATATCGAAGGTGATGCCAGGCTGCGCATCGCGGCTGTCGCGCACGACGCGGGGCAACAGCCCCAGGCCCAGCGCGGGCGCGCAGCCCAGGCGCAAGTGGCCGTTGGGCCGGTCTCGCAGGCTGGCGGCCAACCGGCGCACGCTGTTCAAGTCTTGATTCAGCCGCGCGACTTCAGGCGTCAGGATGTCGGCTTCGCGCGTGGCGACCAGCCGGCCCTTCACGCGTTCGAACAGCTTGAAACCCAGTTGGGCTTCGGCGTGCGCCAGCAGCTTGCTGGCGGCGGGTTGCGAGATATGCAGCGCGGCGGCGGCCTCGGTCAGGGACCCGGTACGACGGATCGCTTCGAAAATCTCGATATGGCGCAGGCGCATGGCACGATGGGGATAAGGGACCGGAACCGCGATTCTATGTCGGAAGGCGCAAGCGGGCATCCCGGGCGGCCGGCGCGACAGCGGCGGGTGCCTTGACTATGATGGACGCCTGCCGGCATGCCGGCGCTATCCCGGAGCCCGATCATGCGCGCCTGCCGCCACGCCGCCGCCTTCCTGCTTGCCGCCGCCCTGGCGGCGCCTTTAGCCGGCATGCCCGCCGCCTGGGCCCGCACGCCACCGGCGGCCGAAGACCGCAATCCCGAAGCCGCCAGCGGCGCGCAAGCGCGCGAACTGGTGCGCGCGTCGCGCTACATGATGGTCTCGGCCAATCCGCTGGCGACGCAAGCCGGCGAAGAGATGCTGCGCCGGGGCGGCAGCGTGGTGGACGCCGCCATCGCGACCCAACTGGTGCTGAACCTGGTGGAACCGCAGTCTTCCGGTATCGGCGGCGGGGCATTCATGGTGTTGTATTCCGCCAAGACGGGCCGCATCCAGACCTTCGACAGCCGCGAGACGGCGCCCGCGGCCGCACGCCCGGACCGTTTCCTGGATGCCGAGGGCAAACCGCTGCCCTTCGCCCAAGCCGTCAACAACGGCATGTCGGTCGGCGTGCCGGGCTTGCTGCGTGGCCTGGAGCTGGCGCACCGGGACGCGGGCGTGCTGCCCTGGGCCGACCTGTTCCAGCCCGCGATCCGGCTGGCTGAAACGGGTTTCGCCGTATCGCCGCGCCTGCATACGCTGCTGGCGGGCAACAAGGCCTTGCCCAGGCAGACAGCCGCAGCTGCCTATTTCTACGCCCCGGATGGCACCCCCTGGCCGGTGGGCCATGTGCTGAAGAACCCGGATTTCGTCAGCACGCTGCGCGCCATCGCGGAGCAAGGCGCCGACGCGTTCTACCAGGGCGACATCGCCCGCGATATCGTGGCCGCGGTGCAAGGGCACGCCACGCCCGGCGACCTGAATCTGGCGGACCTGGCGAATTACCGCGCCAAGACGCGCGAGCCGGTGTGTGGCGCGTATCGGGGCTACCAGCTATGCGGCATGGCGCCGCCCAGCAGCGGTCCCATCGCCGTGCTGCAGATGCTGGGCGAGCTGGAACAGTTTCCGATGGCAAGTTACGCGCCCGGCTCGCTACAGGCCGTGCATTACTTTTCGGAGGCCGGCCGCCTGGCCTTCGCCGACCGCGACTTCTATGTGGCGGACCCGGATTTCGTGCGGGTGCCGGTGCGCGCCATGCTGGACCCCGCTTATCTGCGCGCGCGTGGCGCGTTGATTCAGCCGGACCGCAGCATGAAGGTGGCGCTGCCGGGCGATCCGGAAGGAAAGCTGTTGTCGCTGGGCCAGGACAACGCGCTGGAGCTGCCTTCCACCAGCCACCTGGTGGCGGTGGACGCGCAAGGCAACGCGTTGTCCATGACGACCACGATCGAAAGCGAGTTCGGCAGCAAGATCTTCGTGCGAGGCTTCTTGCTGAACAATGAAATGACGGATTTTTCGTCGTCGTTCAAGGATCCCGAGGGCCGTCTGGTGGCCAATCGCATCGAACCGGGTAAACGTCCCCGTAGCGCGATGGCGCCGATCATCGTGCTGCGCGACGGCAAGCCCGTGATGCTGGTGGGCTCGCCGGGGGGTAGCGCGATCATCAATTACGTGGCCAAGACTATCGTGGGCGTGCTGGATTGGGGGCTGGATATCCAGACGGCCATCGCGTTGCCCAACATGGGCAGCCGCAACAAGGAAACCGAGCTGGAAAAAGGCACTACGCTGGAAGCGCTGGCGCCTGCCCTGGAGCGGATGGGGCACCCGGTGCGCATCACCGAATTCCCCAGCGGTATCCACGGGATCGTCATCGACGCAGGTGGCTTGCAAGGCGGGGCGGACCCGCGGCGGGAAGGGCTGGCTGCGGGGGGCTGAGGCCGGAAGCCGGCCGCCGCCTTGGCCGGCTACTCCAGTCTGGAAGGGTCCAGTTCCATGCGCGCTTCCTTGCGGTGCGCCAGGTACGTCACGCCCCACATCACCACGCCCAGCAGCAGCAGCCAGCCCGCCACCTGATACTGGATGACGTCGCGCCCCGTGAGCGGCGTGACCAGGAACAGGCAGGCCGCCGCGCCCAGCCACGGGATGATGCGGTTGATGCGGAAGTGCTCGTGCTTGACGGTGTCGCGGCGCAGCACCAGCACCGCGACGTTGACGAACGCGAACACGCCCAGCAGCAGCAACGCGGTGGTGCCGCCCAGCGCGCGGATGGCCTGGGAATCCGCCAACGCCACCAGCACGATCAACGTTAGCGCCAGCGCCGTCGTGAACAGGATCGCGGTCCACGGCGTCTGGTTCTTGCGGTGCACGTGCGCCAGGAAGGCCGGCAACACGCCTTGGCGCGACATGCCGTAGAGCAGCCGGCTGGCCATCATCATGTTGATCAGCGCCGAGTTCGCCACGGCGAACATCGAGATGACGGGCATGATGTACTCCACGGGCAGGCCGGGGGCGGCGCGCTTGACCACCAACACCAGCGGCGTCGAACTCTTGGCCAGTTCGCCCACGGGCACCAGCGCCACGGCGCAAATGGACACCAGCACGTAGATCACGGCGGTGATGCCCAGGCCGGTCAGCATCACCTTGGGGAAGATGCGGCTGGGTTCGTGGGTCTCTTCGGCCATGTTGACGGAATCTTCGAAACCGACCATCGCGAAGAAGGCCAACGCCGTGGCGGAGGTGACCGCCAGGAATACGCTCTTGTCTTCCGGCGTGTCGAACGCGATCACGCGCGAGAAGTCGGCCTGGCCGCCCGCGATGGCGTAGAAGCCCAGCAGGATCACCATCAGCAGGCCCGACAGTTCGATCAAGGTCAGCACCACGTTGGCCTTGACGCTTTCGGCCGCGCCGCGCAGGTTCACCAGCATCACCAGCAGCATGAAGCCCAGCGCGCCGGAGGTGATCCAGGCCTTGTCCGCCTTGATGCCGAAGGCGGCGAACAGATTGGCGGCGAACGCCTGCGACGCCGTGGCGGCGGACGTCAGGCCTGAACACATGACCGTGAAGCACACGATGAAGGTCAGGAAGTGCACGCCGAACGCCTTGTGCACATACAGCGCCGCGCCGGCGGCCTTGGGATACTTGGTAACGAGTTCCAGATAGGACAGCGCGGTCAGCAAGGCCACCGCGAACGCCACCAGGAAAGGCAGCCAGGCTGCGCCGCCGACTTCGGCGGCCACCTGTCCGGTCAGCGCATAGACGCCTGTGCCCAGGATGTCGCCGACGATGAACAGCAACAACAGTTTGGGGCCCATCACCCGCTTAAGCGGGGCGTGGTCTTTCGTTTCGTTCGTTTCTTTCGTGGCCATGGTCCTTCTCCTCTTTCTTTGAATTTGGGGGAGGCGCTGCCCGGCAACGCTAGGCGATTCGAAAAGTCTACGGCCCTATGCGACCTTTCGATGCAACATCGTTGCAACGAAATGTCTTAGTTGTTGGCATTCTTTGAGTATCGCGGAAGGTACTCCTTACGGGGTGTCGGTTTGGGGGGCGAGCGAGGGCGGCAGCTTGCGCAGCGTGGCGGGCGTGCGTGACAGTTTGATCGGAGACCCGACGCCCTGGTAGTCGCCGTGTTCCAGCACCATGCCCCGATGGCGCGTGTGCGGATGCGCCAGCGCCTGGTCCACCGTTTGCACCGCTGCCGCCGGCACGCCGGCGCGCAGCAGGCGGTCGGCCAGCGCGGCCGCGTCCTGTTCCGCCAGCAAGGCGGACAGGTCGTCGCGCAATGCCTGGCGATGCTGCAGGCGGTCGGCGTTGGCGGCGTAGCGCGGATCTGTCGCCAGGGCAGGCGCGTTCAACACCTGCGCCAGAAGCGCGAATTGCCGGTTGTTGCCCACGGCCAGGAAGATCGGGCCGCTGGCGGTGGGCAGTGTTTCGTAGGGGGCGATGTTCGGGTGCGCGTTGCCGCTGCGCGTTGGCACCTTGCCGCTGTAGAAGTAATTGGCCGCATGCGGATGCAGCAGCGACAGCGCGCAGTCGTACAGCGTGATGTCCAGGAACTGGCCCAGGCCGCTGCGGCCCCGTTCATTCAGCGCCAGCAGAATGGCCACGGCGGCGTTCAGGCCGGTCACCATGTCCACTACCGGCAGGCCGACGCGGGTAGCGTCGCCGTCCGCGTCGCCGTTCACGCTCATCAGGCCGCACATGGCCTGCGCGCAGGCGTCGTAACCGGGCAATCCGCCCAGCGGGCCATCCGATCCGAAGCCGCTGACACGGCAATGGATCAGCTTGGGGAAGGCCTGGCTAAGGGACTCGAAACCCAGGCCCCACTTCTCCAGCGTGCCGGGCTTGAAGTTCTCGACCAGCACGTCGGCGTCGGCCAGCAGGTGGCGCAGCAGCTCCTGGCCGGCGGCTTGCGACAGGTCCAGCGTCATGCCTTCCTTGTTGCGATTGACGCCGATGAAGTACGACGCCGTGTCGCCCAGGAAGGGCGGGCCCCAGCCTCGGGTTTCATCGCCGCCAGGCGGTTCGATCTTCAGCACGTCGGCGCCGTGGTCGGCCAGGATCTGCGTGCAATAGGGACCGCCCAGCACGCGGGACAGGTCGATCACCTTGCATCCGGCAAGCGCGCCGGCATTGGGTAGGGTGGGGGCCATGGAGTGTCAGCTTCAGTCGATGGAAACGTTGGCGCTGGTGATGAGCTCGCGCCACTTGGGGACTTCGGTCGTGATGAAGGCGGCCAGGCCTTGCGGCGTCTGATCCTGCGCTTCGACGATGCCCTGCGAACGCAGGGTCTGCTTGATGGTGGGGTCGGACAGCGCGGTCTTGAACGCCTGGTTCAGCGTGTTCACCACGTCTGCCGGCGTGTCCTTGGGGGCGACGATGCCGAAGAAGACGCTGACGTCATATCCGCCCAGCCCTTGCTCGGACAAGGTGGGCAGGTCCGGCAGGGCCTCCGAGCGCTGGGCGCTGGCCAGGCCGATGGCGCGCAGCTTGCCGGCCTTGATGTAGGGCAGCGCGGTCAGGATGTCGGTGAACGACATCGACACCTGCCCGCCCAGCAGGTCGTTCAGCGCCGGCCCGGTTCCCTTGTAGGGAATGTGCATGATCTGGGTGCCGGCCATCTTGTTGAACAGAATGCCCGCCAGATGCGACGACGCGCCGTTGCCGGACGAAGCGTAGCTGAGCTTGTCCGGATTCTTCTTGGCGTAGGCGATGAGTTCTTGCGCGTTGGTGGCGGGCACCGACGGGTTCACGACCAGGATGTTGGGCAGGTGGCCCAGGCGGATGATGGGCGCGAAGCTGGTTTCGGGGTTGTAGCCCTGCCTTTTGTACAGGCTGACATTGATGGCCAGCGGGCCGGACGTGCCGAACAACAGCGTGTAGCCGTCGGGCTTGGCCGAGGCCACGTATTCGGATCCGATGTTGCCGCCCGCGCCGCTGCGGTTTTCAACGATGACGTTTTGCTTCAGGGGCTCGCGGAGTTTCTCGGCCAGCCGGCGTGCCATGGCGTCGGTGGGGCCGCCAGGCGGGAAGGGCACGATCAGCGTGATCGGGCGGGCCGAGGGGAAGGCGTCCGCGGCCAAGGCGGGAGTGGACGGGGTCGCGGCGGCGGCCGCCGCCAGCATCAGGGGGGCAAGAAGGCGTTTCATGGTGGTGTCTCCTGGGGGACGCGCCGGCTGTGCCGCCGGCGTCGGTTTACAGCGCGTATTGCAGAATGGCCCGGCAGGCCGCGCTTTCGTTGGGGGGAATGGCGTAGGGGTCGTGCGGCGCCAGGCGATGCAACAGCACCTGGTCGGCCAGCTGCGCGCGGCTTTCCAGGCCGGCGCCCGTGGCTTCCCAGCGCAGCGCGGCCATCGATACCGCGTGGTACAGCAGCGATGCGGCCTGGCGGGCGAGTTCGGCGTGGTCGCCTTGCGCGGCGTGTTCGGCCAGCGCGAAGGTCTTGTCCAGCGCCTGGGCCTGGCGTTCGGCCAGCGCGGGCGGGCAAGGCGCGCCCTCGGCCAGCAAGCGGTCGACATGGGCGCGCAGCGCGGGCAGGGAATGTTCTTTCTTGATGGCGCGCAGCACATCCAGCGCGACGATGTTGCTGGTGCCTTCCCAGATGGAACCCAGGTGGGCGTCGCGCACCAGGCGCGGTTCGGTCCATTCCTCGATGTAGCCGCAGCCGCCGCGCACTTCCATCGCGTCGCCGGTTACCTTGCGCGCATCGCGGCAGGCGCGGAACTTGATCAGCGGCGTCAGGATGCGGGCCAGTGCGGGATCGGCGGCGCCCTGGTCCGCGTCGGCCAGCGCCCGGGCTGTCTGGAACATGACGCTGCGGGCCTGTTCGGCCCATACCGTCATCTTGACCAGCTGGCGTTGCATCAGCGGCATGTCGATCAGGCGTTTGCCGAAGGCGCGGCGGTGTTGCGACACGTAGACGGCCTCGGTGACCGCGCGGCGCATCAGGCCGGCCGCGCGCATGCCGTTGGACAGGCGCGAGTTGTTGATCATGTCGGCCATGTGCTTGAAGCCGCGGCCGCGTTCGCCCACCAGCCAGGCCACGGCCCCTTCCAGGCGGATTTCGCCGCTGGCCATCGAGCGGGTTCCCAGCTTGTCCTTCAACCGCAGGATGCGGTAGTGGTTGTGGCTGCCGTCGGCCAGATCGCGTGGCAGCAGGAACAGCGACACGCCCTTCAGGCCCGGCTGCGGTTCGCTGCGGGCCAGCACCATCGCGAATCCCGCGTCGGGGTTCGAGCAAAACCATTTGTCGCCGTGGATACGCCAGGTACCGTCGTCTTGCGCCTCGGCCGTGACCTCGGTGGCGCTGACGTCCGAACCCGCGCCCTGTTCGGTCATGAACATGGCGCCTTGGCGCAACGTGTCGAAATCCTGGGAGGTCACCTGGGGCAGCACGCGTTCGACCAGCGCCGGGTCGCCGAACTTGCGCAGCGTGCGCGCCAGCGAATCCGTCATGCTGACCGGGCAGCACAGGCCGAATTCCGCCTGCACGAACAGGTGGCTTAGCGCGTATTTGGCGGCGGCCGGCATGGGTTCCGGCCAGCCCAGCACGCCGCCGCGGTGCGAAAGCGCCGCCAGGCCGAATTCACTGTAGGCCAGGCGTTCCAGCTCGACATAGGCGGGGTGCTTGTCGACGCGGGATTCGTCGGTGCCGGCGCGGCTGCGCACGGACAGGGTGGGGGGATGCTTGTCCGCCGTGGAGGCCAACTCGTCCATGACGCCGCCGGCCAGTCCACCCAGCCGTTGCAGGTGCGGCAGCAAGTGCGCGTGCAGCGGGGGCGGCAGGTAGCGCTGGCTGAGGGCCGCGGCATAGGGATCGGCGTCGAAGAGGTTCAGGCCGCGGGAGTCCGGAACGGGCGTGACGGCAGTGGCGATCGGGGGGATCTTCGGGGCATCCATGGCGGCATCCTGCAAAAGACGGGGGAAGATGGCGATGTTGCGCGGGTCGATTAATCTATACAAATACCGTTTTTGTGTAGAACAATTCATAAAAAATATGGATCGGAAGACGCCGTGGATCTGGACCCCCGCCTGTTGCGCTATTTCATCGCGGTCGCCGAAGAGCGGCATTTCAGCCGCGCCGCCGCGCGCCTGCACATTTCGCAGCCGCCGCTGAGCTACGCCATTCGCCAGCTGGAATACAACGTGGGTGCGCGCCTGCTGGCCCGCACCAGCCGCCACGTGGAACTGACCGATGCCGGGCAGGTGCTGTACCGCGAGGCGCTGACCCTGTTGCGCCAGGCCGAGGAGGTGCGCACGCTGGTGCAACGGGTGGACGCGGGCTTGCGGGGCCGGCTGCGCATCGGTTTCGTGGGATCGATGCTGTATCGCGGCCTGCCGGCGCTGCTGAACGCCATGCGCGCCGAGCTTCCCGATGTGGAGCACGTGCTGACCGAGCTGAACTCCCACGAGCAGATCGAAGCCGTTCGGCGCGGCGAACAGGACTTGGGCTTCATCCACGCCAACCCGGTGCCGGACGAGGTCCAGGCGCGCGATCTGGTGGCCGAGCCGTTTGTTGTCTGCCTGCCGGATTCGCACCCGCTGGCGGATCGGGCGTCGCTGCGATTGGCGGACCTGGCGGGCGACGATTTCGTGTTCTTTGCCCGCGCGGCGTCGCCCAGCTATTACGAAACGGTGCTATCGATGTGCGTGGCGTCGGGATTCATGCCGGTGATCCGGCACGAGGTACGCCACTGGCTAAGCGTGGCGTCGCTGGTGTCGCAGGGCCTGGGGGTGTCGATCGTGCCGGCCTGCCTGTCGCGTAGCGGCCTGGCGGGCACGCGTTTCATCGCTTTCCCGCACGAGGCGCGCTCCATCAGCCAGGTGATCTGGCCAGCGCAGGCGGGCTCGCCACTGCAGCAGAAGGCGATGGCGCTGGTGGCGCGCCAGTATCCGCCCGCTGCGACAGGCTGAGATCAGCGGAACACGACGGTCTTGTTGCGGTTCAGCAGGATGCGGTGTTCGACGTGGCTGCGCACGGCGCGCGACAGCACCAGGGATTCGATGTCGCTGCCGACCTGGGTCAGGTCCTGGGCGGTCATCGTGTGGTCGACGCGTTCGATATCCTGGTCGATGATCGGACCTTCGTCCAGATCGGACGTCACATAGTGAGCGGTGGCGCCGATGATCTTCACGCCGCGCGCATGCGCCTGGTGATAGGGGCGGGCGCCCTTGAAACTGGGCAGGAAGCTGTGGTGGATGTTGATGGCGCGGCCGTTCAGCGCGCGGCACATGTCCGCCGACAGGATCTGCATGTAGCGGGCCAGCACCACCAGGTCGGCATTCGACTGCTCGACAATTTTCAGCACCTGCTTTTCCTGTTCCGCCTTGGTGTCCGGCGTGACCGGCAGGTGGTGGAACGGGATGCCATAGGAGGCCGCCAGGCCGGCGTAATCGTTGTGGTTCGACACGATTGCGGCCACTTCGGCGTGCAAATGCCCGCTATGCACGCGGAACAGCAGGTCATTCAGGCAGTGGCCCTGCTTGCTGACCATGATCAGCAGGCGCTCTTTGCGGCGCGCATCGTGAAGCTTCAGGTCCATGCCGTATTCGCCCGACATGGCGTCCAGCCGGGCCCGCAGGTCGTCGGCGGCCACGGCGGCGGGCAGGTCGAAGTGCACGCGCAGGAAGAACTGGCCCGTTTCCTCGTCGCCGAACTGTTGGGAATCCAGGATGTTGCAACCCAATTCGAACAACAGGCCGCTGACGCGGTAGACGATGCCGGTGCGGTCGGGGCAGGACAGGGTCAGGATGTAGTCGTTGTGCTGCATGGTGCGGAAATAGGCCAGGAAAGGAAAGGGATGGGGCGGAGTCAGGCGGTCAGGCGCGCCAGGGCTTCTTCCGCCAGGGCCAGGCTGGAGGTCAGCCCGGGAGATTCGATGCCGAACAGATTGACCAGGCCGGGCACGCCGTGCACGGCGGGGCCAGCGATGACGAAGTCGGCGGCGGGTTCATGCGGGCCGGAGATCTTGGGCCGGATGCCGGTGTAGCCGGGCGCCAGGGCGTCGTCGGGCAAAGCGGGCCAGTAGCTGCGCACCGCTTCGTAGAACACCTCGGCGCGGGCCGGGTCCAGTGTGTAGTCTTCGGTGCCAACCCACTCGGTGTCGGGGCCGAACTTGGCTTGGCCGCCCATGTCCAGCGTCAGATGCACGCCCAGGCCGGCGTGTTGCGGCACGGGGTAGATCAAGCGCGAGAACGGAGCGCGGCCGGACAGTGTGAAATAGCTACCCTTGCACAGGTAGTCGGTGGGGATGCTGGCGGGCGGCACGCCGTCGATGCGGCGGGCCAGCGCCGGCGCCTGCAAGCCCGCCGAATTGATCAGCACGTTGCAGGTCAGGGTCATGGCTTCATCGCCGCCGAATTGCAGAGCGAACCCGCCCTCGGGGCGGGCGCGGCCGGACACCAGCGGCGTATGGAACACGCATTGGGCGCCGGCGTTTTCGGCGTCACCCTGGAACGACAGCATCAGCGCGTGGCTGTCGACGATGCCGGTCGACGGCGATACCAGCGCGGCCGTGCATTGCAGCGCGGGCTCCAGGCGCATGGCGTCTTCGCCGGAAATGTATTGCAGGTCATCGACGCCGTTGGCACGGGCGCGCTGCGCGATGCCTTCCAGCTGCGCGGCCTGTTCGCGGTTGGTGGCCACGATCAGCTTGCCCAGCCGCTTGTGCGGGATGGCGCGTTCGGCGCAGTAGGCGTACAGCAGGTGCTTGCCGCGCACGCAAAGCCGCGCCTTCAGGCTGCCCGCGGGGTAATAGATGCCCGCGTGGATGACTTCGGAATTGCGCGAGCTGGTGCCGGTGCCGATCGCTTCCGTGGCTTCGGCCACCAGCACTTCGCGGCCGGACTGGGCCAGCGCGCGGGCAATCGCCAGGCCCACCACGCCCGCGCCGATGACGACGCAATCGACGTCCACGCTCATGACGTCTTCCTTTCGGACCGCGATCCGGCCGGGGTCAGGTCGAAACCGCCTGCGTGGAACACCAGCGGTGGTTCGCTGCTGTGGCCGCAGC
The DNA here is from genome assembly GCF_057334215.1 of Achromobacter maghribensis. Classification (NCBI taxonomy): domain Bacteria; kingdom Pseudomonadati; phylum Pseudomonadota; class Betaproteobacteria; order Burkholderiales; family Alcaligenaceae; genus Achromobacter; species Achromobacter maghribensis. The sequence goes on along the minus strand of NZ_JBHFII010000026.1, from coordinate 66,160 downwards.
GCTCGACCTCGCCCACCATGATGATGTGGTCGCCTTCTTCGTAGCGGCTGCGGTTGCGGCATTCGAACCAGGCGGCGCAATGACCGTCCAGCATCGGCGTGCCGCCGGGCGCGTGGTGCACGGTCAGGCCAGCGTAGCGGTCCGGCGTCTTGCCGGTGGCGAAACGCCGCGCCAGCGCGATCTGTTCGGCGCTAAGCACGTTGACCACATAGCGTTCGCACTGTTCGAACGCCGCCAGCGAGGACGAACCGCGCGACAGGCTCCAGAGGATCAGCGGCGGGTTCAGCGACACTGAATTGAAGGAGCTGACCGTCAGCCCGATGGGCGCGCCGTCGAGGCCGGCGGCGGTGACCACCGTTACGCCGGTGGCATAGCGGCCCAGCGCGGTACGGAAGAATGAGGCGTCAAAGTCAGGGGAGGAGGCGGGCATGCAATCGTTAAGTCGGGCGGGCGCGCAAGGCGCCCGGCATCAAGGCGACAGGCGTTCGATATTCCAGGCCGTGCCGTCGGCGACATAGCGCAGGCGGTCGTGCAAGCGCGACGGCCTGCCTTGCCAGAACTCGAAAGCGGTGGGCTTCAGGCGGTAACCGCCCCAGTGCGGCGGACGCGGCGGCTGTTCGCCGAACCGTTCGCGGAATTCCTGTTCGCGCGCTTCCAGCGCTTCACGGGTGATGGGCTGGCTTTGGCGCGAGGCCCACGCGCCGATGCGCGATCCGGCGGGGCGGCTGTGATAGTACGCGTCCGACTCTTCGGCAGCGACTTTTTCCACCGCGCCTTCGATCCGCACCTGGCGTTCCAGCGGCTGCCAGAAGAACAGCAGGCAGGCGCGCGGCTCGGCCGCCAGGTCCTGGCCCTTGCGGGATTCATAGTTGGTGAAGAACGTGAAGCCGTGCTCGTCAAAGCCCTTGATGAGGACGATGCGGGCGCTGGGCTGCCCGGTGGCGTCCACCGTGGCCAGGGTCATGGCGTTGGGTTCCGGCACCTTGGCGGCCAGCGCTTCGTCGAACCAGCGGGCAAACTGCTGGAACGGCGAGGCGGCGGCCTGGCTTTCCAGCAGGACGTTCTTTTCGTAGCTTTGACGCAGATCGGAGACGGACATGAGGCGTGGGATTCAGCGTTGATAACAGGGAGTTTATACCGCTTGGGGCATCGCTCCCTTATTGACCCCGCGCAGGTCTCAGGCATGTTTCCCGCCGGGCGGCGGGCAGGGGTGGTCAGGCGCCTTCGGGTAGCGGCCGCCCATCAAGTTCCAGCCGGCGGGCGATGGCGTCCAGCCGGGCGTCATGGATGCCGGCGGCCCGCAGCGCCTGGGCCGTCTGGACCACGTAGTCGGTGCACGGCCCGTAGCGGCCGGCGGCCCGGCGCACGATGGCCAGCAGCTCGGCGTCGGGCAGGGCGCGGATGTAGGCCGGATTGTCGCGGTTCATGATGAAAACCAGGGCGCGGACGGGGCCGGTGTCGGTCGCGCAGTTGATCCAGCGCGGCAGATAGGCGCCGGTGGACATTTCACGTTCCCAGAGCGCGGGGAAATAGGTGGGGACCTGGTCGCCGGCCAGACGGTAGACCACGCCCCGGCAGGAGCCGCCGCGGTCCAGGCCGAACACCAGTCCGGGGCATTCCGGGGTGCCGCGGTTCACGCGCGACCACAGGCACAACGCCCGGTGATGCCCGCGCAAGGTCGCCAGGCGGCGTTCCATGAAGTCGAAGTCGGGGCGCCAGATGAGTGATCCGTACCCATATACCCAGACGTCTTCCCCCGACTGCCAGTGCTGCAGCGCCTGGTCCAGCGAAGCCCGTCTTTCTTCGGGCGTCCACAAGCGGAAGGGCAGGCTGGCGCCAGCGATGGCGGAAGAAGGGGACGGCGTGTTCACGACTACGGGTTCCGGTCAGATTCGAGCGGGGGGTTGCGGTTGGCCCAGCCGCCCGCCATCAAGGCCAGCGAATAGGCCCAGAACAAGGGGGCGACACCAATTACCGCGCCCAGCGCGCCGAAGGTCAATGGCAGGGACACCTGGGATCCGTTGATCAGCGCCATCCGTAAACCAACGGCTTCGGCGGCGCGGCCAGGCGGCGAATGCTGGTGCAGCAGGGATAGCATACTCGGTTGGCAGCACCCCAAGGCAAGGCCGAGGATGAACGACAGCACGATCAGGACGGTAACGTCGGTGAACAACGGGTAAAGCATGAAATCGATCGCCGCCGTCGCCATGGCCACCCGGACGAGCGTCCAGGATCGGACCCGGCGCATGATCAGCGGCAATATCAGGCGAATGACGAACGTTGCCGCCGCGAAGGACGCAAGAATGACGCCGATCGTGGTGGCTGACAGCCCGATCGCGACGCCGAAGATGGGAACGACGAACAAATGGGTATCCCAGGCGCCAGACAGGATGGTGTTGACCATCAAGATCCGGCGTAGAGCCGGAACTGCCAGCAATTCGGTCACCCGTCGGCGCTGGGCCTCTTTGGCGCCCGCCAGTTGCGAATCCACGGCCTTCAATTGGTGACGCAAGGCATACAGGCCGATGCCCGACAAGATGGGGCCCAGGGCCAGCAGCCCGAAGGCGGTGCGCGTACCCAGATGGTCGATCGCCAGCCCGGCGATCAGCGGCCCGGAAAATCCCGACCCGGCCAGCGCAAGCGACATGAACGAGAAGTTGCGCAGGCGCTGCGCGGGTTCCGCGTGGCCCAGCAAGTCTTGCGTGGCGACCTGGTGCAGCATGAAGCCAATGCCGATGCAGCAGGACGCAATCAGCAAGGCGGTCTGTGTCTGCGAGATAAAGGGTAAAGCGGTGCCGATCGCGACCAAAGCCGTCCCGATGACGAGCGGGCGAACGATGCCCACCCGGTCGACCCAGCGGCCGGCGCGCACCGAGAACAACATCGGCAGCACGGCAAACACGGCGACCAGGGTGCCCACCTTGAAGGTGGACAGGCCCATTTGCAGCGCCGTGAGTGAAACGGTGATCCGTCCCCCGGTCAGCGCCACGTGATTCATCATTGCCAGCAGGCACAGCAGCACCGCCCCGGAAAATTCCGGGGAACTTGAAGGCGAGGAGGGGGATCTGTGAGAGGTAGGCACGGCGTAACTGCATTCATTCTGGGCGCATCGTCGGCCTATGTCGAGGCGCGGCGTTTTTGCAGTGCCGCAAATTGTTTCAAGCCCGGGTGGCAAGATAGGCGCCATCTACTGCGCAAGTCGGCGACTTAGGGGGCAAGATGGCGGCATGTTCGGCGTATGTGCAAAAAAGGCGGTTCCGCGCATGCGCCGCAGTCGTTGTATCGTTCTCGCAACGGAACAATCCGGCGACCGCCGGACGGACCGGTACTGCTTTACTGTTTTTCACCGTTTTGGCACAGATTGGCCATCGTTTGGCAGGGTCGCCCGTTTAGGATGGGCGCCTGTGCTTCGCAATACCGGCGCGGGTCCGCAGCCCCCGTCTCCTATCACCAGGTTCAATGAAAAAGCCCCGCAGCAAGTTCAAGCGTTATGCGTTGATCGCCGTCGTCGTCCTTCTTGTGGCGTTCGCTTTGCGCGCCGTCTTTTTTTCAGCGCCGCCGCCGCCCACCTTCGCGGTGGGCGAGGTCAGCCGGGCGAACCTCGAGGACAGTGTCCTGGCCAGCGGCACCATCGACGCCATCGAACGCGTCAGTGTGGGCGCCCAGGCCACCGGCCAGTTGAAGTCCCTGAAAGTGGAACTGGGCGACCGCGTCAAGAAAGGCCAATTGGTCGCCGAAATCGACGACCTGACCCAGCAGAACGAACTGCGCAACGCGGAGGCGGCCCTGCAGACGCGGCGCGCCGAACGCGCGGCCAAGGTCGCCACGCTGAAGCAGGCCGAATTGGCGTTCAAACGCCAGCGCCAGATGCTGGCGGCCGATGCCAGTTCGCGTGAGGCCTATGAGACGGCCGAGGCGACGCTGGCCGTGACGCGTGCCGAGATCGCCTCGCTGGACGCGCAGATCGCGCAGGCCGAAATCCAGGTGGACACCGCCCGTGTCAACTTGGGCTACACGCGCATCGTCTCGCCCATCGACGGCATGGTGGTGGCGGTGGTGACCAAGGAAGGCCAGACCGTCAACTCCATCCAGAGCGCGCCGACCATCATCAAGGTGGCCCAGGTGGACACCATGACGATCAAGGCCCAGATCTCGGAAGCCGACGTCACCCGCGTGAAGGCCGGCCTGCCCGTGTACTTCACGATCCTGGGCGAACCCGATCAACGCTATCAGGCCAAGCTGCGCGCGGTGGAGCCCGCGCCGGACTCCATCCAGAAGGAAGACGCCACGTCGTCGCTCACGTCTTCCAGCGGCAGTTCCACCACCGCCGCCGTCTATTACAACGGCTTGTTCGATGTGCCCAACCCCGATGAAAAGCTGCGCATTTCGATGACCGCCCAGGTTTTCATCGTGCTGGGCGAAGCCAAGGATGCCGTCGTGGTGCCGGCCTCGGCGCTGGGCAAGCGCGGCAAAGACGGCCGCTATACCGTGCGCGTGGTCTTGAAAGACAACAAGACCGAGGAGCGCCAGGTCAAGATCGGCATGAATAACAACGTGCAGGCGCAAGTGCTGGAAGGGCTGGAGGTGGGCGAGCGGGTCGTGACGGCGGATTCCGCGCCTGCGGCTGCCGCAGCGCGGGGAGGCTGACATGGGCGGACCGCTGATCTCGCTTTCCGGGGTGCGCCGCGAGTTCCCTGCGGGCGAGCAGACCATTGCCGTCTTGAAAGACATCGACCTGACCATCGAGGCGGGCGAAATGGTCGCCATCGTGGGGGCGTCCGGTTCGGGCAAGTCCACGCTGATGAATATTCTGGGCTGCCTGGACCGCCCGACCCGTGGCGATTACCGAGTCAGCGGCCGCAGCACGGGCGAGCTGGACCCCGACGAACTGGCCGAACTGCGGCGCGAGCACTTCGGCTTTATCTTCCAGCGCTATCACCTGTTGTCGGACCTGACCGCGCAAGGCAATGTGGAAATGCCGGCCGTATATGCCGGCAAGCGGCGCGAGGCCCGGACGGCCCGCGCCGAGGAACTGCTGAAGCGGCTGGGGCTGGGCGACCGGTCGGAACACCGGCCCGGCCAGTTGTCGGGCGGCCAGCAGCAGCGCGTGAGCATCGCGCGCGCGCTGATGAACGGCGGCGACATCATTCTGGCCGACGAACCCACTGGCGCGCTGGACACGCACACCGGGCAGGAAGTGCTGCGCATCCTGGAAGAGCTGAACGCGGCCGGCCACACCATCATCATCGTCACGCACGACATGAATGTGGCCCGTCACGCGCAGCGCATCATCGAGATCAGCGACGGCGAGATCGTCGCGGACAAGCGCAATCCCGACGCGCCGCGCGTGGACGCCGAGCGTGATGCGCCGCCGGAACTGCCCAAGCGGCCCGCCTGGCAGTCGTACCTGGACCGTTGCGGCGAAGCGCTGCGCATGGCGCTGCTGTCCATGAACGCCCACCGGCTGCGCACGTCGCTGACCATGCTGGGCATCATCATCGGCATCGCGGCGGTGGTGTCGGTGGTGGCGCTGGGCGAAGGGTCGCGGCGCAAGATCCTGGAAGACATCAGCGCCATCGGCACCAACACCGTCGAAGTGTTCCCCGGCAAGGACTTCGGCGATGAAAAAGCCGTCACTATCCGCACGCTGGTTGCGGCCGACGCCGACGCGCTGGCCCGCGAACCCTATGTGGACAGCGTCACGCCGGAAGTCACCACCAGCAACACGCTGCGCTACCGCAACGTGTCCGTGAACGGGTCGATCCAGGGCGTGGGCGAACAGTATTTCCGCGTGCGGGCCATCAAACTGGCGCAGGGCAAGTTCTTCGACGAGACCAGCGTGGTGCGCCGCGCGCAGGAAGTGGTGATCGACGAAGGCACAAGGCGTACCTTGTTCGGTTCGCACACGGAACCGATCGGCCAGGTCGTGTTCTTGGGGTCGATGCCCGCCCGCGTGATTGGCGTGACCGAGAAAAAAGAATCCGTCTTCGGCAACAACGAATCGCTGAATGTCTGGATCCCCTACACCACGGCGCTGTCGCGCGTGCTGGGCCAGCAGCACTTGAAGAGCATCACGGTGCGCGTCAACGACGCCACGCCGCCAGCGGCGGCCGAACGCGCCATCGAGCGCGTGCTGGTCCGGCGCCACGTGGTGAAGGACTTCTTTGTGTTCAACACGGACGCGATCCGCAAGACCATCGAACGCACGACGGCCACCATGACTTTGCTGGTGTCCCTGATTGCGCTGATTTCGCTGATGGTGGGGGGGATCGGGGTGATGAACATCATGCTGGTGTCCGTTACCGAGCGCACCCGCGAGATCGGCGTGCGCATGGCGGTGGGCGCGCGCCGCAGCGACATCATGCAGCAGTTCCTGATCGAAGCGGTACTGGTCTGCCTGATCGGGGGCGCGCTGGGCATCATCCTGTCGCTGGCGCTGGGCGTGCTGGTGTCCAAGGCCACGGGCGGTTCGTTCCAGATGATTTATTCCACGGCATCGATGGTGGCGGCATTCACGTGCTCGACGCTGATCGGTGTGCTTTTTGGCTATTTGCCGGCGCGCAATGCGGCGCGTCTGGATCCCGTCGAGGCGTTGGCCCGGGAATGAGGACAATGAAAGCGGTTTCCCTGATTCGCACACCCGCCGCCCTGGCGCTGCTTCTGGCGCTGGGCGGTTGCGGCAGCCTGTTGCGCACCGATTACGAACCGCCGCTGACCCAGGCGCCCGCCGCCTGGACGCACGCCGCACCCGGTGCCGCGCAAGCGCCGTTGGCCGACGGCGGCGCCTGGTGGCGCAATTTCAACGACCCGGTCTTGAACGGGCTGGTCGATGCCGTGCTGGCGCGTAACAACGACCTGGCCGCCGCGGCGATCCGCGTGCGCCGCGCGCAGTACCAGGCGGGGCTGACCGAGGACCAATTGACGCCGCAATTGGGCGGCAGCGCCAACGTGGCACGCAACCGCAATCTGTACGGCGACCGCGCGATCACACGCACCAACACCGCTGAACTGACCGTCGGCTACGAGGTGGACCTGTGGGGCAAGCTGTCGCGCCAGCGCGACGCGGCCCAATGGGAAGCGCTAGCCACCGAAGAGGACCGGGCGGCCGCGGCCTTGTCGCTGGTGGGCACCACGGCCACGCTGTACTGGCAGACCGCCTTCATCAATCAGCGCATCGCCAGCAGCGACGAGAGCATCGCCTATGCGCGCCGCACGCAGGACCTGGTGCGCGCGCAATACGCGGCGGGCGGCGCATCGGCGCTGGAACTGGCGGAAGCCGAACAGACCGTGGCCAGCCAGCAGGCAGCCCGCACCTTGCTGGTTCAACAGCGCGTGGAATACACGAATGCGCTGACGATTCTGTTCGATGGGCCGCCGGACCGCAGCATGGCCGACCCGGCCCGCTTGCCGCAGTATCCCTTGCCCGAAGCGCGCGCCGGCGTTCCCGCCGACCTGCTGGGCCGCCGCCCGGACCTGCGCGCGGCCGAGCTGCGTTTGCGCGAAGCCTTGGCAACGGTGGACGCCACCCGCGCGAGTTTCTATCCGCCGGTGACGCTGACGGGCGCGGTGGGCACCGCCAGCCCGACGCTCTCCAGCATGCTGCAAAACCCCGTTGCGTCGCTGGGCGTGGGCTTGACGCTGCCGTTCCTGCAATGGACGCAGATGCAACTGAACATCAAGATCTCCAAGGCGGACTACGAAGAGCGTGTCGTCAATTTCCGCCAATCGCTGTATCAGGCGATGGCGGACGTGGAGAACGCGCTGTCGAACCGGACGCAGCTGGCCTTGCAGGCGGAACAACTGGCGGTGTCGCTGCGGGCCGCGCGGGACGCGGAGCGCTTGTACGAAGTGCGCTACCGGGCAGGGGCCGTGTCGTTGAAGGACTGGCTGGACGCGCAGGAAAAGCGCCGGACGGCCGAGATTGCGCGGGACGAGAACGGGTTGAATCGGTTGGTGAATCAGGTGACGGTGTATCAGGCGCTTGGCGGGGATGATGTCGTGGCGCGTGATGTCGGGGTCGATGCCGGGGCTGATGTCTCGGGTTCTTGATACGCCCGGCGTAGCGGTGGCTCGCGTGCGCGTGTGCAACAGCCAACAATGCCCTTGGCCTATAAAATACCCGCCATGAACTCGCCCGATCATCCGATTCCGCCCGCCGACCTGGATCGCCGCTTCGGCGGCCTGTCCCGTTTGTACGGCCCCCAAGCGCCCGCACGTTTGCAAACCGCCCATGTTGCGGTGGCAGGCCTGGGGGGCGTCGGTTCGTGGACCGTCGAGGCCTTGGCGCGTTGCGGGGTTGGCGCCCTGACCCTGATCGACCTGGACCATATCGCCGAATCCAACGTCAACCGGCAGATCCACGCGCTGTCGTCCACGCTGGGGCAATCCAAGGTGGATGCCATGGCGGAACGGGTGCTGGCGATCAATCCGGAATGCCGGCTGACGCGGGTGGATGACTTCGTGTCGCCCGAGAACGTCGCTGACGTACTGCCCGGGCCCTACACCGTCATCATCGATTGCACCGACCAGGCCACGGCCAAGATCGCGATGATCCTGCATGCGCGTGCGCTGGCGGTGCCGATGCTGCTGTGCGGGGGGGCCGGTGGCAAGACGGATCCGCTGGCGTTGCGGGCCGGCGACCTGTCGGCCGCGGTGAATGACGCCTTGCTGGCCAAGTTGCGTAACAAACTGCGCAAGGAACACGGCTTTCCACGCGCTTCCGATCAGAACGGCAAGGCGCTCAAGCGCGTGCCGAAGATGGGCATCCATGCCCTTTGGTTTGACCAGCCCGCCATCCTGCCCGACGCCTGGACCCGCCCCGTCGAGGGCGAGGACGACCTGGGCGCTTCGGGTCTGAACATCGCGCCGCAAGGGCTGTCGTGCGCGGGCTACGGTTCGGTCGTGACGGTGACGGCCGCCATGGGCATGGCGGCCGCCAACGAGGCGCTGCGGCTGGCGATCTGATCGCCCGCCGGGTTTCGTACCCCGGTCTCGGGCGCGATGAAGGTCGTCGGGCTCCTCGAGCCTTGCGTCACAGCGCCACGAACACGATCCCGTCTTCGATCCTGACGGGGTAGGTCGCCACGTTTTCCCGCAACGGGGAACATAGCGCCCGGCCGTCGCGCACGTCGAAGCGGCCCTGGTGCAAGGGGCACTCGATTTCGTGGCCTTCCAGGAAACCGTCGCACAGGCGGGCGTTGCCGTGCGTACAGAGGTTGGACGTCGCGTAGACCTCGCCGTCGACGCCATACAGCGCGATCTCGCGGCCGCCCGCCTGCACGGCGATGACGTCTTCGTCCGGCACATCGGCCCGCGCGATGGCCTTGATCCATTGCGTGCTCATAGCGGCTTTCCTTGTCAGATGGGGTAGATGAGCGAATTGGGGATCAGTTCGCTGTCGAAAATGCACAGCCGCGATTCGAATTTCAGGCCGTCGGGCGTCTGGCGCACCACGTCCAGGTAGCGGCCCACGTTGAATACGGTGGTCAGCTGGCTGGGCTTGGTGCGGAACACCGCGTAGCTGGCCTCGGATTCGATGCGGTCGCTGTCCACCGACAGCACGCGCGGCGCGCCCACGACGTGGCGTTGGTAGTAGGGGTCATGGAAGATCGTGTCCGTGGCGCCGTAGATGCGGTCCTTCAGCATGCCGCGGCTTTCAAAGGCCATGGTCGCCAGGGGGTAGCCGCGTTCGTGGTTTTCACGCGGCAGCACCTTGTACGTGCAGGCTTCCAGGAAGAACTCCGGCCATTTCTCCCATTCCTCCGCATCCAGCGCGGCGGCGTAGTCGGCATACAGGCGGGTCAGCTGGTAATAGAGCGGAAAGTCCAGCATCGTCATGCCTCCATCACGCGGCGCCAATACGCGTACATGCCGCGGATCAGCGTTTCGGTGACCATGTGGCTGGTGTTTTCGGCGGTCTTGCCGCCCAATTCCGCCACGCTGCGGTGCCAGGGCTTCTGTTGAAAACCCGCTTGCGAGAATTCGATGACCTCGCCGTCATCGGCCGACACGAAGCCGGCCGGCCCGAACAGATTGGCCTGGCGCAGGCGCCGGCGCGTCATCTCGGGCGTGTCGTCGGCAAAGCCGAAGTGGGTCCAGACGAAGTCGAAGGCGTCATGGCCAACGGGCTGGATATGGCGGGTGGACAGCGAATTCACCTGCTGCTGAATGATGACGCTGGGAAACAGCGTCATCAGCACGGCGGTCGGGCCGTTCCACCAGGGTTCCTGGACGATGTCGAGGAAGCGGTCGTCGTTCAGGGACATCTGTTCCTTGAAGCTGGATACGCCGCTGGTGACACTGCCTTTGCCGCCCTGGCCGCGTGTGGAGATCATGGCGGCGTGGCGGAAGTGCCGGTCCATCTTCAGTTCCGAGCGGTTGTCCGCACGCCACAGGCCGAAGGTGACGAACCAGGTGTGCAGCAGACCGGGGTGGTAGGGGTCCTTGATGTTCTCCTGCATCAGTTTCCAGTTGCCCGGGATGCGCTGGCGGCTGTAGCCGTGAATCACCAGTTCGCGGCCGTCGAAGACGCGGTCGAAATAGTGCAGGATGTCGGGCCCCAGGTAGTCTTCCAGCGGCTCCACGTCAGGGTCGAACGCGGCGAACACCACGCCGTTGCGGCAAGCCACCGCCAATTTGGTCAGGCTGTGCGCTTCGGGATCGAAATCGGGCGGCATGCCGCCGTTCACCTTGCCATCCTGCTTCACGCCGCGTCGGAACGGCACGCCGATCAGATTGCCTTGCAGGTCGTAGTTCCATTGGTGATAAGGGCAGACGAATTCGCTGCGATTGCCGGCGCGTTCGCGGCAGAACTGCACGCCACGGTGGGCGCACACGTTTTCCACCACACGCACCTGGCCGTCGCTGTCGCGCACCAGGATGACGGATCGTTCCCCCACGGCGGTGCGCTTGAAGTCGCCCGGGTTGGGAATTTCGGCCTCCAGGCCCACGTAGCTCCAGTGCCCGCGGTAGAAGAAGCGTTCCAGCTCGCGTTGGTGCAATGCGGCATCGGTGTAAACGCCGAAGGGGATGCGGTGAGAGCCGTCGCCCTGCCAGGGCGGGCCGAAAGCAAGCGGTTGTTCGGGGGTGTTCATGGGCGGCCTCGTGCGTGGCCGCCCCGGCAACAGGGCATGGCGGGGTGCATGGTTTGTCTCCATTTTCGTCTGGCCCGCCTGGGGCGGACCGGGGGCCGGCGCGGCATCGGCGCAGGCAGTTTTCGCATCATCTTCGGGCAGGTGGCGGAATAAATAAATAGAATCTGCTTGATAAGCCTAATCACCAGAATCAATATTGGTGGAGACACGCGCATGAACCTGAAAGACGTGGACTTGAATCTGCTGGTCGTCTTCAACGAATTGCAGAAGCACGGCCGGGTGTCCGCCGTGGCGCAAAGCCTGGGTATTTCGCAACCCGGCGTCAGCAATGCGCTGGCGCGTTTGCGCAAATTGCTGGGTGACGAGTTGTTCCTGCGCACGTCGCGCGGCATGGTACCGACGCCCTACGCGGAATCGCTGGCCCAGCCCATTGCCGATGCGCTGAGTGCGTTGCTCGTCACGTTGAACGCTCGCGCGCGCTTTGACCCGGCGCGCAGCGAGCGGGCGTTCGTGATCGGCGTGAACGACGTGGGCGAAACCTATTTTCTGCCGCGCCTGATGCGGGCGCTGGATGGCGCGGCCCCCGGCGTCACGATACGGACCGTGCGCACGACGTCGATCGACGTGAAAGACGAAATGGAGCGCGGCCGCATCGACTTGGCCATGGGTTTCCTGCCGGGTCTGAAAAGCGGCTTTTTCCAGCGAAAATTGTTCAGCCAGCCGTATGTGTGCGTCTTTCGGCGCGGCCACCCTCTGGCGCGCACAGGCGTGTCGGCCAAACAGTTCCGCGCGGCCGAGCACGTGGCCATCGTGTCCGAAGGCACGGGCCACGGGGTGGTGGACGAGGTGATCGAGCAAGCCGGCATCCGCCGCCGCCTGCGGCTGACGGTGCCGCATTTCATGGCGGTGGGGCCCGTGCTGGCCGCCACCGATATGATCGCGGTCGTGCCGCGGCGCTTTGCCGATTGCGCCTGTGAGCCTTTCGGGCTGGCGACGGCGCCTTGTCCGGTGAAGATCCCGGAATCCGTCATCAACGTGTTCTGGCACGCCCGCAGCCACCGCGAACCCGCCAACCAGTGGTTGCGGCAAGTGGTGGTGGACGAGTTCGCGGACTAAGGCGGGGTTGGAACGGGCTGGCGCGGAATCGGCGCTCAGGATTCTCGCAGCGTGACCGTGAACCAGCCGCGAAGCGCGTTGGACAGCCGGATCTCGTCGGCCTCGTGCAGATCGGCCAGGGTCAACACCCGTTCCTGGACATTGCCGGTGTCCAACAGTTCGCCGCGCTGCACGCCGGGCAGGCAGCCGCTTTCCACCGGCGGGGTGTACCAACGGCCGCCCATGCGCAGATACACGTTGCTGCGGCTGCCTTCGCACAGTTCGCCGCGCTCGTTCAGATACAGCAGGTCAAAGATATGCGGATGCGCCGGCAGCCATTCGATCGTCTTGGTGTACCAGGGGCGGTGCGTGGTTTTGTAGCGCAGCAGCGGCTCCGAAGCGCGCAGCGTCTCGGGCGCCAGCATGACTTCCTGGACGGCCGGCAGCGGCGGCAGCCGGGCGGTCTGGATATGGCGGGAGCCGTCGCGGGCAACCAGCAGGCGCAGGCGGTGCGGGCCCGGCGTGACCAGGCCCGTCGCGGCGATCATGATGTCGCCTTCCACGGCCCGGCCGCCCCAGGGGTAGCCCAGCGCCTTGCAGGACGCCTCCAGGCGCTGCAGGTGGCGGGCCAGCAGGGGCACGCGCTGTTCGGCATCGACCAGGATGGTCTCGATCAATTCAGGTTGCATGGGACTCTCCTGGGAAATGGCGAGCGGCGCCGCGCTCTATGCTACTACCGCTGCCGGCGTTGTTTCCAGCGTGACCCTGCCGGCCAGGGGGGGCCGCCATCAGGCGCGCAGGATACGGGCCTTCCAGTGGCACTCCTGCCATTCCTCGGCGGGATCCGAGTCGTGCACGATGCCGCCGCCGACGCTGTAGACGCCGCCGCCGGCCGGGTCCAGGACCAGGGTGCGGATCGCCACATTCAACGAAAAGTCGCCGTCCGGCGCCAGCCAGCCCACGCTGCCGCAGTACAGGCCGCGCGGGGCGGTCTCCATTTGGCGAATGCGCCGCATGGCGGCCACCTTGGGAGCGCCGGTAATGGAACCGCAGGGAAACAGGGCGTGCAGCACGTCTTGCAGCGTGGCATCCGGCGCCAACGCCGACACCGTGGACGTCATGGTCCAGACGGTGGGATAGCGCTCCAGCGAGAACAGCGCGTCGACCGTGACCGAACCGGGCTCGGCCAGCCGGCCCAGGTCATTGCGCAGCAGGTCCACGATCATCAGGTTTTCGGCGCGGTTCTTTTCGCTGGCCAGCAATTCCTGGCCCAGCCGCGCATCCTCGACGGGATCGGGATGGCGCGGCGCGGTGCCTTTCATCGGGCGGGTCGTCAGCCGCGCGCCGTCGCGCCGCACAAAGAGTTCGGGTGAAAAAGACAGTACCGTGCGGTCGCCATCCTCGATGAACGCGCCGTGGGCCACCGGGTTGCGGGCGGCGATGCGACGGTAGAGCGTGGCCGGATCGCCCTGGTATTGCAGATCAAGCGCCTGCGTGAAATTGACCTGATACAGCTCGCCGTCGCCGATCAGGCCGCGGATGGCGTCGATCTGGCGCACGTAGCCGGCTTCGGTCATGCGTGGCGTGGGCAGGCTGATGGAGGCGGGCGCGCTGTTGGCATCCGGCGCGTCCCAGGGGGCGTCGTCCACCTTGCGGTCGAACACCAGCGCGGTCAGGCGGGGGCGCCCGTCATCCTGCGGGGGCGTCCAGGGGCCCGCGGGCGCGGGCAGGGCTGCTTCAGGCAACAGCCATTCGCCCAGTTCGTAGTCCAGCAGCAGGGCGACCCATCGCCCCTGCCGCCGCGCGGCCTCGATGGCCGCCAGCGCGGGGACGACTTCGGCCGCGGCGCGCGCTTCGATGCGGGAGCAAAAGCCCTCGAACCGCAGCGCGCGGCCTGCCAGCCGGTCTTCAAAACGACATTCCATGCGTGTTACTGCTGTTGTTGTTGCGCCAGGAATTCCGTAAGGACGCGTCCGGTGTGGGAGTGGTCGGCCAGGGTCATCACATATTCCGGCGAGCCTTCGCCCACCAGCTTGCCGCCGCCCGTGCCGCCTTCGGGGCCCAGGTCCAGCAGCCAGTCGGCTTCGGCGATGACGTCCAGATTATGCTCAATCACGACGACCGTGTTGCCCGCTTCCACCAGACGATGCAGCACATGGATCAGCTTTTCCACGTCGGCCATGGACAGGCCCACGGTGGGTTCGTCCAGCACGTACAGCGTATGCGGGATGCGGGACGCGCGGCCGGTCTTGATCAGGCCGTCGGTCAGGCGCGCCTTGGAAAGTTCGGTCACCAGCTTGATGCGCTGCGCCTCGCCGCCGGACAGGGTTGGCGACGGCTGGCCCAATGTCAGGTAACCCAGCCCCACGTCCTGCATCAACTGCAGCGGCCGGTGAATCTTGGGGTGCGCCGCGAAGTAGCCGATGGCGTCGTCCACTTCCATGGACAGCAGTTCGCCCGCGTTCTTGCCGCGCATCTGCACGCTGAGCGTGTCGCTATTGAAGCGCGCGCCGTTGCAGGCGTCGCACGGCACCTTCACGTCTGGCAGGAAGTTCATTTCAATGGTGCGCATGCCCTGGCCTTCGCAGATCGGGCAGCGGCCATCGCCGGTATTGAACGAGAAGCGCGCCGCCGTCCAGCCGCGCATGCGGGCTTCGCGGGTGTCGGCGAACTGCTTGCGCACGTCGTCCCAGAACCCCACATACGTGGCGGGGCACGAGCGCGGCGTCTTGCCGATGGGGGTCTGGTCCACTTCCAGCACGCGGTCGATGGCTTCCCAGCCCTTGATGCTTTCGCAACCCGCCCAGCCCGGCGACTTGCCTTGCGAGACGGCCTGGCTCAGGTTGTCCAGCAGTACTTCGCGCGCCAGCGTCGACTTGCCGGAACCCGACACGCCTGTCACGACGCTCAGGCGGCCCACCGGGATCTTGGCGTCCACGCTGCGCAGATTGTGCAGGCGCGCGCCGCGGATCTCGATCATCGGCGTGTCGGCTTCGACGGGCCGGCGGCCTTGCAGCGGGTGTTGCAGCGGCGTTTTTAGATACCGTCCGGTGACGGATTCCGGCGCATCCATCAAATCCTGCACGGAACCTTCGGCCACGACGCGGCCGCCGCGGATGCCCGCGCCCGGCCCGATGTCGATCACGTGCGAGGCGCGGCGGATCGTGTCTTCGTCGTGTTCGACCACCACCAGCGTGTTGCCGTTTTCTTCCAGGCGGGCCAGCGCATTCAGCAGAATGCGATTGTCGCGCGGATGCAGGCCGATGGTGGGTTCATCCAGCACGTAGCAGACGCCTTGCAGGTTGGACCCCAACTGCGCGGCCAATCGGATGCGCTGCGCTTCGCCGCCGGACAGCGTCGGGGCGGCGCGGTCCAGCGCCAGGTAGTTCAGGCCCACTTCCTGCATGAAATTCAGGCGGCCGCGGATTTCGGTCAGGATATCGCGGGCGATCTCGCCTTCCCGGCCGCGCGCCACCAGTCCGGTAAAGAAGGTGTGCGCGTCCGACACCGGCAGCGAAGCCAGTTCGGCGATCGATTTGTCGCGCCAGCGCACGGCGCGCGCCACGCGATTCAGGCGTTGCCCGTCGCACTGCGTGCAGGCGCGGGCTTCGCCTTCGTACCAGGCGTTCCAGGCGGTTTCCTCGCCGGTCTGCTCTTCGTCGAACCCCTGCAATTGCAGGCCCGTGCCGAAGCACCCCGTGCACCAGCCGTGCTTGGAGTTGTACGAGAACAGGCGTGGATCGGGTTCCGGGAAGCTGGTGCCGCACGACGGGCACGCGCGCTTGACCGAAAAATGCTGTTGCTGCAATTCGCTGTTCAGCGCTTCGTGCAGCTTGTTCACCGGCCAGACCACCGACATCACGCCCTGGCCGTTTTCCAGCGCGCTCTTGACGGCGGCGCGCAGGTCGGCTTCGTTGGCGGGGTCCACCACCACGTCCGCCACCGGCAGCTCGATGGTGTGTTCCTTATAGCGGTCCAGGCGCGGCCAGGGGGCCACGGGGATGAACTCGCCGTCCACGCGCAGATGCGAATGGCCCTTCGAACCGGCCCACTTGGCCAGATCCGTGTAATAGCCCTTGCGCGCGGTCACCAGCGGGGACAACAGGCCGATGTGCACGCCCTTGTGGTCGCGCAGCAGGCGGGCCACGATCTGGTCGGTGTTCTGCGGCTCGACGGCCACGTTGCAATCCGGGCAGTACTGGGTGCCCAGCTTCACGTACAGCAGGCGCAGGAAATGGTGGATTTCCGTCATCGTGGCCACGGTGGACTTGCGGCCCCCGCGGCTGGTGCGCTGTTCGATGGCCACGGTGGGCGGAATGCCGAAGATGGCGTCCACGTCCGGCTTGCCGGCCGGCTGCACGATGGCGCGCGCGTAGGCGTTCAGCGATTCCAGGTAGCGGCGCGGGGCTTCGTTGAAC
>NZ_JBHFII010000026.1:26293-49499 GCF_057334215.1 Achromobacter maghribensis | reverse complement strand
GGATGTCGAAGGCCAGCGTGGACTTGCCCGAGCCGGACACGCCGGTGATCACGGTGAATTTGTCGTGCGGGATTTCGACGCTGATGTTCTTCAGATTGTGTTCGCGCGCGTTGCGGATTTCGATCGCCATGTTGCCCTGGCGGCGCGCGCGCATCACGGACTGCAACGGCGTGCCTTCGCCGGCGCCGGAGGCATCGGCGGCCCCGTCGGCGCTGTGATACGCGGCGGCCGGTTCGGCGATGCGGGCGGTCAGGCCGGCTTGCTCGACTTCCTGCGCGTCGATGTCGCTGGTGACCACGACGTCGGTCGGCAGGATGCTGACTTCGTAGTCGCGCAGCGCGGCGCCCGTGTGCGACTTGGGGTTGTCCATCAAGTCTTGCGGCGTGCCTACGCCAAGCACCAGACCGCCGGCATCGCCGCCTTCCGGGCCCAGGTCGATCAGCCAGTCGGCCGCGCGGATCACGTCAAGGTTGTGTTCGATGACCAGCAGCGTGTGGCCGGCGGCCAGCAGCTTGCGGAACGCGCGCATCAGGCGGGCGACGTCGTCGAAGTGCAGTCCGGTGGTGGGTTCATCGAACAGGAACAGGCTGCCCTTCTTGGCGACCTTGGCGGTGGAAATACCGCTGCGCGCCGCTTCGGCCAGGTGGCCGGCCAGCTTCAGGCGCTGCGCCTCGCCGCCCGACAGCGTCGGCACGGGCTGGCCCAGGCGCACATATTCCAGGCCCACATCGGCCAGCGGCGCCAGGCCCGTCTGCACGTCGCGCAGGCCCTTGAAGAAGTCCAGCGCTTCGCTGACCGTCATGGCCAGCACTTCGTCGATGGACGCGCTCTTGCCCAGGTGTTCGACGCGCACTTCCAGTACTTCGGGGCGGAAGCGCTTGCCGTCGCAATCCGGGCAGCGCAGGTACACGTCGGACAGGAACTGCATTTCCACGTGCTCGAAGCCGGTGCCGCCGCAGGTGGGGCAGCGGCCGTCGCCGCCGTTGAAGCTGAACGTGCCGGCCGTGTAGGCGCGTTCGCGCGCCAGCGGGGCCTGGGCGAACAGCTTGCGGACGGCGTCGAATGCGCCCACGTAGCTGGCGGGGTTGGAGCGCGCCGTCTTGCCGATGGGGGTCTGGTCCACCATGACCACGTCGGCGATCTGCTCGGCGCCCAGCAGGCGCTCGAACGCGCCAGGGGCCTCCGACGGCTTGCCTTTCTGCTTGAGCAGCGCGGGGTACAGCACGTCCTGCACCAGCGTGGACTTGCCTGATCCGGACACGCCGGTCACGCAGACCAGCCGGCCCAGCGGCAATTCCACCGAGACATTTTTCAGGTTGTGCGCGTTGACGCCTTCCAGCAACAGGCGCGGCGTGTTCTTGGCGACCGGCATCGGACGCGGCGCTTCCACGCGCTGGCGGCCGCCCAGGTAATTGCCCGTCAGCGTGTCGGCCGCGCGCAACTGCTTGGGCGAGCCGTCGAAAACGATGTAGCCGCCGCGTTCGCCCGGGCCGGGGCCGATGTCGATGATGCGGTCCGCGGCCACCATGACCTGCGGGTCGTGTTCCACCACCACCAGCGTGTTGCCCGCGTTGCGCAACCGGTGCATGACTTCGACCACGCGGTGCATGTCGCGCGGGTGCAGGCCGATGGAGGGCTCGTCCAGCACGAACAGCGTGTTCACCAGCGAGGTGCCCAGCGCGGTGGTCAGGTTGATGCGCTGCACTTCGCCGCCCGACAGCGTGCGGCTCTGGCGGTCCAGCGTCAGGTAGCCCAGGCCCACGTCGCACAGGA
Organism: Achromobacter maghribensis; assembly: GCF_057334215.1. Lineage (NCBI taxonomy): Bacteria > Pseudomonadati > Pseudomonadota > Betaproteobacteria > Burkholderiales > Alcaligenaceae > Achromobacter > Achromobacter maghribensis. The sequence continues at coordinate 47,726 of NZ_JBHFII010000026.1, read as the reverse complement.
ACTTCAGGCGCGCGCGCACTTCCGTCATGAGCAGGTCGGTGGCAGCGTCCAACGCGCCGGAAAACGATAATTCGTCGAAGAAGCGGCGTACCCGTTCGATGGGCAGCAGCATGACGTCATGGATCGACAGACCGCCCAGGTTGTTCAGCTGGTCGCGCGACCAGTCGGCCCCGACCGGCATGAAGCGCCGGTAGCGGCCGTCTTCCGGCGGCAGCACCGTGTCGGCTTCTTCCTTGGTGCCCAGCCGCCACAGCAACGCGTCCGGCTTCAGGCGCGCACCGTTGCAGGTGGGGCAGGGCGTATAGCTGCGGTACTTCGACAGCAGCACGCGCACGTGCATTTTGTAGGCCTTGGTTTCCAGCCAGTCGAAGAAGCGCTGCACGCCATACCACTGGTGTTTCCAGGCGTCGTTGCCGCCTTTCCAGTCGGGGGTGCCGTACAGCACCCAGCGCTTGTGCTCTTCGCTCATCGACTTCCAGGGCACCCCCAGCGGCACGCCCGCGCGCGGCGCGTACTTTTGCAGTTCGTCCTGGCATTCCTTATAGGACGGCGTGGTCCACGGCTTGATCGCGCCTTCCAGCAGGGTCTTGTTCTCGTCCGGGATCACCAGGCCGAAATCGATGCCGATCACCCGGCCGAAGCCGCGGCAGGACTCGCACGCGCCCAATGGCGAATTGAACGAGAAGCTGCTGGGCAGCGGGTCGGTGTATTCGATGTTGCAGTCGGCGCAATGCAGGCGGTCGCTGTACTTCCAGATGTCGGCGTTGCCGCCTTCGGCGTCCATGACATAGACGGCAAGGTGGCCGGCGCCCATGCGCAGCGCGGTGTCCAGCGCTTCCATCACGCGTTCGCGTTCGGTGCCCGCGAAGCGGAAGCGATCCTGGATGACGTGCAGGATGCGGCGCGCTTCGCCCGCGTCCTTGGACGCCTTGGCTTTCTTGGCGCCCTTTGCGGCCTTGGCGCCTTTGGCCGCGGCGGTGGCGCGCGGCACGGCGGTTTCCTCGGCATGCACGCGGGTGTAGCCCTGCTGCTCAAGGAAGCCGCGCACTTCGTCTTCGGTGAAGTTGGCGGGCACGGCGATGGGGAAGGTCACCACCAGTCGCGGGTCGCCCGCCACCGCGGCGCGTTCGGCCAGCGAATGGTAGATGGAGTCCGGCGTGTCGCGGCGCACCACCTTGCCGCAGCCGCGGCAGTACAACCGGGCGCCGCGCGCGAACAGCAGCTTCAGGTGGTCGTTCAGTTCGGTCATCGTGCCGACCGTGCTGCGCGAGCTGCGCACCGGGTTGGTCTGGTCGATGGCGATGGCCGGCAGGATGCCTTCGATGCGGTCCACCTGGGGCTTGTCCATGCGGTCCAGGAACTGGCGCGCATAGGGCGAGAACGTTTCCACGTAGCGCCGCTGCCCCTCGGCGTACAGGGTGTCGAACGCCAGCGAACTCTTGCCAGAGCCCGAAACGCCCGTCACGACGACCAGTTCGCCAGTGGCGATAGTCAGGTCCAGGTTCTTGAGATTGTTCTGGCGTGCGCCAACGATGCGGATTTGGGAGCTCATGGACGGTATCGTAGCCTGAGGAAGCCGCCTGCCCGAGCGATGACCCTTCGCTGGTTTCGAGCGCGGCGATATGGAATAATTGCCTACATAGTGAGGCATGAGTCCATAATATGGACAATCATGCGCTAACTAGCTGTACAAATAAACAGTATCGCAGATTCGTCTGACATTCGCGCTGTTTGCCTTGCGAAATCTGTTTGTTCATAGTTAAAGGCCGGTTGCCTCTATTTGGGGACGTTCTTGTCGGAAACCAAGGTCGCGGGCGCTGCGGCGTTCGCCAAATTCATGACGGTGCTTCAGGCGGTGGCCGATGCGCCCCAACCGCCCACGGCGGCCTCGCTTGCGCGCAGTTGCGGCTATCCTCGCCCGACGGTGTATCGCATCGTGGCGGCGCTGGCCGAGCAGGGCATGGTGGCAGAGACCGGCGGCGCCTATCGCCTGGGCACGCGCCTGATGTCTCTGGCCAGCCGCGCCTGGTCGCAGTTCGACCTGCGCGCCGCGCTGGCGCCCGATCTGCAGGCGTTGCGCGACGCCACGGGCGAAACCGTGCACCTGGCGGTGCCCGCCGGCCAGGAAATGATCTATATCGACAAGCTGGAAAGCCCGGGCCCGGTGCGCATGGTGTCGCGCGTGGGGTCATCGGTGGCGTTGCATTCCAGCGCGGTCGGCAAGGCCTATCTGGCCGCGCTGGACGATGCTGCCCGCGAGCGCCTGCTGCACGGCCTGCCGTTGCCGGCGCGCATGCCGGGCACCGTGACCAGCCTGCCGGCCCTGCGCGCCGTGCTGGACGCGGACCGCGCGCGTGGCTACGCCATGGACAACGAAGAAAATGAAGCCGGCATCGTCTGCTACGGCGTGGCGCTGTGCGACGCGGCCGGCCGCCCCGTGGCGGGCGTCAGCGTCAGCACCCTGCTGTTCCGGCGGCGCGACGACCCGCAAGCCGCCTATATCGATCCCTTGCTGCGGCTGCGCGACGCCGCCGCAGCCAAACTCGCCGTCCTGCCGGCATCGTCCGGCGGCGTCTGACCGCCCGTCCCAGAGGAATTCCATGACCGCATCCGCTCCCATCGCCTCCAAGCTTTCCGCCCTGCTGGCTGCCCGGGTCGTGCCCGTGTTGCGCTACACGGACGCGGCCACCGCTGCCTATGCCGCCGAAGTCGCGGTAGCGGCTGGCTGCACCACGCTGGAACTGACCTGGACGATTCCCGGCGTGACCGACCTGGTGCGCGCGCTGCGCGACAAGCATGGCCCCAGCCTGTTGCTGGGCGTGGGCACGGTGCTGGACGAAGCCCAGGCCCGTGACGCCCTGGTGGCCGGCGCCGACTTCCTGGTGTCGCCCGCCCTGGCCAGCGAGATCGTCGACATGGCGCACGCGGCCGACGCGCTGTGCCTGCTGGGCGCGTTCACGCCTACCGAAGTGCTGGCGGCCCGCCGTGCCGGCGTGGACGTGGTGAAGGTGTTCCCGGCCGACACCGGCGGCCCCAAGCACCTGGCCGCGCTGAAGTCGGTCTATCCGGACACGATCTTCTGCCCGACGGGAGGCATCACCCAGGACAACATGGGCGCGTACTTCGCGGCCGGCGCCGGGTTGGTCGGCATCGGCAGCAACCTGTACGACAAGGCTGCGTTCGCCGCGCGCGACACGGCGGCCCTGGTCGCCCAGATTACCCGCACCCGCGAGGCCGCCCATGGCTGATTTCGACATCGTCGCATTGGGCGAGCCGCTGGTTGAACTGAACCAGACGCACAAAGGGCAGTTGCAGTACTTGCAGGGTTTCGGCGGCGACACGTCCAACGCGGTCATTGCCGCCGCCCGCCAAGGCGCGCGCTGTGCCTACCTGACCCGCGTGGGCAATGACACGTTCGGCGCCCAGTTCCGGGACCTGTGGCAGTCCGAGGGCGTGGACACGGCGGGCGTGCAGACGGACGACGATGCGCACACCGGCCTGTATTTTGTGCAGCACGGCCCCGACGGCCATGCGTTCAGCTATCTGCGGCGCGGCTCTGCCGCCAGCTTAATGACGCCGGCCTTGCTGCAAAGCGGCCTGATCGAGCGCAGCCGCTTTCTGCATGTATCGGGCATCAGCATGGCGATCAGCACCAGCGCCTGCGACACCGTCTTCGCCGCGATCGCCCGCGCGCATGCCGCGGGGGCGCAGGTCAGCCTGGATTCGAACCTGCGGTTGCGGCTGTGGCCGGTGGACCGCGCCCGCGCGATCCTGCGCGAAGCCATGCGTGACGCCGACCTGTTCCTGCCCAGCATGGACGACATGCAGCACCTGACCGGCAACGACGATCCCGAGCGCACGCTGGACTGGATCCGCGACGGCGGCGCGGCGGGCGTGGTGGTGCTGAAGCTGGGCAAGGACGGATCCATCATTGACGACGGGCACACCCGCACGCCAATCGCGGCCCTGCGGGTGGATGCGGTCGATGCCACCGGGGCGGGCGATTGTTTCGCAGGCAGTTTGCTTGCCCGCCGTTGCCAGGGCGATTCCTGGGAAGACGCCGTGCGCTACGCCAACGCGGCGGCGGCGTTGTCCACATTGGGCTATGGCGCGGTCGATCCGCTGCCCCGCGCGGAACAAGTCCGGGAACGGCTGAAATCGCTGGAAGACTAGAAGAGGGCAGGGTACGGGGCGCACAAGGGGACGGACCACGCCGCCGGCGCCATACCCTGTTTTCCACCCCAATTGGCGCGGCCTGGAGATTTCAGGCTAAAATGCCAAGTTATCCGAATTTTTTCCGCCAGCCCTATTTCCGGTTGTGCGGGCCACTTTCCGCAAATTCAACAGGAGAATCAACATGGCTGAACGCAAACGCGTGCGTCGTAACACCCTGGAACGCCGTTGCTTGGGCAAGGCTTTCAAGCGCTTGTTCGTCAAGTCGCCCAAGGGTGTTTTCAAGATGCTGGAAAAGATCAAGCGCGTCTAATCGACGCCCCTGATTTGAAAAATCCCCGCATGGCGCAAGCTGTGCGGGGATTTTTCTTGGGGTCCGCCATGATGGGTGCGCCATTTTGGGTGCGCGGCGGAGCCCAGAGCGGAGGCCAGAGCATGATGCTCCGCCCCATCACTCCACGGTCGGCCCGAGCTTTGGCTTGATGAAGTCCATGAACGCCCGGGTTTTGGCCGGCTGGATGCTGGACGGGTACACCACGTAGATCGAAATGGGGTCTACCGACCAGCCCGGCAGCACGCGCCGCAGCGAGTTGCGCTTGATGATCGGGTCCAGCGCCTGGCAATGCGGCATGCGGGTGATGGCCAGGTCCAGGCCCGCCAAGGTGCCGGCGATGCTCATGTTGTTGGCGGCCAGATGGCCGCTGACCGGCACGCGCTCGCTCACGGTGCCGTTGTGCAGCGTCCAGTGCGAATGCGCGTCGTCGATCGTGGTGCGCAGGCATTGATGCTGCGTCAGGTCGGCGGGCGTCTTGGGTTCGCCATGGCGCTCAAGATACCGGTCGGAGGCATACAGGTAGTTGTCCAGGGACACCAGTTCCTGCACCACGGCGCCGTCACTGCGCGGGATGGCCCCGCCATTGCCATTGCCGTTGCCCGTGTCCACGGGGGCCAGCGGGTAATCGGTATTGCGGCCAAAGCGCAGCACGACGTCGAACGGCGTGCCTTGGGCGTCGGACGCCGTCATCATGCTCAGGTCGAACTCGCACTCCACTTCCGGATAGCGGTCGGTGAAGTCGTTGATGGTTTCCGGCAGCAGCCAGATCGCCAGGCTGTACGGCATGGACACCCGCAGGTTGCCCGACGGGCCGCCCGACAGCGACAGCAGTTGCTCGTGCGCCAGGCGGGCTTCGTCGATCAGGCCCTGGCAGCGGCGCATGTAGGCCGCGCCGGCCTCTGTCAGGTCCAGCCTGCGCGTATTCCGGTTGATCAGCCGCAGGCCGATCGCGCGTTCCAGTTCATTGATTCGGCGCGACAGCGTCGACGTGGGCATGTCCAGCGCGCGCGCCGCCAGGCTGAAGCTCTTGCGCTTGGCAACCTCTACGAACAAGGCGATGTCATTGAGCTGGACGGTCGAAGCTTCCATAGGCGTTCCGGATTTGGCCGCCCGAGTTTACGCCACTCCCGCGCACCGCCCAACGCATAATGGTCCGGAATAGCCGTCAAAAAACGCACGGGTTGACAGATTTGATTGCAAATTCGCATGCGCCGCCATCAGTTCCCGCAGGCATATCCCCTACACTTCAGGCGAAAACAGTTAGACCAAGACCGCAGCGGTGGCACGGAGATCGCAAAGGGGCATAGCAGGCATGACCGATACACCAACGTTTTTCACCGTTCTGACGCCCACCTACAACCGGGCGGGTACGCTGCACCGGGTGTATGAATCGCTGTCCCGGCAGACATTCAGGGACTTCGAATGGGTGGTGGTGGACGATGGTTCCACCGACAACACCCACGATTCCATCCTGGATTGGCAGAAGCGCGCCGATTTTCCGATCCGCTACATCTGGCAGAACAACCAGCACAAGAAAACGGCATTCAACCGGGGCGTACGCGAAGCGCGGGGCCAAATGGTCGTCGGTCTGGACAGCGACGACGAAATGCCGCCGGACGCGCTAGCCACGTTCAAGGACGCCTGGGACAGCATTCCGCCCGCGCGGCGCGATTCCTATGTGGCCGTGACCGGCCTGTGCGCGCGGCCCGACGGCAGCATCGTCGGCGACCGCTATCCGCAGGACGTCTTCGACAGCACGGCGGTGGACGTGTATTTCCGCTATCGCATCAAGGGCGAGAAATTCGGCTGTATGCGCACCGACATCCTCCGGAAGTACCCCTTTCCCGAAGACGTGGCGGGCTTCGTGCCGGAAAGCCTGGTGTGGTGGGCGGTGGCGCGCGCGGGCTATCTCAGCCGCTTCATCAACCGCGTGGTGCGCACCTATCACGACACCCCCGGCGGCCTGAGCCAGGGCCCCGTGTCGGTGGCCAACAATGCGCAGGGCCTGTACCTGCTGGCCTGGGACATGCTGCAGCACCACCTGGAATTCTTCCGCTTCCGGCCGCGCGAATTCATCATGGCGGCCGCGCGCTACACGCGCTTCCGCCTGCACCTGAAGCACTCCGGCGTGCCCACGGCGGTGCAGGCCTACCGCCTGACGAACCCGGCCGCGACGTTCATGGTCGCGGCGATGTGGCCGGTGGGCTACGCGCTATACCGCCGCGATCGCCGGCGCGGCGTGGCCTGAGCTCAGGCGGGCGCCGCCGCTGGCGCGCCGTGGCCCAGCCCCAGATACACCTCGACCACGCGCGGGTCCACCGCGACTTCCGCCGCCGGGCCTTCCAGCGTGACCGTTCCGGTTTCCAGCACATAGGCGTAGTCGGCCACTTGCAGCGCCGCGCGCGCGTTCTGTTCGATCAGCAAGATCGACACGCCCATCTCGCGCAGCCGCGCAACAATCTTGAACACTTCGCGCACGATGCGCGGCGCCAGCCCCAGGCTGGGTTCGTCCAGCATCAGCAGGCGCGGCTTGGCCATCAACGCGCGCCCCACGGCCAGCATCTGGCGTTCGCCGCCGGATAGCGTGCCGGCCAGCTGCGCATGGCGTTCCTGCAAGCGCGGGAACAGCTCGTAGACCTCGGCCAGCGTCTTGTCCTGGTCGCGCAGGCCGGTGCGAAAACGATGGAAGCCGCCCAGCATCAGGTTGTCGTGCACCGTCATTTCAGCGAACAGTTCGCGCTTTTCGGGCACCAGGTTCATGCCGGCCGCTACCATTTCCTCGATCTCGGCATGTTCCTGCGGCTTGCCGCCGAACACGATCTGGCCGGTTGAGGGAAGCACGCCCATGATGGCCGACAGCAAGGTGGTCTTGCCCGCGCCGTTGGGGCCGATCACGGTCACGATCTGGCCTTCGCCTACCGTCAGGCTGACGCCCGACACCGCTTCGACCTTGTCATACGCCACGCGCAGATCGCGCACTTGCAGCAGATTCGCGCTCATCATTCCACTCCGCCCAGATAGGCTTCAAGCACCGCGGGGTTGTGCTGGATCTCGGCGGGCAGGCCCTCGGCGATCTTCTCGCCGAAGTCCATGACCACCACGCGATCCACCAGTCCCATCACGAAGTCCATGTCGTGTTCGACCAGCAAAATGGCCATGCCTTCCGAGCGCAGCTTCTTCAGCAACTCGGCCAGTTCACACTTTTCCTGATAGCGCAGCCCGGCGGCCGGCTCGTCCAGCAGCAGGATGCAGGGGTCTGAGGCCAGCGCCCGCGCAATTTCAAGAATGCGCTGCTGTCCCAAGGCCAGCGAACCGGCTTCGTCGTGCAGGTGCTTGCCCAGGCCCACGCGCTCGACCTGCCGCGCGGCCTCGGCCAACAGGCGCGCTTCCTCGGCGCGGTCCAGGCGCCACGCGGCCGGCAGTACCCCGCGGTGGCCGCGCAGATGCGCGCCAATGGCCACGTTTTCCAGCACGCTCATGCGGCCCAACAGGCGCACGTGCTGGAACGTGCGCGACAAGCCCAGGCGCGCGATCTTGCGCGCACCAGCCCCCGCCACGGATTGCCCCAGCAGCGTGACCTGGCCCGATGTGGGCGTGTCCACGCCGGAAATCTGGTTGAACATCGTGCTCTTGCCCGCGCCGTTGGGGCCGATCAGCGCCAGGATTTCGCCAGCGCGGATTTCCAGGTTCATGGCGTTGTTGGCGACCAGGCCGCCAAACTTGCGCGTCACGTCCACCGCTTTAAGCACTACCTCGCCGCGCGCCGGCATCGGCTTGCGTGGCAAGGGCTCGGCGCTCATGTCCACGCGGCGCACCGCCTTCTTCACGCGGATCCAGCGCGTCAGCACCGGCCACAGGCCGCTGCGGGCGCGGTGCAGCAGCAGCACCATGCCAAAGCCGAAGACGATGACCTCGAAGTTGCCCGTCTGGCCCAGCAGCCTGGGCATCCAGTCCTGCAACCATTGCTTGAGGATCGTGAATACGCCAGCGCCCACCAGCGCGCCCCAGACCTGTCCCGCGCCGCCGATGACGGTCATGAACAGGTATTCGATGCCCATCTGCAGGCCGAACGGGTTGGGGTTCACGAAGCGCTGCATGTGGGCATACAACCAGCCCGACGCGCAAGCCTGCAACGCCGCGATGATGAAGATCACCATGCGTGACCGCGCCGTGTTCACGCCCATGGATTCCGCCATCACGCGGCCGCCCTTGAGCGCGCGGATGGCGCGGCCTTCGCGCGAATCCAGCAGGTTCTGTGTGGACCAGACGGCCACCATCAGGAACGCCCAGATCAGGTAGTAGATGCTGCCGCCCTGGTTCAGCGTCCAGCCGAACAGGTTGATGGCCGGGATGTCCGGAATGCCGGTGTGCCCGCCCAACCCTTCCACGGAACCGAACGCAAAGTACAGCGACAGGCCCCAGGCGATGGTGCCCAGCGGCAGGAAGTGGCCCGACAGCTTCAGCGTGATCGCGCCCAGCAGGTAGGCGATGACCAGCGTCAGCAGCAGGCCGGCCAGCAGCGTCAGCCAGGGCGACGCGCCCAGCCAGGCCAGCCACGACGGCAGCGTGTCGGCGCGCGTGGTCAGCAGCGCCGTGGTGTAGGCGCCCACGCCCACGAAGGCAGCCTGGCCGAAGCTGGTCAGGCCGCCCACGCCGGTCAGCAGCACCAGGCCCAGCGCCACCAGCGCGTACAGGCCGATGTAGTTCAGCAGCGTGACATAGAACGGCGGCAGGGCAAGCGGCCCCAACGCCAGCAGCGCCAGGAACGCGACGAGGATGATGCGGGGGTTCATTCGTCTTCTTCCTCGACGTGATGGCTTTTCAACGACCGCCAGAGCAGCACGGGAATGATCAGCGTGAACACGATGATCTCCTTGTACGCGCTGGCCCAGAACGACGAGAACGCTTCGATTAGCCCGACCAGCACCGCGCCGGCCGCCGCCAAGGGGTAGCTGACCAGGCCGCCGATGATGGCGCCCACGAAGCCCTTCAGGCTGACCATGAAGCCGGAATCGAAGTACATGGTGGTGATGGGGGCGATGAGAATGCCCGACACCGTGCCGATCAGCGCGGCAAGAAAGAAGGTGGCGCGGCCGGCGAAGATGGGCGAAATGCCCATCAGCCGCGCGCCCAGCCGGTTGAACGCCGCGGCGCGCAGCGCTTTGCCGTACATCGAGCGTTCAAAGAACTGGTACAGCACGATGATCAGCACCGCCGACACCGCCACCACCCACAGTGCCTGGCTGTTGATGTTGATGGGGCCCAATGCCAGGCTGGCGTCGGAAAACGGCGCGGTGCGCGCGCCCTCGGCGCCGAACGCCAGCAGGCCCAGGCCCACCAGCGCCAGGTGCACGGCGATGGACACGATCAGCAGCACCAGGGTGGATGCCGAGGCGATCGGCTGATAGAACAGCCGATACAACTGCGGCCCCATCGGCACCACCAGCAGCAGCGTCAACATCGCTTGCACGGCCATCGGCAGCTGCGCCAGTGGCAGTTGGTACAACAGCCCCGCCAGGATCAGCGGGTAGATCGCCTTGGCCGCGATGCGCCAAAGCCCACGCGAGCGGCCCGGGCGCTTGGCCCGCGCCATCAGGTCGGCCACGGCTTCGGCCAGCGCGAACGCCAGCAGCAGCCACACCAGCAGCACGGGCTTGCCGGCCTGGATGGCCGCCATGGTCAGCGCGCCGAAGGCGACGAACTCGCCCTGGGGGATGAACAGCACGCGGGTAACGGTAAAGACCAGCAGGATCGACAACGCCAACAACGCATAGATCGCGCCGTTGGTGATGCCGTCCTGCCCGAGTATCAAGGTGATCTGAGCATTCATGCGAAAAGGTCCAGGCCGTTACTTCACCAGCGTCCAGTTGCCGTCCTTGACCGTGATGAGCTCGCGGCCGCGGTCATCGAAACCGCTGTGGTCGGCGGCGCTCATGTTGTAGACGCCTTGCGTGCCCACCAGCTCCTTGGTCTGTTCCAGCGCGTCGCGCAAGGCGCTGCGGAATTCCTTGGTGCCCGGCTTGCCGGCCTTCTCGGCAATCGGCACGGCCTTTTCCAGCAGCAGGCCGGCGTCGTAGACGTTGGCGCCGAAGGTGGCGGGCTTGGAACCGTTCAGCTTTTCGTACGCGGCGATGTAGTCGGTGGCGACTTTCTTGGACGGGTTGCTGTCGGGCATTTCCGGCAACACCAGCATCAGGCTGGCGGCCAGCACCGTGCCTTCGACCTTCTTGCCGCCCAGTTTCAGGAAGTCGGGCAGCGCCGCGCCGTGGGTTTGATAGAACTTGCCCTTGTAGCCCTGATCGAACAGCGTCGTCTGCGGCAGCACGCTGGCGGCGCCCGGGGCGGCCACCAGCACGGCGTCCGGCTTGGCGGCCAGGATCTTCAGCGCCTGGCCCGTCACCGAGCTGTCAAAGCGCAGGTAACGTTCGTTGGCGATGATCTTGATGCCTTTCTCGGTGGCCAGGCCCGAGAAGACCTTGTACCAATTCTCGCCATACGGGTCGTTCAGGCCGATGAAACCCACCGTCTTGATGCCGGTCTTGGCCATGTGGTCGACCAGCGCGCGGGCGATGATGTCGTCGTTCTGCGTGGTCTTGAACACCCACTTCTTCTGCTCGTTCATGGGCAGCACCACGGCCGCCGTGCCCACCGGCGCCAGCATCGGCACGCCGGCCTCGGCGGCGAACTGGATCACGCCCATGGCATTGGGCGAGCCCGACGGCCCGATCAACGCGTCCACGTTCTGTTCCGAAATCAGCTTCTTGAACGCCGTGACCGAGTTGGTGGAATCGCTGGCGTCGTCCAGCGAGACGTATTCCACCGTCAGGTCGCCGATTTTCTTGGGCAACAGCGGCACGGTGTTCTTCTGCGGAATACCGACCAGCGCGGTCGGACCGGTGGAAGACGTGACGACGCCGACCTTCATTTGCGCCAACGCGGGCAGGGCGAACAGGGCGGCGACGGCGGCGGCCGCGGCCAGGGGGAGTTTCTTCGACAGCATGGCAAAACCTCCGGATAGGGAGCAGAGTGGGGGTGCAGCTGAAAAGCGGAGAAAACAGGAACAGCGGGAATTACTTGTTGCTTAAAATTTCTAACCTGCAAGGATGAGCACTGTAGACGGGCTCTTGGTGCTTACCTATCCGTCAAAACCCGAAGCATGCCTCGCGGAATGTCCGCTAGATGGTGATGGAGCTGACGCTGGCGCCACCGCAGACGAACAGCGTCTGGCCGGTTACGAAGCTGTTGGCGGGGTCCGCGAAGAACATCACGGCGCGCGCCACGTCGTCGGACCGGCCCAGGCGCTTGACCGGAATACCGTTGGCCAACTGCTTTTCGCGTTCGCTGCCGGGTTCGATCACTTCGTAGAACATGTCCGTCTGGATCGGGCCGGGCGCCACCACGTTGACCGTGATGCCGTAAGGCGCCAGCTCCAGCGACCAGGTGCGCGCCATGCCGACCATGCCGGCCTTGGTGGCCGAATAGGCGGTGCGGGTGGGCAGGCCCAGCGCGCCGCGGGACGACATCATCACGATGCGGCCGAAATGGCGTTCCTGCATGCCGGGCAGCGCCGCCTGCACCAGGCTGATCGCCGCGCCCAGGTGAATCTGCGTCAGGCCGTGCAGTTCTTCCTGCGTGACCTGCGGCAGCAGGTTGGGCCAGATCACGCCCGCGTTGTGGATAACGTGGCTGATGGGAAATTTCGCGGCGGCTTCACGGCCGGCCTGGGCGGTGGCGTCCGCATCCAGCAGGTCCACCTGCATGTTGTGCAGGCGCGGGTGGCTGAAGTCGGCCGCGCGGCGCGCCATCGAAATTACTTCATAGCCCGCGTCCAGCATGTTGCGGCAGATTTCCGCGCCGATGCCGGCGCTGCCGCCGGTGACGAGAGCGACATTCGCGTGTGTCATGGAATCCCTTTATTGGTGATGGCCGTGTCGGATCAGGCCTTGGGCGCCAGCGCCAGCACGCGCAAGGGGCTGCCCGAGCCGCTGCGGATCTTGAGTGGCGCCGAGAAAATCACCGCGCCGGTGGGCGGCAGCTGATCCAGGTTGGTCAGGCACTGCAAGCCGTAGCGGTTGTTGCCGTGCATGTAGTAGTGGCAGGGGTAGGGCGGGCTCAGGTGATGGGCCTGGCCCGCATCGGTGCCGACGGATTCGGTGCCGAAACCGTGCACGTCGCGTTCCTTGATCAGCCACGGCACCACGTCCGCGTCGGGGCCGGGCGAGTGCGCGCCGTCGGCCTGCATGTTCAGATATTCGGCGGGCTTGGCGCGCTTGGACCAGTCGGTCCGCATCAGCACCCAGGAACGTGCCGGGATGCGGCCGTGCTTTTCTTCCCAGGTCTTCACGAAGTCGATGGTCAGCAGAAAGTCCGGATTGTCGCGAGCTTCGGCGGAACAGTCGATGACGCAGGCGCTGGCAATGAAGGACTCGATCGGGATCGTGTCCACCGTGTTGTCGGGCTGGTCCTTGCCCGTGACCCAATGGGCGGGGGCGTCGAAGTGCGTGCCCGTATGTTCCGAACACGAGAAGTTGTTCCAGTACCAGGCCGGGCCGCGTTCGTCGTAGCGCGAGATTTCTTCCATGCGGAACGGCCACGCCTGGCCGAATTCCGGCGGCAGCACGATAGTGGGGAATTCCGGCGTCAGGGTTTCGGTCAGGTCCACCAGGCCGATGCGGCCCGACACGAGTTCCGACATGAATTGGGCAAGAATGTTCTGGCTCATGCTGCTGCTCCTCTTGGTTCGTGCGTTATCGGAAGGCGGGGCGTCAGGCGCCCAGCTCCCGTTCCAGTCCCTTGGGGTTCTCGGCCAGCCGGGCGCGGAATTCCTGCGCAACGTCGCCGACGTACACGTCTTCGATGCCGTCCTTCAGCGCCCGCACGATGGCGGTTGCGATCGCGGCGGGCGCCACGCGCGGCGGGGGCGTGCGTTGCTCCCATTCGTGGTCCACCGGGCCCGGGAACACGTTGACCACCCGTACCCCCGCGCCGCGCATTTCGGCGCGCAGGCATTGGGCCAGCGACAAGGCAGCGGCCTTGGACGCCGACCACATCCCACGGGACGGCAGGTTCATGTGCGCGTAGATGGACAGCACGTTGACCCAGGCGGTCGCGCTGTTCACGCCGTCGGCGGCGCGGCCGCACAGCGCCGGTCCGAAGCACTGCGCCAACCGCATCAGGCCCAGCACGTTCACGTCCATGGCATCGCGCGCCGTGTTGACGTCCTTGCGGCCGAGCAGCCCGCCTTCGCGTTCCAGGTCGGCCGTGTTCACCAGGATCTCGACCTTGCCGCCGATCGAGGCGGCCACGCGCTCGACGGAATCGGTGTCGGTGACATCCAGCGTGACGATCTGCACGCGCGGGTCAGCGGCCAGGGCGTCGAAGGCGTCGTCTCGTTTCCAGGCCTGCGGATCGCCCAGGAACACGGCGGGGCAGCCGGCATCCAGCAGCGCGCGCGCCACCGCCAAGCCGACGGCGGACTTGCCGTCCGTGACCAGCGCGCGGCGGAACTTCGGATCGCACGAGGTCTCGCGCAGGGTCTTGTCGTCTTCCATGTTCGGGGTATTCCTTTCTGGCAGGGCGATCATCACGGCCTGGCCGCCGCGGTCCAGTTTCAGCGTCAGCCGCACGCGTTCGCCGTCGGCGCAGTCCTGGTGTACGTGCGCCACGACGGAGGGGCCGGCGTCCATGCGCACCGTGCCGACGCGCCACGGCAGGCGTTCGCGGAAGTACAGGTCGTTGCTGTGGTGCAGGACGGTGCTGACCAGCAGCACGCCGTTGGGATCGGCCGGGCGCCATGGCAGGTGTTCGGACAGGCAATGGCCGCACACCTCGCGAGGCGGGTACTGCACCGCGCCGCACTCGGCGCAGGTTTGCAGGTCGAAGCGGCCCTCGGCAGCGGCGGCCGTCAGCCCCAGCGCGCTGCGGCTGCGCCAGCCGGGCGGCAGCGTGGGCTGGCGGGTGCGCGCAACCGGATTCTTCCGGGGCGGCTTGGCTAGCGGCTCGGTCATGCGTCGCTCCTTGCCAGGATGGCCGCGGCGGTGCAAAGCCCGCGGTCGTAATTGATCATGCCGAAACCGCTGACCATGCCGATGCGCGCGTCGGCCACCTGCGTGTCGCCTGCCGTGCCGGTCAGTTGGCGCAGCGCTTCGATCAGGCCCAGATAACCGCCGGCCGCGCCGGCCTGGCCCACCGATAGCTGTCCGCCGTTGGTGTTGAAGGGGAAGCTGCCGTCCACGGTGAAGGTGTTGCCGCGCACGAATTCCGGCGCGGCGCCCTTGTCGCAAAAGCCCAGGTCTTCGATCTGCATCAGGTTGATGACGGGATAGTCGTCATAGGCTTGCAGGAAGTCCATGTCGGCCGGCGTGGCGTTGGCCAGGCCATAGAGTTCGTCCACATCCATGGTCCAGCCGCCACGCGTCTGGATGGGGTCTTCGATCCAGGCGTTGTGCCGTTCGATGGTGGACAGGATGCGGGCAAAGGGCAGGTTCAAGGCGCGGGCCTGGTCTTCACGCATGACCAGGAAGGCATCGGCGCCGGCGCAGGGCATCACGCAGTCGAACAGATGGATGGGGTCGGTGATGACGCGCGCGTCCAGGTATTGCTGCAGGCTCAGCGGCTTTTTCATCAGCGCGTGGGGATAGCGCAGCGCGTTGTCGCGCTGGGCCACGCACAGCTTGCCGAAATCCTCGCGCGTGGCGCCTGTGGCGCGCATATAGTTCGCGGTCAGCAGCGCGAAGCTGGCGTTGGGGCCGCCCGCGCCGTAGGGGTAGACGGCGTCTTGCGCAAAGCGCGAGAACTGGCTGACCGTGTTGCGAAACGAGTCCACGTGGTTGGTGTCGCCCGCGATGCAGGCCACGATGTTCGCGTCGCCCGCCTGCACGGCGCGAGCCGCGCGGCGCAGGGCGGCCACGCCGCTGGCGCCACCCATGGGAATGTGGTCGAGCCAGCGCGGGGTCATGCCCAGGTGCTGGACCAGGCCGACGGCGGTGTCCGGCGCCAGCGTGAAACTGGATACGCACAGGCCGTCCACATCCTGCTTGGCCACGCCCGACTGCCGGATCAGCGCGCCCAGCGCGCGGCCCAGCCACCAGTGGGCAGCGTGCGTGGAATAGCGTTCGTACGGGATGGTGACGGGCAGGGCCGCCACGATGCCGTCATACCCCAGGCGGCTCATCGGGTAGGCTCCTGGCGCTTTTTCATGGCATTGGTGTCAATGCAGCGCGTCGTGCCGGGCAAGGTCGGCGCCAGCGCTTTCATTTCGCCGCGCTGGATCTTGTTGGTGGTGGTCAGCGGCAGGCTGTCCACAAAGGCCACATAGCCGGGCGCCTTGTAATAGGCCAGCTGTTGCAGGCACCACTGCACGATATCGCGCGCGGCATCGGCCATGGCGGCGTCATCGGCGGGCAGGGTGTCGGCCACGATGCAGGCCAGCACTTCGTCGCCGCGCACCGGGTCGGGCACGGCGGCCACGGCCACCGCCTTGACCAGTGGATGCTGCATCAGCACGCTTTCCACTTCCACGGCCGAGATGTTTTCGCCGCTGCGGCGGATCACGTTTTTCTTGCGGTCCACGAAGCGCAGCGCGCCGTCGGATTCGCGGCGCACGATGTCGCCCGTATGGAACCAGCCGTCCTGCCAGGCCTCGTCGGTGGCGGCCTTGTCTTTCAGGTAGCCGGCAAAAAAGCCGTAGCGCGGGTCGGCGCCGGCGTGGCGCACCAGCAGTTCGCCATGTTCGCCCACGGCGGCGGGTTGGCCGGCGTCGGTCACGATACGCACCTGCACGTCGTCTTCTTCGCGGCCGAAGCTGCTGGTGCCGATGTGGCGCGGTTCCTGGTTGGCGATGATGACGGCGCCTGCGCCGGTTTCCGTCATGGCCCAGGCTTCCAGCAAGGGGAAGCCAAAGCGCGCTTCAAACGGCGCATGCAGCTTGCGGTCCACGCCCGCGCCGAAGCCGAAGCGGATGGCGGGTTGCAGGTCGCGGTCGGACGGCGGCGCCTTCATCAGAATGGCGGGCATCACGCCCAGGTAATGCAGCACCGTGGCGCCGGAGTCGCGCACGCTGTCCCACCACGTCTTGGGGTGGAAGCGGTCAAGCGGAATCAGGCAGCCGCCGGTCAGCACCATGGCCATGGCGGAATACGCCATGGCGTTCATGTGCACCAGCGGCAGCGGGGTCAGCATGCGTTCCTGGCCGGGGCGCAGCGCGGCCAGCCCGCCGATGCGCGCATACCAGCCACCCGCGTGCAGGAAATAACGGTTGGGCAGGATGCAGCCCTTGGGGCGGCCGGTGGTGCCGGACGTGTACAACAGCGCGCATTCGGTCAGCTCGTTGGGCGCGGTATCACCCAGCGGCGCGGCGAAGGGCGCGGGCGGCGGTGCATCGTCAGGACCCATCACGCGCAAGGGCCGTCCCGCACGTTCGGCGGCGGCCAACAGGTCGGCGTGGCGGGTGGGCAGGGCAACGGCCAGGGCGATCTCGGAATGGCCGGTCAGGTACTCCAGTTCGGCCGCGCGCAGGTCCGGGTTGATCGGTACGACGGACACGCCCAGCGCGTTCAAGGCGAACCAATGCAGGAAGAAGGCGGGGCGGTTCTCCAGCAACAGCCCGACGCGATGGCCGTGGCCGTAGCCCGCTGCCGCATAGGCGGCGCGCAGCGTTTCAATGGCGTCGGCCGCGCGGCCATACGACAGTTCGCCGGCGTCTATGCCATAGACCTGGGCCGTTTCCGGCAGGATGCACAGGAAGGGCTGCGCGCGGTAGCGCGATGCGGTGTCGCAAAATGCCTGGTGGACGGTGGTGCTCACAAGCCGCTCCTACATGAACAATTGGATGTTGCCGAAGGCGGCGTCGCAGTTGACCAGGTCAACGCGCTTCAAACGGATGCGCAGTGCGCCGTCCTGTTCCACCAGGTGGTGCGTGGCCCAGCCGGCGTACAGCGTCTGCATGTCCTGGCGCGTTTCAACATAGTGAAAGGCGGTGCGCACCACATGGCGGCCTTCTTCGGGCGCGGCATCGGGGTGGCCGTGTTCGACGGTGGGCGCTTGCAGCAGGTGATGGCAGCGGCTTTTGGGTTGCTGCGAAAACGTGCGTTGGCCCGCCAGCCGTTCCACGCGCACGCGCAGCAGCAGCTTGTCTTCGTACATCAGCGACGCGTGCAGCTTGGCGTCTGTCTGGCCATGCGCCAGCGGCATCCAGTAATAGCCGTCTTCGGTGTACAGGTTCAGCCAGTCGTCAAAGCGCAGCTCGTCCAGCAGGCGCGCCTCGGCATAGACAAAGTCGATCAACTCGCGGTCGCTTGCGCTCATACCGACTCCGATCCGGTCATGTAGCGGCCCCATGCGCGGTATTGGTTGCGCATCTGCCATTCGTTGGTACCGTTGGTGGTGACGTTCTTCTGGGCAACTTCGTCGGGCGTATACAGCCGACCCACGTTGACCCAATCGCGCGCGCGGGAATTCAGGCCGTCTTGCGCGCGTTCGTACATTTCCAGGTCGTCATGGCCGACAACGGACGTGGGCGCGTTGATCAGCCGGTTGTACATCAGCGTGCGTTCCAGCAGCAGGTCGGGCGCGCCGACCAGGCGGAACGCCCAGGACTCGACCAGCGTGCGGTCGGCGGCAATGGGCTTGAAGATGCGCAACGTCTGGATGGGGCCCTTCACCATGATGTTGGGGAAGTACACGGTGTTGTGGCGCACGTCGCCCAGGATCTGCTTGGCGCGTTCCTCGCCGTAGGCGGCCACCATGGATTCCCAGTAGCCCGGCACGCCGGAGTACGACGCGTGGATCGAGTCCGACACGCCGGTGTGCCCGTGGCCGTTTTCCCAGACGCGGATGCCCATGTTCTCGAAGAACTCGTATGGCGAGATAAAGGGCGCGAACAGTTCCACCGCCATCGGCTTGGGCGTGCCTTCGGGCGCCTGCTCCCAGACCTTCACCGCCGTGCCCGCCGACGATTCGTGCGCCACCATCGGGTGGCAGGTGTCGGTCTGGTTATCAACCAGCATCTTCCAGTTGCAGCGGTGCATGTAGCGCAGCACGCCGCCGGCCACTTCCAGCCGGCCCTCGGGCGAGCGGTCCACCATGTTGTCCAGCGTGGACAGCGCGTCGCCGAAGAAATCCTCGAACGACTGGCCTTCCGGATTCAGGCGGCAGAAGACAAAGCCGCGATGGTTCTTTACGTCCTTGACGGCGGCCATGCCCTGGCTGGCTTCGCAGTTTTCCAGGCCGGTGTTCTCGTAGCCTTTCTTCAGAGGTATCGACAGCAGGCTGCCATCGGTCTTGAACGTCCAGGCGTGGTAGGGGCAGCGAAAGAACTTGCCGGTGTTGCCGCAGGCGTCGCCGGCTACCATCGTGCCCTTGTGCGGGCAGCGGTTGTGCAGCACGCGCACGGTCTTGTCGCTGTGGCGCACCATCACCACGGGTTGGTTGCCGACGGTGGTGGTGATGTAGTCGCCGTTGTTCGGCACCTGGCTGTCGTGGCCGACGTAGACCCAGGTATTGGCGTACAGGAGTTCCATTTCCAGGTCGAACAGTTCCTGGTCGATGAACAGGTCCTTGTGCACTTCCGTGTCGCGCACCAGGGCGCGGATGGCGTCGGGATTGTCGCGGTATTTAGCCATGGTGGCTTCCTTGTCTTCGGGGCCGCGGCGTTACAGGTCCAGCACCAGGCGGGCGGATTTCGCGCGCGAGATACAGATCTGGATGATCTTGCCGCTGGCCTTCTCGGTGTCCGAGAGGTAGTAGTCGCGATGATCGGGCTCGCCTTCCAGCACGGTTGCCTGGCACACGCCGCATTCGCCGCGCTTGCAGTCGTACATCGGGTCGCAGCCTTCTTCTTCCATGACGTCGACGATGGTCTTGTCGGCGGGAATGGTCAGCGTGCGGCCGGACTGGCGCAGCTCGACTTCAAAGGCCTGGTCGCCGGCTTGCGCGGCAGCGGTGACGAAGAGTTCGAAGTGGATGTGGGCATCCGGCCAGTGGCGGGCCTTGGCGCCTGCGATGACGGCATCGATCAGACCCTTGGGGCCGCACACGTACAAATGCTGGCGCGGGTTCGAGGCGCCCAGCAGCGCTTGCAGGTCGAAGCGGCAGGACGGGTCGTCATCCGCGTGCACGGTCAGGTTGCCGCCCGCCAGCGCTTCAAGTTCACCCAGGAAGGCCAGTTGGTCCTTGCTGCGGCCACAGTAGTGCAGATGAAAGTCGCGCCCGGCGGCTTTCAATGCGGCGGCCATGGAGGCCACCGGCGTGATGCCGATGCCACCCGCGATCAGCACCACGGGTTCGTCGCCCGCCGGGGATTCATGCAGCGGAAAATCGTTCTTGGGGCCTTCGACGCTAAGCGTGTCGCCTTCGGCCAGCGCATGCATGTGGCGCGATCCGCCCTGGCTGGTTTCCTCCAGCCGCACGCCCAACCGGTATTCCATGGGCTGCGCGAACTGGCCGGCGTCGGGCGCCAGTTGCACCAGCGAATAGCAGCGCGGTTCGCGCAGGCCGGGCACGGTGACCTTCAGGTGCGCGCCCGGGCCGAAGGCCGGCAGCGGCCCCGCGTCTTCGCGCGCCAGCCGAAAGGAACGGATCAACGGCGATTCTTGCCGGACTTCCCGGACGATCAGTTTCAGTGTCTGCACGGCGTTTGTCTCTTTCGGTATTCGGGTATATGGATCAGGCCGCCAGCTTTTCAGCCATCTGGCGTTCCATCGGGGCGCAGCTTTCATTGGCCAGCGCGGTCTCGCGCAGCGTGCGCAGCGTCTCGGCAGCATTGGGCCGGCCGACCAACTGTGCGGCCGCCGCGATCAGCTGCCGGTATTTGCCGCCACCGCGCACGTGCGTATCGCTATAGCCCTTGACCAGGCGCCGGCAGTTAACGGTTTCGACCGCCAGCGCGTAGTCCTGCGACACCAGCCGGGCGACCAGGTCCAGCCATTGCTGCAAGCCTTCCGATTCGATCTGATGTCGCAGGGTACGGCGGCGAAAGCGGCGCATGCCGGCCAGCGAATACAGCATCAGGAAGCCGCCCAGCGTGCCGCTTTGCATCAAGCGGCCTTTGCCCAGGCGGCGTTCGACAAAGCCGCCGAAGGCCTTGGACCCTTCCAGCCAGCGGCCCATGCGCGTGGGCATCGTGCCGCAGATTTCTTCCAGGCGCGGGTGCATGTAGTCGGTCGTCATGACCAGCTGTTCGGGGCGCGCGCCCACTTCACGGCGGACGCGTTCAAAGCGGGTGCCGCGCGTTTTCAGGTCGGCCACGCGGATCACGTCGTCGTAGGCCATGGCCGTGGCTACGTAGCGCGCGGCGGCACAGGTCAGGGCCCAGCCTTGGGCGTCGCCGCCGTGTTGGGCGTCCAGGTCGCGCAGCGCTTTCATGTGGCGCAGGTAGTCGGCGGCGTAGGCGGCGTCCTGGAATTCAAGCTGGCGGCGCACGCCCGCCGTCAGCATGGGCTGCGCACAGGCGGGGAAATCGCGCTTGATGGTGTCCAGCAGCGCCTGCGTGCGCGGGCTGGCGGCGCGTTCGGGCACGTCGGCCACGGGGCGCGTCAGGTCGATGGCGGCGGGTTGGACGGGCGCGGCATGGGCCGCGTCAAAGCCCAGCGCAAAGGCGCGCAGGCTGGCGTCCACGCCCAGGCCCGCGCGGCGCACGGTGGCCTCGTAGTCGTCGCGTGTGAAGGGCAGGGCGCCGCTGCCGGCCACCGCGCCGAACAGGCTGGCGCTGATGACGCTGCCGGCACGGTCGGCCAGGTCTTGCAGGTCGAAGCACAGGAAGCGCTTGGCGGCGGCGCGGCCGGCTTCCAGCACTTTGTTGGGGTCGGCGATGCCGTTGCCGGGCGCGGACTTTTCGCTGACGGCGTAGCTGCGGTGCGACGACGACAACAGCACGGTGCGTTCGGGCGTGACCAGGCCACGCTGGATGGCGCGGCCCCCTTCCATCAG
>NZ_JBHFII010000026.1:17107-26218 GCF_057334215.1 Achromobacter maghribensis | reverse complement strand
GACCAGGTCCACGTCGCCGGGGGTGGGCATCAGCGCCAGCGCGGGCGGGCGTCCGGCCCGCGCCACGTCCGCTTCAGGCAGCAGTTCCAGGTAGTAGATCGTGGCGCCGGTGCGCTGCGCCACGCCGGGCACCGACGTGGTCTGCGCCCACCAGCCGGCGTGCTCGGCCATGTCGACGATCCAGTCGGCCAGTACGCCGCCGCCCTGGCCGCCCATGGCCAGGATGGCGATCTTGATGGGGTTGCCTTGCTGCATTGCCGGCGGGTTCATGAAAGGCTTGTCCTTACAGGGCGTATTGAGCCAGCCGCGCGGCGCGGCGGCGTTGCAGGAAACCGATGACCGCGCCGCGCATGCGCGCCAGGAAGCGGTCGGTGCCGGTGGGGTTGTGCACGATGTCGGCGCGGTAGAAAGACGGGCACAGCACGGCGGCATGGGCCACTTCGCCGCAGTTGCCGCAGCCCACGCAGCTGCTCTCCACGTGCGCCACCGGGTCTTCCTTCAAGGGGTCGCCGCTGTCCTTGATGGACAGCGACGGGCAGCCGGATAGCCGGATACAGGCGTGGTCGCCCGTGCAGACGTCGGGGTCCACGCCAAAGCGTTCCTTGACCACGCGGCGGCCTTCCTTGACGGCCTTGTTGAACAGCGGCTTGATGCGGCGCTGCTTGTTCAACATGCATTCGGACTGCGCGATGATGACTTTCGGACCCTTGATGTCGGTGGTCAGCGCTTCTTCGATGGTGGCGCGCACCTTGGCCACGTCGTAGGTGCGGTCCAGCGTGCGCACCCACTTCACGCCCACGCCGCGCACGGCGTGATCGATGGGGTTGTTGGTGGATCGGTCGGGGTTGTCGGCACGCGACGACAAAATGTCCTGCCCGCCGGTGGCCGACGCATAGAAGTTGTCGACGATGACGATGACGCCGTCGTACTTGTTGAATACCGCGTTGCCGATGCCGGACGACAAACCGTTATGCCAGAAGCCGCCGTCGCCCATGATGGAAATGGGACGCTTGGCGGCGGGCACGTTGAAGGCCGCTGCGCTGGACGCGCCCAGCCCGTAGCCCATGGTCGTGGCGCCAAGATTGAAGGGCGGCAGGATGGAAAACAGGTGGCAGCCGATATCACAGGAGATATGGTGCTGGCCCAGTTTTTCCTGCGCCAGCGTCAGCGCGGAAAAAATGGGGCGTTCGGGGCAGCCCGTACAGAAGCCGGCGGGCCGTGGGGGCACCACCGACGCCAGGCCCTCTACCTGCTTGTGGAAGGTGATGGGTTGTTCGACGGGTTTGGCGGGCTTGGGGCGCGAGACCTCGGTGATTTCCAGTTGGCGCGCGCCGGCTTCGGCGTCTGCCTCCACGGCGGGGTGCGTCTGTAGCGATTCGGGGCGATGGCGCTTCAGGAATTCGCGCACGCCGTCACGCATCACCTGCGTGGTGTATTCGCCCGCCATCGGCAGCACGTCCTTGCCGGACAGATGGGTGTCGATACCCGCCTTGCGCAGCACGGCGTGCAGGTTCTGTTCGATGTAGTCGGGCTGGCCTTCTTCCAGCAGCAGCACCGCGCGCTTGCCCCGGCAGAACTCGGTGACCTCGTCTTCGATGACGGGGTAGGTCACGTTCATGACGTACAGCGGAATCCGGCTGTTGCCGAAGTTATCGGCCAGGCCCAACAGTTGCAGTGAACGGATCACGCCGTTGTACAGACCGCCTTGCAGGATCAGGCCGATGTCGTCCTGGTCGCCGTCGAAGTGCTCGTTGAGCTTGTGTTCCTTGATGTAGCGGATGGCGGCGGGCCAGCGGTCCTTGATCTTTTCCTGCTCGTGCAGGAACGACGCGGGCGGCAGCACGATGCGGCTGGTGTCGCGCGCCGGGCTTTCCAGCGCCTGGGCCAGCGAGAACGCGGGCCGCTTGTTTTCCTTGGCGATGAAGCGGCCATGCACGTGGCAACCGCGAATGCGCAGTTGCAGCATCACCGGCGTCTTGCTGGCTTCCGACAGTTCAAAGCCGTCTTCCACGGCCTTGACCATGCTTTCCAGGTTGGGGCGCGGGTCCAGCAGCCAGATCTGCGACTTCATGGCGAACGCGTGCGAACGTTCCTGCATGATGGACGAGCCTTCGCCGTAGTCTTCGCCCACGATGACCAGCGCGCCGCCGGTCACGCCGCCGGAGGCCAGGTTGGCCAGCGCGTCCGAAGCCACGTTGGTGCCCACCGTGGACTTCCACGTGACCGCGCCGCGTATCGGATACATGACGGATGCCGCCAAGGTGGCGGCGGCGGTGGCTTCCGAGGCGCTGGCCTCGAAATGCACGCCCAGTTCCTGGAGGATGTCGTTGGCGTCGGCCAGCACATCCATCAAATGCGAAATGGGCGACCCCTGGTAACCCGCCACATAGCCCACGCCCGATTGCAGCAACGCTTTGGTGACGGCAAGAATGCCCTCGCCGCGAAACTCTTCGCCGGCGCCGATGCGCAACTGCTGGACTTCTTTCTTGAAAGACCTTTCAGCCATCTCGAACTCCTGGTTGGGCCGGATGACCGGTCCTCAAGCCTTGCTGCCGTGCAGCATCGTCGTGCCACGAAATTGTCGCCTGAAAAATACTTTAGGAGTCAACGTTTTAGCTGTCAACAAAAAAGATGAAATTTCATGGAAATCAAAAAATATCACGCTAAAACAAGGGTGTATATACTGGTTGTTCTCTAGCTCCATGGCGGCATTTCAGCGCCGTCATGGTGCAAAAACGGGTTGCGATTCCGGGTATACCCTGTGCTGCGCAACAGCATTGCGGCACATCATGGCGCGTCGTTGCGCCGTCGTGGTGCAATGCGCTTTTCGGCCGTCGGCCAAACATGAATTCCGGTGCGTGGGAGCAAAGCAACATGCGGTTGGACAAGCAGCGGGAAACGCTTCTGACAGGTCGGGGCGCGGCGGGGCCGCGTTTCGTCGATGGCTATCTGGCTTATCTGCTGGCGCAGGCCAGCCAGCGCATTTCGGCCGAATTCCATTTGCAGGTGAAAGCCGCCGGCCTGTCGGTGACCGAATGGCGCGTGCTGGCCAGCCTTGAAGGCAGCCCCGGCGAAACCATCGGCACGCTGGCGGTGCTGGCCATCACCAAGCAGCCAACCTTGAGCAAGGTGGTGCAGCGCATGGAGGCCGAAGGGCTGGTGGCGCGCACCGGCGTGCGGGCGGATCGCCGTCAGACGCGGGTCTGCATCACGACCAAAGGCACGCACCTGATCGCCGGCTTGTGCGAACAGGCGTTGCAGCATCAGAAAGCGGTGCTGGCGCCCTTCGGCGAAGAGCGGGCGGCGGCGCTGATCGAGATGCTGGGTGTACTGATGACCGAACACGTGCCGTTGGAGCTGCCGATCGACGTGGACGAGTAAGTCCGTTGCGCGCGCGCACTCGAACACTGTTCGCTTCAATTATTTTTTTACAAGCATATGTGTCCCTCATTGTTCCTCCTCTATAAAAACCGTCTCCGGTACGCATAAACCCTGAATTGACTGGGGTCATACGCGTAGGCACACTCGGCGCCGGTATTCAGACTAATGTCAGGAGTTAACCCCTATGCGCCGCACTTTGATTGCTATCGCGATCGCCGCCGCCGTGGCCGTGCCCTCGATCGGGCAGGCCAAGACTTTCCGTTGGGCCGCCCAGGGCGACATCCTTACTTTCGATCCGCACTCGCAGAACGAAGGCATGACGATCGCCGCCAACAGCTACATCTACGAACCGCTGGTGGACTACGACAAGACGTTCAAGGTGGTGCCGCGCCTGGCGACGGAATGGGAACAACTGTCGCCCACGCTGTATCGCTTCAAGCTGCGCCCGGGGGTGAAGTTCCATGACGGCGCCGCCTTCACGGCGGACGACGCGGTCTTCTCGATCCACCGCGCCATGGCGCCCACGTCGAACTACAAGGCCTATACGACGGGCATCAAGGAAGCGCGCAAGGTCGACGACCTGACGATCGAGATCGAAACGTCGGCGCCCAACCCCGTGCTGCTGCGCCAACTGACCAACGTGTTCATCATGAACAAGGCGTGGTCCGAAAAGAACAACATCGCCAAGCCGCAGGACTACGTCAACAAAGAAGAGACCTACGGCGCGCGCAACACCAACGGCACCGGCCCCTACAAGCTGAAGACGCGCGAAGTGGACGTGCGCACCGTCTTTGAAGAAAACAAGGACTGGTGGAACAAGGCCGGCAAGGTCGGCAACGTGACCGAAGTGGTGTTCACGCCGATCAAGCAGAACGCCACGCGCACCGCCGCGTTGCTGTCCGGCGAAATCGACTTCGTCCTGGACCCCGCCGCGCAGGATCTGGAGCGTCTGCGCCAGGCGCAGAAGGTCGTCGAAGGCAACGAATACCGCACCATCTACCTGGGCCTGGACCAGAAGCGTCCGGAATTGCAGTACTCGAACATCAAGGGCAAGAACCCGTTCCAGGACATCCGCGTGCGTGAAGCGCTGTACCGCGCCATCGACGTGGACGCCATCAAGCGCGCCGTGATGCGCGGGCTGTCTGCGCCCACCGGCACGATGATCGCGCCGCAGGTGCATGGCTGGGCGGAATCGGTGCACAAGCGCGTGCCCTATGACCCCGAAAAGTCGCGCGCGCTGTTGAAGGAAGCCGGCTACGACGGCACCTTGAACTTCACGCTGGACTGCCCGAACAACCGCTACATCAACGACGAAGCCATCTGTCAGGCCGTGGTCGGCATGTGGGCCAAGGTGGGCGTGAAGGCCACGATGAACGCCATGCCGCGTTCCACGTACTTCCCCAAGGTGCAGTCGTTCGACACCAGTGCCTATCTGTTCGGCTGGGGCGTGCCCACGTTCGACGCCATGTACTCGTTGCAGAACCTGATCCGCACCAAGGGCGAAGGCGCGGACGGCATGTACAACCTGGGCGGCTATAGCAACAAGGAACTTGACGTCATCATCGATCGCATCAAGACCGAGACCGATCCCGCCAAGCGCGACGCCGACATCATCACCGTGCTGCAAGGGCACGCCAAGGACTTCGGGCATATCCCGCTGCATGACCAGGTCATCCCCTGGGCGATGCGCAAGAACGTCACGGTCATCCACCGTGCCGACAATCGCCTTGTTGCCGATTGGGTCAAGGTTGACTGATCCCGGCTAACCAGACGGCGTGGGGCCTACCCGGCTCCCGCCGTTTTGCTTTTGGTTGTTCCCCGCCTATGTTTGCTTTCATACTGCGTCGCCTGTTGCAGGCCGTAGCGGTGATGCTCACCGTCGCGCTACTGGCCTTTGTGCTTTTTCAATACGTCGGCGACCCTGTCACCATCATGCTGGGGCAGGACGCCACCGATGCCGAGCGCATCGAATTGCGTGAACGGCTGGGCCTGAACGAGCCCGCCATTGTTCAATTCGGCCATTTTGTGGCCAACGCCGCGCAGGGCAATTTCGGCATTTCCCTGCGCCAGAGCGAACCCGTCTCGACCTTGCTGAAGTCCCGCCTGCCGGCCACGCTGGAGCTTTCCATGGTGGCGGCCTTGCTGGCGTTAGTCGTCGGCGTGCCACTGGGCGTGTATACGGCGCTCAAGCGCAATAGCCTGGTTTCGCAGATGTTGCTGGCGGGCTCCTTGCTGGGCGTGTCGCTGCCCACGTTCCTGATCGGCATCCTGTTGATCCTGGTGTTCTCGGTGCAGCTGGGCTGGCTGCCCAGTTACGGGCGCGGCGATACCGTCAGCGTGGGGTGGTGGACGTCCGGCCTTTTCACCGCCACGGGCTGGAAACACCTGATCCTGCCGTCCATCACCTTGTCGCTCTTCCAGATGACGCTGGTGCTGCGTCTGGTGCGATCCGAAATGCTGGAAGTGCTGCGTTCGGACTACATCAAGTTCGCGCGTGCGCGCGGCCTGAAACGCCGCGCCATTCACTTTGGCCATGCGCTGAAGAACACGATGGTGCCGGTCATCACGATCACCGGTTTGCAGCTGGGCGGCATCATTGCCTTCGCCATCGTCACCGAGACCGTATTCCAGTGGCCGGGCATGGGCTTGCTGTTCATCCAGGCGGTCCAATTCGCCGACGTGCCGGTGATGGCCGCGTACCTGTGCCTGATCGCGCTGGTGTTCGTGGTGATCAACCTGGTGGTCGATCTTCTGTATTTCGTCGTGGACCCGCGCTTGCGTTCGGGACTGACCCGCGGCGTGGGGGCTCACTGATGCGGGCCATACTCAAACGCTGGTGGGATAGCGACCTTGCCTGGGCCTGGCGCCGGGCGCCCGTGGCCATCGTGGCGACCGTGATGCTGGCGACGCTGCTGATCGGCTCGTTCGGGGCCGGCTGGGTCGCGCCGCACAACCCGTTCGACCTGACGACGGTGGAATTGCTGGACGCCTTGCT
Source organism: Achromobacter maghribensis (assembly GCF_057334215.1). NCBI lineage: Bacteria > Pseudomonadati > Pseudomonadota > Betaproteobacteria > Burkholderiales > Alcaligenaceae > Achromobacter > Achromobacter maghribensis. The sequence continues at coordinate 19,842 of NZ_JBHFII010000026.1, read as the reverse complement.
GCCGCCCGCCTGGGAGGCCAACGGGCAACAGACCTATCTGCTGGGCACCGACAGCCAGGGCCGGGATTTGTATTCGGCCATCCTGTACGGCACCCGCGTGTCGCTGCTGATCGGTCTGGCGTCGGTGGTGCTGTCCATGTTGATCGGCATCGTGCTGGGGTTGATTTCCGGTTACGCGGGCGGGCGCATCGATGCGTTCATCATGCGGATCGCGGATGTGCAGCTGTCGTTTCCCGCCATCCTGATCGCGTTGCTGATCGACGGCGTGGCGCGCGCCGCGGTCCCGCGCGAGATGCACGAGCTGATCGCGTTCCCGGTGCTGATCGGCGCCATCGCGCTGGCCGGCTGGCCGCAGTATGCGCGCACGGTGCGCGGGTCGACGCTGGTGGAGAAGAACCGCGAGTACGTGCAGGCGGCGCGCGTGATCGGCGTGGCCTCGCCCGTCATCATGTTCCGCCACGTGCTGCCTAACGTGCTGGGGCCGGTACTGGTGCTGGCCACGGTGCACCTGGCCACCGCCATCATCACCGAAGCCACCCTGTCGTTCCTGGGAGTAGGGGTGCCGCCGACGGCGCCGTCGCTGGGCACGCTGATCCGTATCGGCAACGATTTCCTGTTTTCCGGCGAATGGTGGATCACCATTTTCCCGGGCGCGGCGCTGGTGCTGCTGGTGCTGTCGGTCAACCTTCTGGGTGACTGGCTGCGCGATGCGCTCAACCCGCGGCTGAATTGAGGCAACCATGAGCGCACTTCTAGAAGTCCGCAATCTGCGCGTGGAGTTTCCCACGCGCCGCGGCACGCTACGCGCCCTGGACGATGTGTCCTTTTCCATCCAGGCGGGCGAAGTCCTGGGCGTGGTGGGGGAATCGGGCGCCGGTAAATCACTGACCGGCGCGTCCATCATCGGCTTGCTGGAACCGCCCGGGCGCATTGCCGCGGGCGAGATCCTGCTGGCCGGCCGCCGCATCGACAACCTGCCCGACGAGCAGATGCGCCGTGTGCGCGGCCGCGAGATCGGCGCGGTGTTCCAGGACCCGCTGACCTCCTTGAATCCGCTGTACACGGTGGGTCGGCAGTTGGCCGAAACCATCGTCACCCATCTGGACATGACGTGGTCGCAGGCGCGCAACCGCGCCGTCGAGCTGTTGGCGTCCACGGGGATTCCGGCGGCGCGCGAGCGTATCGACCACTATCCGCACCAGTTCTCGGGTGGCATGCGGCAGCGCGTGGTGATCGCGCTGGCGCTGGCGGCCGAACCTAAACTGGTGGTGGCCGATGAGCCGACCACCGCGCTGGACGTGTCCATCCAGGCGCAGATCATCGAACTGCTTAAACGCCTGTGCCGCGAGCACGGCACGGCGGTGATGCTGATCACGCACGATATGGGCGTGATTGCCGAAACCGCCGACCGCGTGGCGGTGATGTACGCGGGTCGCGTGGCCGAGATCGGTCCGGTGGCGGACGTGATCCACAAGCCGCGCCATCCCTACACGTCCGGGCTGATGGGGTCGATTCCGTCGCTGGACGGGCATACCGAACGGCTGGTGCAGATCGACGGCAGCATGCCTCGGCTGAATGCCATTCCGCCGGGCTGTGCGTTCAACCCGCGTTGCGGCCAGCGCTTGCCGCGCTGCGCGACCGAGCGCCCCGAACTGATGCCGGCGGGCACGTCCCGCGCGGCCTGTTGGTTGCATGACGATAAAACGATGGTGGCCGCATGAGCACGCCCTTGGTGGAAGTTAAAGACGCGGCGCGCTGGTTCGATGTGTCGCCGCCCTGGCTGGAACGCAAGCTGGCCGGCAAGCCGCGCGTGATGCTGCGCGCGGTGGACGGCGTGTCGTTTGACATCGCGCGCGGCGAAACGCTGGCGCTGGTGGGCGAATCGGGCTGTGGAAAATCCACGGTCGCGCGCATGCTGGTAGGCCTGTACGGGCTGACGCGCGGCGATATCCGTTTCGATGGCCAGCCGCTGTCGCGGATGTCTGAGAAAGGCGGGCGCAACTTGCGCAAGCGCTTGCAGATGATCTTTCAGGATCCTTATGCGAGCTTGAATCCGCGCTGGCGCGTGGGCCGCATCATTGCCGAGCCGATGCTGACGCATACGCAGATGACGCCGGACGAGCGCGTGGCGCGGGTCAGCGAATTGCTCAAGCAGGTGGGCCTGGATCCCGCGGATCAGGGGCGCTATCCGCATCAGTTTTCGGGCGGTCAGCGCCAGCGCATTTCGATTGCGCGGGCGTTGGCCGTGAATCCGGAATTCCTGGTTTGCGATGAGCCGACGTCGGCGTTGGACGTGTCGGTGCAGGCGCAGGTGCTGAACCTGATGAAGGATCTGCAGCGCAAGCTTGGGCTGACGTATTTGTTCATTTCCCACAATCTGGCGGTGGTGCATCACGTGGCCGACCGGGTGGGGGTGATGTATCTGGGGCGCATGGTGGAAGTGGCGCCGCGGGACGAGTTGTTCGCGCGGCCGCGGCATCCTTATACGCGGATGCTGCTGGAGGCAATTCCGGATATCAACGGGGCGGGCAAGCCGCGCACCGCGGTCGCCGGGGAAGTGCCGAATCCGTTGAATCCGCCATCAGGGTGCACGTTCCATCCCCGTTGCCCGCATGCGAATGAGCGGTGCCGGGCCGAGGCGCCGTTGGCCCGGTTGACCGGGGTGTCCGTGGTGGCTTGCCATGCGGTGGAGGAGGGGCGGATCTCGGGTTGATCCGTCGGTACTTTAGGCGTCA
>NZ_JBHFII010000026.1:0-17045 GCF_057334215.1 Achromobacter maghribensis | reverse complement strand
CCCCTGACTCGCATGGTGCATGACCGGGCGGGCGTCGGGGCGGGCGGTGTGCTTGGCGTTCTGGCCCGCGGCGGGGAAGGGAGGGGAAGGTGTTGCGGGGCTGCCAAAGCCGGCCGCGCGGGCGGCCTTTTTTGGCGTTTGAGTGTGGCTTGCGTGGCGTTGCGCGTGTGCTGTTTTGGGTGTTGCGTGCTTGGCCGTGTGGCCCAGCATCAAATCAATGACGCGGCTCTTCCACGCGCTCGTACGGCGTGTCGTCGTCTTCATCATCTTCGTCGTCGTCTTCCTCTTCGTCCTCGACCGGCTCCGGTTGCGGTTCTTCCGTCAGGGCGAAGGGCAGGACGTCTTCCAGATTGTCGGACCAGGCGGATTCTTCGCCGTCGTGGTCCAGCTTGATGAAGCGTTCGCCCTCATTCATGGAAATCTGGACGGCCCAGAGGTACAGGCAATCGTAGGTGTCGTCGTCGGCATGGGGCAGGCCGCCGCGGTTGCCCAGGATGCGGGCGCCCGGGCCGCCGAGCTGGACGTGGGTCTGGTCTTCTTCGACTTTGGCGTTCTCGTCCATCGGGACACCGTAGGTGACCCATTCGGTGCCTTCGTCGCCCAGGATCACTTCGGCCAGCACGGGCTTGCCCAGATAGGCGCTGAGCGCATCGGCGGTCTTGGCCAGCATGTCCAGCTCGGATGTGCTGAAGTGGGTCACGGAGGGGGGAGGGGTAGCAGAGGCGGACATGAGGGAGATTCCTGGGCGCGATGAAGCCGCGACGGCACGGCAAGATACATAAGGTCAGGCGTTATTGTCGCGCGATCGGCGTTGCAGTGCATCGGACGCTTGGATGACGACGGTGACTGCCCGCTTAGATGGGGGGCGGGGCGCTCCGTTTGCGGGCGCTGTCCGGGGATTCGCCGGTCAGGCGCTGGAACATCGCGATGAAGGCGGACGGCGTGCTGTATCCCAGGTCGCGCGCCACGGCTTGCACCGGGCGGCCCGCGCCCAGCATGCCCAGCGCCGAGACCACGCGCAGACGCTGGCGCCATTCGTTGAACGACATGCCCAGGTGTTGCTGGCAATGGCGTAGCAGCGTGCGCTCGGTGATGCCGGCGCTGGCGGCCCAGTGCGAGGCGCCTCGCTTGTCGCCCGGACTGCGCTGCAGGGCGGACAGAATGGGTGCAAGCACCGGATTGGTGCTTGAGGGCAGGTAGCTGGCGTAGGCGCGCGCCTGGCGGAGCTGGTCGATGACGACCTGCGCCAGGCGCCGGTCTTCCGGCGTGGCCGGATAGCGGATGTCGCGCCGTTCGAAGTCAGCAAGGATGGCGCGCGTGACGGCGCTGATTTCCAGTGTGCAGGGCGTATCGGGCAGGCCGGCGCAGGCTTCGGCGGGGATGTCGATGCAGGCGTAATGCACTTCGCCTTCGTTCTGGCAGCAGTGCTCTACCTGCGGCGGTATCCAGATGGCGTACTGCGGCGGCGACAGGTAGGTGACGCCGTTGATGCCGATTTCCATGATGCCCGACAGCGCGAAATTCAGTTCGGCCCACGGTGAACGATGGCGCTGCATGCTGGAATGCGGCGTGAAGTGCAAGATGCGGCACGCCAGCGGATACGGCAGGTGGCCGGCCAGGATGGGCGCGGTATCGGCAAGTTCCATGTCGGAAGTTCGTGCGGATTTGTCTGATATTCATTATATACGTCGTCTCGGACAGGGCCTACACTGGCCGCCTGTTTCCCAGCTTGCAAGACTCGTCCATGACGCGCGACACCCCCCACATTCCCGCCCGCTATCTGCTGTTCCCGTTGCTGGCGGCCTTGATCTGGTCGGTCAACATGATCGTGACCAAGATGGCCGCTGGCGTGATCTCGCCCGCCGTCATCGGCTTCTACCGCTGGGCGATCGCCGGCGCGGTGCTGACGCCTTTTGCCTTGCCGGGCGTGTGGGCGCAGCGCCGCCTGATCGTGCCGTACCTGCCCAAGTTCGCGGTGCTGGGCGGACTCGGGATGGCGCTGTACCAGGGGCTGGCCTATGTGGCGGCGTCCAGCACCACGGCGACCAACATGGGCATCATCACGGCCATGATTCCGCTGCTGACCATCGCGGTGGGGACAGTGGTGCTGCGTCAGCGCCCCACGTTGATGGCGATAGTGGGCGGCCTGGTGTCGCTGGCGGGGCTGGCGCTGCTGATTGGCGAAGGCGACCCGGCCCGCCTGCTCTCGGTGGGCGCGAATCCGGGCGACCTGCTGATGGGACTGGCTGCGCTGGCCTATGCGCTGTACGGCGTCCTGTTGCGCCGTTGGGGCCTGCCGGTGGGGCCGTGGCAGTCGCTCTATGTGCAGGTGGCGTTCGGCGTGCTGTTCCAGTTGCCGGCCTTCCTGATGGCCGCGCCGTCGCCGCTGAATGCCGAGAACGTGCCGCTGGTGCTGTATGCCGCGATCTTCCCGTCCCTGTTTGCGCCTTTCCTGTGGATGCAGGGCGTGAAACACCTGGGCCCCAACCGCGCCAGTATCTTCCTGAACCTGATGCCGGTGGGCACCGTGGCGATCGCATCCGTATTCCTGGACGAACAGCCTCACGTCTTTCATATCGTGGGCGGCGCGATGGCGTTGGCCGGCGTGATGCTGGCGCAAATGCGGACCCCGCGCCTGGGGCTGCGCCCGGGCAAAGCGGCGGGTTGAGGGTTGCGTGGCTGCCTGACGCACACCTGTCAGGGTTCCGGCCTACAATCGATGGTTCATCAGCTTTCTTTCCCTATACGAGCCCATGGCCCAATACGTCTACACCATGAACCGCGTCGGCAAGATCGTGCCGCCCAAGCGGCAGATCCTGCGTGACATCTCGCTTTCGTTTTTTCCTGGCGCCAAGATCGGCGTGCTGGGCCTGAACGGCTCGGGCAAGTCGACGCTGCTGAAGATCATGGCGGGCGTCGATAAAGAGATCGAAGGCGAAGCCATTCCCATGCCGGGCCTGAACATCGGCTACCTGCCGCAGGAACCGCAACTGAATCCCGAGCACACGGTGCGCCAGTCGGTTGAAGAAGGCCTGGGCGCCGTCGTCACCGCCAAGAAGCGCCTGGACGAGGTCTACGCCGCGTACGCCGAACCGGACGCCGACTTCGACGCGCTGGCGGCCGAGCAGGCCGAACTTGAAGCCATCATCGCCGCCGCTGCCTCCAGCGGTTCGGACGATATCGAACACCAGATGGAAATCGCCGCCGACGCGCTGCGCCTGCCGCCCTGGGACGCCATCGTCGGCAACTTGTCCGGCGGTGAAAAGCGTCGCGTGGCCCTGTGCCGCCTGCTGCTGTCCAAGCCCGACATGCTGCTGCTGGACGAGCCCACCAACCACTTGGACGCCGAAAGCGTGGAGTGGCTTGAGCAATTCCTGCACAAGTTCCCCGGCACCGTCGTCGCCGTGACCCACGATCGCTACTTCCTGGACAACGCCGCCGAATGGATCCTGGAACTGGACCGCGGCTATGGCATTCCCTGGAAGGGCAACTACAGCTCGTGGCTGGAACAAAAGGAAGACCGCCTGAAGCAGGAAGAGTCTTCGGAATCCGCCCGCCAGAAGACCATCAAGAAGGAACTGGAGTGGGTGCGCCAGAACCCGAAGGGCCGCCAGGCCAAGGCCAAGGCGCGTCTGGCCCGCTTCGAAGAGCTGTCGTCCTACGAATACCAGAAGCGCAACGAAACCCAGGAAATCTTCATTCCCGTGGGTGAGCGCCTGGGCAACGAGGCCATTGAATTCAACAATGTCAGCAAGGCCTACGGCGATCGCCTGCTGATCGATAACCTCAGCTTCAAGGTGCCGCCGGGCGCCATCGTCGGCATCATCGGCCCCAACGGCGCCGGTAAGTCGACGCTGTTCCGCATGATCGCGGGCCGCGAGCAACCGGATTCGGGCGAAGTCAACATCGGCCAGACCGTGAAGCTGGCCTACGTCGACCAGTCGCGCGATGCGCTGGAAGACAAGAAGACGGTGTTCGATGCGGTGGCCGACGGCGCCGACATCCTCACGGTGGGCAAGTTCGAAATGTCGTCGCGTGCCTATCTGGGTCGCTTCAACTTCAAGGGTGGCGATCAGAATAAGGTCGTGGGCCAGTTGTCCGGCGGCGAACGCGGCCGCCTGCACATGGCCAAGACGCTGATCGCCGGCGGCAACGTGCTGCTGCTTGACGAACCGTCCAACGACCTCGACGTGGAAACCCTGCGCGCGCTGGAAGATGCCCTGCTGGAGTTCCCCGGCAGCGTCATGGTCATCAGCCACGATCGCTGGTTCCTGGATCGCATCGCGACCCACATCCTGGCATTCGAAGGCGATTCGCAAGCCGTGTTCTTTGACGGCAACTACCAAGAGTACGAAGCCGACAAGAAGCGCCGCCTGGGCGAAGAGGGCGCCAAGCCCAAGCGCCTGCGCTACAAGGCGCTGAAGTAAGCGATCAGGCTATTCAGTCCGAGAATCCCGGCCGATGCGCCGGGATTTTTTTCGCGGTGATAGAGTCAAAAATAGCATCATATGATGTCAATTTTGATTCACCTTGGAGCAAGCGAGCCCAGGCTTGAGCAATTGCTCCACAATGAACTCGTCTTGACGCACCCGTTCATAGTGGGCGAGTTGGCGCTCGGTTCGCTGGCCAAGCGTGACATGGTGTTGAGCGCGCTGACGCTATTGCCGCAAGCGGTTCGAGCAAGCCACGACGAGGCAATACACTTTCTTCATGCCGAACGGCTATTTGGAAAAGGCATCGGCTACGTCGACCTGCATCTGCTTGCATCGACCCGCCTGACGCCCGGTGCCTCGCTGTGGACCAAAGACAAGCGGCTGCGGTCCGTCGCCAAGACCCTGAATCTGTCGGTCGAGCCACCGCGATATCATTGAGCAACACGGGCGGGCGTTGGCTTCGCCGCGCTGCGGTTTCCTCTATTTCGTTGCCGGCTTTCCGGAGATCCCCGATGCTGCTGCAAGCCTCTGATTCCACTTTCCTCATCGTCGACATGCAGGGCCGCCTGATGCCCGTCATCCACGACAACGAGGCCGTGCTGCACACCACGCACAAGCTCGCGCAAGCCGCGCGGCTGCTTGATGTACCGGTGATCGCCACCGAGCATCACAGCAAGATGCTGGGCGTTACCGTGGATCCGCTGCGCGGCATCGTGCAGTCCACTTTCCAGAAGATGCACTTTTCTTCCGCGCGTGAGCCGGGCTTCGAAGCGTGGCTGCCGGCCGCGCGCAAGACCATTCTGGTGGCGGGGTGCGAAGCGCACATCTGCGTGCTGCAAACCGTGATCGGTCTGGCGGACATGGGCTATAAGGCCGTGCTGGTGTCGGACGCGGCGGGGTCGCGCAAGCCTTCGGACCATCACGCGGCGTTGCGGCGCGCGCGTGCGCATGGCGCCGAAATCGTCACCGCCGAAATGGCCATTTTCGAGTGGATGGAGACGTGCGAGCATCCGCGCTTCCGCGACGTGTTACGTCTGGTCAAATAGCCGGAGCGGGCTGCAACACTGTCCCTGGGACGTGCAAAGATTCACTCGCCGTTTGACACAATTCCTGGGCAAACCTCACACCGCCCGGGCCGTTATTTTGAGATCCTGAAACTTCTAAACCCATAAGGGGACCGCGCGCTCGCATCAGGTCCATGGTGCGGCCCCGGGGTACAAGAATAGGAGTCTCATCATGAAAATCGCATCTCTTTCCAAAATCTGTGTCGCACTGGCAATGACTGCCACCATGGCGGGCTGTTCGTCGTGGGACGGCATGAGCCATCGTCAGAAGAGCACGGTTGGCGGCGCCGCATTGGGCGGTGTCGCAGGCGCCGTGATCACCAACGGCGGCGTCCTCGGGACGGTGGGCGGAGCGGCGATCGGTGGCGTGATTGGCGATCAGGTCGGCAAACACTAAGCCCCTGCGCCCAAAGCAAAACGCCTGGCAATGCCAGGCGTTTTTTTTACTGCGAAGCATGCGCGCCGGATGCTCCGGCGCGCATCGCCGCATCAGGGCGCTTCGTTTTGCGGCATCTCGATCTTCACTTCCAACACCTCCAGCGTGTCCTGGCGTTCCAGGTGCACCTTGATGTCTTCGGGGTTGATCTTCACGTATTTTGAAATCACGGCGATAAGCTCCTGCTGCAGCTGCGGCAGGTAATCGGGCGAGTCGCCGCGGCCCCGCTCGTGGGCCAGGATGATCTGCAACCTTTCCTTGGCGACGGAGGCGGAAGATTTCTTTTGACCAAGCAGAAACGACAGGAAGGACATTGCTTACTTGCCTCCGAACAGACGTTTCAGAAGACCGGGCTTTTCGTAGTCGGTAAAGCGCAGGGCCTTGTCTTCGCCAAGATAACGGGCCACGACGTCCTTGTAGGCCTCGGAGACGTCGGTTTCTTTCAGGTGAATGGCCGGCAGGCCCTGGTTCGACGCTTGCAGCACCGCTTCCGATTCGGGGATGACGCCGATCAGCTTGATGCGCAGGATGTCTTCGATGTCGCCCAGCGACAGCATTTCGCCGTCGACGACGCGCTTCGGGTTGTAGCGCGTGAGCAGCAGGAATTCCTTGACCGGCTCGCCGCCGTCCACTGCGCGCTTGGACTTGGCTGCCAGGATGCCCAGGATGCGGTCGGAGTCGCGCACCGACGAGACTTCCGGGTTGGTCACGACCAGCGCGTCGTCGGCGAAGTAGGCGGCCATCAGCGCGCCCGTCTCGATGCCGGCGGGCGAATCGCAGACGATGTACTCGAAGCCCATTTCCTTCAGGTCATTGATGACCTTCTCCACGCCTTCCTGCGTCAGCGCGTCTTTGTCGCGCGTTTGCGAGGCGGGCAGGATGAACAGGTTTTCAAGCTGCTTGTCCTTGATCAGCGCCTGGTTGAGGGTGGCTTCGCCCTGGATCACATTGACGAAGTCGTACACCACGCGACGCTCGCAGCCCATGATGAGGTCGAGATTGCGCAGGCCGACATCGAAGTCGATGACAGCGGTCTTGTGGCCCCGCATCGCGAGGCCCGCGGAAAAACTGGCGCTCGTCGTGGTTTTACCCACGCCGCCTTTGCCGGAAGTCACCACAACAATGCGTGTCATGACGATCAAACCCTTATGTTCGAATAAATCGCGTTATCGTAAAGCAAAAAGCCCATGTAAGGCTTCTTACAGAATGTGTTGAGACGTTCGCTTCGCGGCGCAAAAACCATTCAGGCTTTCAGCGCTTCGATGCGTAACGTATCGCCGTCCAGGCGGATCAACGCCGGTTGGTTTTGCAGCGTGCGGTCCAGCTTGTCTTCCACCACGCGGTACACGCCGGCCACGGCAAGCAGCTCCGCGTCCAGATGCGTCGTGAAGATGCGCGCCGACGTGTCGCCGCGTGCGCCGGCCATGGCTTTGCCGCGCAAGGGGCCGTAGACGTGCACGTTGCCATCGGCGATGACTTCCGCGCCCTGGCTGACCATGCCGATCACGACCAGGTCCGTGTGCCGTGCATAGACGCGTTGGCCCGAGCGCAGCGGCTTGGTAATGACCAGGGCCGACGACGAGTGCGGTGCGGCTTGCGTGGGGGCGGGCGCCGATGTGGTGCTGCTGGCTTCGCGCGCCGGCATGGGTTCGCCGGAGGCGGCCGCGGCGGGTTTGTCCGTGGCGTCGGCCGCTTCCGCAGCGGGCGCATCGGTGGCGGACGTGTCCGTCGGCGCGGGCGCGGTCTCGACGGCGGCGGCCGGCACCGAGGGCACGGGCGTGGACACGTCGTTAGGCGGCGCGGTGTCGACCATGGGGGCGGGACGGGCGGCAGGGGTGGACAGTTCCACCGGCGTCAGGCCGGCCTCGCGCGCGGCTTTCAGGTTGGCGCCTTCGGCCACGACGCCGATCGGGGGCAGGTTATGGCTGCGCAGCGCGGCTACCAGGGCCTTCCAATCGATCTTCTCGTCGACGCGGCTGGCGTCGATGACGACGGGTTCGTTCTCGAAGAAGCTGCCGGCGTCGGCCATGCGCTTGGCCAGCGCGGCAATGAGGCGTTCGGGGTCTGCGCTGTGCAGAACCACCCGGATGGCATACAGGGTGGCGCTTTTGAAGTCCAGGGCTAGGGATTCAGTATTCATCTTGATGGTGGCTGGCGGTCCGGGCGCCAGGAAACGGCGCGCACGACCGGCTGCGGGATGTCGGGGATGATAACCCGCCGGGCGGCGGGGTGCGCAGTTGGGAAGACGAAAGAAAAAGGCGCCCGAAGGCGCCTTTTCCCGTGATATGCGCGCGGGCGGGTCAGCCTTGCGCCCACGAATCGCGCAGCGTCACGATGCGGTTGAGCACCGGCGCGGCTTCGGAGGATTCCTTCAGGTCGGCCGTGAAGTAGCCCAGGCGCTCGAACTGCCAGGTGGCGCCCGGCGTGGCAACGGTGCCGGGTTCCAGCCAGGCCGTGACGGTCTGCTTGGAGTTCGGGTTCAGGCAGGCCAGGAAGTCCTTGTCGCCGCCATCGGGGCGGGCGTCGGCGAACAGGCGGTCGTACAGGTGGATCTGCGCGGACACCGCGTGGGCCGCGCTGACCCAGGTGATGTTGCCCTTGACCTTGACGCTGTCGGCGCCCGGCGTGCCGCTACGGGTCTCCGGCAGGTACTCGGCCTGCACTTCAACGACGTCGCCGGCTTCGTTCTTGGTGAAGCCGGTGCAACGCACGACGTAGCCGTACTTCAGGCGCACGGTGTTGCCGGGGAACAGGCGGAAGTACTTCTTCGGCGCTTCTTCGCGGAAGTCGTCGCGTTCGATCCAGAGCTCGCGCGACAGCGGGAACTCGCGCAAGCCGGCTTCCGGATCGTGCGGGTTGCGGGGCGCGGTGCAGATTTCGGTCTGGCCTTCCGGGTAGTTCGTGATGACCAGCTTGATCGGGTCCAGCACGGCCACCGAGCGCGCGGCGATGGGGTCGAGGTCGTCGCGCACGGCTTGCTCAAGCAGGCTGTAGTCGATGCGCGAATCGGACTTGGATACCGCCGTGCGATCGCAGAACAGGCGGATCGAGGCCGGCGTGTAGCCGCGGCGGCGCAGGCCGAAGAGGGTCGGCATGCGGGGGTCGTCCCAGCCGTCCACGTGGCCTTCGCGCACCAGTTGCAGCAGCTTGCGCTTGCTGGTGACGACGTAGCTCAGGTTCAGGCGGGCGAATTCATATTGGTGCGGCAACGGCTGGGCCAGCTTGCCCAGTTCGGCCAGGCGCGCCAGGATCCAGTCGTAGAACGGGCGCTGATCTTCGAATTCCAGCGTGCAGACACTGTGCGTGATGCCTTCCAGCGCGTCTTCCACCGGGTGGGCCCAGCTGTACATCGGGTAGATGCACCATTGGTTGCCCGTGCGGTGGTGGGTGGCATGGCGCACGCGGTACATCACCGGGTCGCGCAGGTTGATGTTGGGCGACGCCATGTTGATCTTGGCGCGCAGCACCAGGCTGCCGTCCGGATGCTTGCCGTCGCGCATTTCGCGCAGCAGCGTGACCGACTCGGCAGCCGGGCGGTTGCGCCAGGGCGAGTCGATGCCGGGTTCGGTCAGCGTGCCGCGGTTGGCGCGGATGGCTTCGGGGCTTTGCTCGTCGACGTAGGCGTGGCCGGCTTCGACCAGCGCCTCGGCGAATTCGTACATGTAGCCGAAGTAGTCACTGGCGAAGTACAGGTTTTCCTGGCCGTTGTCGGCCTTCCAGTCAAAGCCCAGCCAGCGAACGGCCTCGATGATGGCGTCGACGTATTCCTGGTCTTCCTTTTCGGGATTGGTGTCGTCGAAGCGCAGGTGGCAGACGCCGCCGAAATCGCGCGCCAGGCCGAAGTTCACGCAGATGCTCTTGGCGTGGCCGATGTGCAGGTAGCCATTCGGCTCCGGCGGGAAGCGCGTGCGGATGCGGGCCGGATCCGGGGCCCCCTGTTGCTGCACCGCGGCCGGGCCAGGCTTGCCCGCCCAACGTTTGCCCTGGAAGCGATTGGCTTCGAGGTCGTCCTGGACGATGTTGAGCAGGAAATTGGATGCAGCTGGGGTCGGCGTCGTGGCGGAGGTCATTCTTGAAAGAATAGGAAAAAGCGGCGACAAAGCGTCAATTTTGCCACGTTCCGCGCGAGGGGCCTTTTTGAACCCTGTGCAACCGGTTTCAAACTGTCCCCACAGTCTTGTAACTGGCTCTACACTACGGGCCATTATGGATATATCCACCCTTTCCCTGGCCCGTGCGCAGTTCGTGGCCAGCCTGAGCTTTCTGGCGCTATTCCTGGCGGTTTCGCTGGCGCTTGCCTGGGTCCTGCTGTTTTTCAAAGTGCGCGCCCGCTGGTCTGGCCGGGGCGGCTGGACCGCCGCTTACCGCTTCTGGGTACGCATATTCGCGCTGGCCTTCGTGCTGACGCTTGCCGCCAGCGTGCCCGTGCTGATCCAGATTGGCGGCCTGTGGGCCGGCCTGATGGACAAGATCGGCAATGTCGCCGGCCCCTTGTTGGGCTACGGCATCCTGTCCGTCTTCATACTGAAGTCGTGCTTCCTGGGCGTCATGTTGTTCGGCCAGCGCCGGGTGTCCGATGGCGCGCATACGCTGGCGGTGCTGATGGTGGCCGTGGGCCAGCTGGTGGCGGTGTTCTGGGTGCTGGCCTTGCAGTCCTGGATGCAGACGCCCGACGGCGCCATCCTGGTCGATGGCCGCTACCAGGTCTACGACTGGGCGGCCGTGGTGCTGAATCCCTCGGTCGGCTGGCGCATGGCCGTCGTGGTCGTGGGCGCGGCGTTGACCGCCTCGTTCCTGATGATGGGCGTCTCCGCCTTGCAGGCGCTGCGCCGGCCGCTGGGCGATGGCGAACGCAATACGTTCAAGACCGGCCTGGTGATCGCAGTGGTCGCGGCTTTCCTGCAGGTGCCGGTGGCCACGGGCGCCGGCCAGATGGTGGCCAAGCTGCAGCCCGCCAAGGCGGCTGCCGCCGCCGGCTTCTGGGAAAGCGGCGCCGAGCCCCAACTGGTGATTTTCGGATGGCCGGACGCGCGCACGCATGCCAACCTGTCGGACGTGACCATCCGCAACGCTGGCGGCATGTGGCTGCACCGCAATGCGGACGGTACCTATCAAGGCCTGGACAAGTATTCCGGCATGTTGCCGCCGGTCGCGCTGACCTTCTGGTCGCTGCGGGTGGCCGTGGGCCTGGGCTTGCTGATGCTCGCCGTGGCCTGCGTGACGTTCCTGTGGACGTTCCGCCGCGGGCTGGACCCGTCCACGTTGCCGGTCTGGTGGCAACGCGTGCTGTGCGGCATGATGTTCTCGGGCGGTATCGCGGTGGTGGCCGGCTGGTGGGTGTCCATCATTGGCATGCAGCCCTTTGCCGTCAACGGCACCATCACGCAATCTGAAGTGCTGGGCCAGACGGCCTCCAGCACCGTCCTCTACGGGCTGGTGGGCTATGGCCTGCTCTATGCCTTGCTGCTGGCCGCGTTCGCCGCCATGCTGTTCCACGCGGCACGCTACGGCGTCGTGCCCGTGCGCAAACTGGGCGGAGGCTCGCCATGATCGCCATGCTGGCCGCTTCGCAGGGCCTGAGCCCTGAAGACCCCTCCTTCTGGATGCCGCTTGCCTTCATGGGGCTGCTGTTCGTGGTGATCGCCGCGGGCATGGTTCTGGACGGCTTCGACCTAGGCGTGGGCATCCTGCTGCAATTGGCGCCCGAACACGAGCGCGGCCGCATGATGTCGCTCTTGAGCCCGTGGCGCGACGCCAACGAATTCTGGTTGCTGTTGGGCATGGGTTTGTTCGCGTCGGCGTTCCCGTTCGCATGGGGGGCGGTGCTGGGCAAACTCTATGGCCCGCTTACCTGCATGGTGCTGGGGGTGATGCTGCGCAGCGTGTCGTTCGAATTCCGCATCCGTGCGCGCAACGAGATGAAGCCGCGCTGGATATTCGGCTTCTGGGCGGGCTCGATCATCACGGCCTTCGGCCAGGGCATGCTGCTGGGCCGGATCGCCACGGGCTATCAGTCCGACGCCGGCTACGGCTGGTTCGCGATGTTCGTGGGCCTGTGCGCCGTGGCGGCTTACGTGCTGCTGGGCGCCTCCTGGCTGGTCATGCGGGTGGATGGCGATCTGCAGCGCCGCGCCGCCGCGTGGGCGCGCCACGCCATCCGCTGGACGGCCGTGGGCATGGTGGCCATCGCGGTGACGCTGGGGCTGGCCAACGCGGGCATTTTCTATAAATGGAGCAACATCGCGCACCTGAGTCTGGCCGCCACGGTATGGGTGCTGATGCTGGCGGCGTATGTGGCGGCCGAGATGCTGCTGGCCCGCCTGCCCGGCCGCGCCGACCGTTTCAGCTGGTTGCCGTTCGTGCTCTGCGTCGCGTTGTTCCTGCTGATGCTGAGCGGCTTGGCGTACAGCCTGTTCCCTTACCTCATCCTGGACGACATGACCTTGTGGGACGGCGCGGGCGCGCTGGGTTCGATGCGCCTGGTCATGGCCGGCGCGGTCGTGGGGATACCGGTGGTGCTGGTGTTCAACATCCTGGCGTACCGGTCGGTCTTTGGAAAAGAGCGCGCGCCGGTGCCGCTCTTGCCGCCGCCGTCGTATTGACGGCGGCAACGGGCCGGGTGTTACAGCACCGGCTTGGCCACGCGCTGCAGGATTTCTTCGCCGTAGGCTTCGAGCTTGCGCGCGCCCACGCCACTGATGTGGCTGAGCGCATCCATGGAGTCGGGTTGCGCCAGGGCGATTTCTCGCAGCGTGGCGTCATGGAAGATGACGTAGGCCGGCACGCCGTGGCTTTTTGCCACTTCGCCGCGCCAGGCGCGCAGCGCCTCGAAAACGGGTTGCAGTTCGGCCGGCAGGTCGATCGTGGCAGCCTTGGGGCGGCCGCTGCTGGTTTTGCCCGACCGGGTCTTCTTTTCGGATTCGCGCCGCAGCATCAACTGGCGTTCGCCCTTGAGCACCGCGCGGCTGCCTTCGGTCAGGGCCAGCGTGCCGAACCCTTCGTTGTCCACCGTCAGCAGACCCTGCGCCAACAACTGGCGCAGCACGCCGCGCCACGCCGTATCGCTCAGGTCTTCGCCCACGCCGAACACGCTTAGCGTTTCATGGCCATGCTGCTTGGTGCGGTCGGTGACCTTGCCGCGCAGGATGTCGATGATGTGGCCCGCGCCGTAACGCTGGCCCCGTTCTTTCCACAGGCGATAGACGGCCGACAGCACTTTCTGCGCAGCGACCGTGCCGTCCCAGGCTTGCGGCGGTTCCAGGCACACGTCGCAATTGCCGCAGGCCGTGATCTGCTGGCCAAAATACGCCAGCAACCGCACGCGGCGGCATTCCACGGTTTCGCATAGCCCCAGCATGGCGTCCAGCTGCTGCCCCAGACGGCGGCGGTAGGACTCGTCGCCGGGCGATTCGTCGATCATGCGGCGCTGCTGCACCACGTCTTGCAGGCCATAGGCCAGCCAGGCGGTGGCGGGCAGGCCATCGCGGCCGGCGCGGCCGGTTTCCTGGTAGTAGCCTTCAACGGATTTGGGCAGGTCGATGTGAGCCACGAAGCGCACATCAGGCTTGTCGATGCCCATGCCGAAGGCGATGGTGGCCACCATGACCACGCCGTCTTCCCGCAGGAACCGGGACTGGTTGGCGGCGCGCACCTGCGGGCTGAGCCCGGCGTGGTACGGCATGGCGTCGATGCCCTGGTTGCACAGGAATTCGGCGGTTTCCTCCACGCGCGCCCGCGACAGGCCATACACCACGCCGGACTCGCCGTCGTGTTCCGTGCGGATCATGTCCAGCAACTGCTTGCGCACCTCGTTCTTTTCGACGATGCGGTAGCGGATGTTGGGGCGGTCGAAGCTGGAAACGAAATGGCGGGCGTCGTCCAGCGACAGGCGCTGGGCGATTTCGGTGCGCGTGTCGGCGGTGGCCGTAGCCGTCAGCGCGATGCGCGGCACGTCAGGCCAACGTTCGTGCAGCATCGACAGGCCCAGGTATTCCGGCCGGAAGTCGTGCCCCCATTGGGACACGCAATGCGCCTCGTCGATGGCGAACAGCGCGATGCGGCCGCGTTCCAGCAGTTGCAGGCAGCGGTCGGTCAGAAGCCGTTCGGGGGCGACATACAGCAAGTCCAGTTCGCCGGCCAGGAACGCCTGTTCGACGTCGCGGGCCACGCGCCATTCCTGCGTGGAGTTCAGGAAGGCCGCGCGCACGCCCAGTTCGGTCAGGGCGTCGACCTGATCCTGCATCAGCGCGATCAGGGGCGACACGACGATGCCGGTGCCTTCACGGACCAGCGAGGGAATCTGGTAACAGAGCGATTTCCCGCCGCCGGTGGGCATCAGGACCAGCGCGTCGCCGCCGTCGATCACTTGTTCGACAATGGCTTGCTGGTCGCCGCGGAAGGATTCGTAACCGAAAACGCGCTGCAATACGCCGAGGGCGCGCGCGTCAGACATGGGGGTAGGCCGGGAGCATCATGGCAGGGATTTTAAGCCGCAATTTCGGACCGCCCCCTTTAAGGGGATATTTCCGTCCGTCCGGCGGGCCGGCTACCAACTGAACCAGGTGCCACGCATGAAGGTGTCCACCGGCATGCTCAGGTTCGCGCGCCATTCGTAGTTGCCCGAAATGATGTCGCGGTCGGCCCCCACCGCCAGCTTCACTTTAGGGGCGACGAACATGCTGTGCGTCAGTCCCACGCGCTGCTCGGCCAGCGTCGACCCTTCATGCAGCCCGGAATACGTGCCGCTGAGCGTGCCCCAGCCCGTGATGGGCACGCCCGCCGTGAAGGTATTGCGCGACTGCGGGGACGACGCCACGCCGCCGGAATAGTTGGACAGGTCGCCGAATCCGGCCCCGGTCTGTTCGTTCGTGTAGCCCAGGTTGACGGCATCGGCCACGTCTACGCTATAGCCGAAGCGGTAGCGCCAGGCGTTGGCAGCGTCGAACGAGCTTTGCGTGGCGCCGGCCTGGAAGGTGCCGTATTCGCCTGCGGCGTAGGTGGTGCCCATGCCGCGGGTCGTCAGCGACGGCGCGCTCTGCATCTGGCCTTCCAGCGTCAGGGCGGGCGTCAGCCCATAGCGCACGCTGCCGCTGCCAACCGACGCGCCATAGTCCACGGCGCCCGAACTGGCAGTGGGGTCCATGCGGTTCAGTTTGCCCAGCGACGAGGAATAGCCGAAGCTGCCCTCGGGCACGGTCGCGGAAGCGCCGGCCCAGTTTGCGATTTGCAAGCCGCCCACTGGCGCGCTGCTGCCCCAGGCGGGGGCATTGGCGTTGATGTTGCCCACGGTGACGGACGGCCCGGCGGTGTTGCGGTACACCCAATTGCGGTCGCCGCCGTAACGCAGGCCGTCCTGGCCGCTGACGGAGGCGAACCAAGGACGGCTGGGACGTGAAACGCCCGAGATCACCACGACCGGCACACGGGGCAGATCCCCGTCTTCCAGCGCGAAGGCGTAGTCGGGCGTGGTTTCCTCGGCCGGGGCGGCGGTCTGTTCGCAGCCCAGGGGCGACGCGTCGGCCGCGCCCGACAGCGAGGCGCCGATCCCGGGAATCAGTCCCTCATCGCTGTCGCCTCCGCCCTGCACGCTGGTGTCCATGGCCGGTTCCGCCACTTGCAGGTCGCACGGGGACGGATCCAGCGGCATCGCCCGGGCTTCCATCGAAGGCGCGGGCCGCACTGGGATAGGCTGAACCGGGGACAAAACCCCGATGCCGCGCGCCATGCGTACCGGCGCCACCTGGGAAGGCGGCGACGCGAAATCAGGGGACGCAATGGGAGTGTCGCCAAGCGCGGAAGCCAACGGGCAGGATAAACCTGCGGCCAGCGCCGCGTGCAACAGCCGTCTGCGCCAGAGTGAAGGGGCAACCATACGGACCAGTGTAGAGAGGGGATGCCGCCGTAGCTGTAAACGATTTTTAGGAAACCGGACGAGCGGCAAGGCCAGTCGGTCTATTTTAGGGCCACTCCATGACGCGCCGCGTGTTTCCGGCAACGCGCCGGCAAACACGGCGTACATCGTGCAACAGGTGTATTTCAGTTGATTTCTTCCCTCTTGCGGCCAGACGCGGCGCGCCTCACTATGGCATCCATGGACAATCCTCACACCAAGCTGCTGGTCGTCGACGACGATCCGGCGTTACGGCAACTGCTGGCCGACTACCTGAATCGCCACGGCTACGACACCTTGCTGGCGCCGGACGCGACCGATCTGTCGTCCCGCATCACCCGCTACGCGCCCGATCTGCTCGTGCTGGACCGCATGTTGCCCGGCGGCGACGGCGCCGACGCTTGCCGCCGCTTGCGTGAACAAGGCGAGGACATCCCCGTCATCCTCCTGACCGCCCGCGACGAAGCCGTGGACCGCATCATCGGCCTGGAAGCCGGCGCCGACGACTATGTCGGCAAACCATTCGATCCGCGCGAACTGCTGGCCCGCATCGAGGCCGTGCTGCGTCGCAAGCGCGGCCCATCGGCGCTGACCAAGGACGCGCCGGTCACGTTCGGCCCCTTCCTGTTCGATCCGTCCTCGCGCCAGTTGTCGCGCGAAGGCACCGTGGTGAAGTTGACCGGGGGCGAAATCAACCTGCTTGAAGCCCTGGTGCGCAACGCCGGCAAGCCGCTGTCGCGCGAGCGTCTTCTGGCGCTGGCCCGCGACGACGACGCCGGCGAACGCAACGACCGCGCCATCGACATCGCCATCCTGCGCCTGCGCCGCGTCATCGAAGACGATCCCAAGCAGCCGCGCTGGATCCAGACCGTCTGGGGCATTGGCTACCGGTTTTCGCCCTGATGCGCTTTTCCCTCGGTTTCCTGGTGCCGCGTTCGCTGCGGGCGCGCCTGATCCTGTTGATCCTGGGTTCCGTGCTGCTGACGCAGGCGGCCACGCTGGTGACGGTGTCGTACTTCCGGCACAAGTTCATGGAAGACGTGGCGATCGGCTACATCGTCACCACGATCCGTACCCTGCGCGCCGCCGTGTCCGAGGTTCCCGCCGAAGACCGCGCCGAATTCGTGCGCACGGCGTCGCAGAACCAATGGCGGCTATGGTCGCGCGTGCTGCCGGCCGAAGCCAAGCTGCAACGGTTCAACGGCCGCCGCCCCCCCCCGCGC
>NZ_JBHFII010000025.1:34979-37347 GCF_057334215.1 Achromobacter maghribensis | reverse complement strand
CGGCCCGCCCGGCCGCGGCAGCGGCCCCGGCGCCCGTCGCCATGCCAAGCGTTCCACCCGCCGCCGCGCCGGCATCCGTGATGCCGTGTGCGCCCGCGCCGGCCATGCCGATGCCCGCGATGCCTGCCCCTGCCGCCGCCGCGCCGTCGATGGCCCGGATGCCGGATGCGCCGCTGCGTGCCGCGCCGGCCATGCCGGCCGCCGCGTTGCCCACTGACACCGCGGCCGGTCTGCAAGATGCGATCAGCGCATTGCGCGGCGCGCTGGAAACCCGCATGGACGGCCTGCTGTGGGGCGGCCGGGCGGGATCAGGCCGCGAACCCGCGGCCGCCGCGCTGTTCCGCAGTCTGCTGGACGCGGGCTTCAGCACGAAGCTGGTCCGCACCTTGGTGGAACGCCTTCCCCAAGGCATGGGGGCCGACGCCGCGCAAGCCTGGGCGCGCAACGAACTGATGACGCACTTGCCCGTCGTCGCGTCCGAAGATGAATTCCTGGCCGGGGGCGTGTACGCGTTGGTGGGCCCGACCGGTGTTGGCAAGACCACGACGCTGGCAAAATTGGCCGCCCGTTGCGTGGCGCGAGAGGGCCGCGACCAGGTTGCGATGCTGACCACGGACTTGTTCCGGATTGGCGCGCTTGAACAGTTGCAGATCTACGGCCGGCTGATGGGCGTGCCCGCGCACTCCGTGCGGGATGCCGCCGAGCTGCGCCGCATCCTGGCGGAGCTGGGCAACCGCAAGATCGTGCTGATCGACACCACGGGTATCAGCCAGCGCGATCGCCTGGTGGCCGAGCAGGCCGCCATGCTGTGCAACGCCGGCAAGCCGGTGCGCCGCCTGTTGGTGCTGAACGCCGCCAGCCAGGGCGACACACTGGATGAAGTGGCCCATGCGTATCGCAACGGCGTGGGCGAGGACGTGGCCGGCTGCATCATCACGAAGCTGGACGAGGCCACGCGCCTGGGCGCGGCGCTGGACACGGCGATCCGCCACCGGCTGCCGATCCACTACATGTCGGTCGGGCAAAAGGTGCCCGAGCACATGGAACTGGCGCGTGCCGACGTGCTGATCGACCGCGCGTTCGCGATGGTCGAGCGCGCGCGGGCGCTGTACACGCCCAGCGAGGCCGACCTGGCGTCCCTGGCGCCGGCCGCCCGCGAGGCCGAGGCGGTGGATCCGGCGCGCCGCCGGCAGTTGCTGGCCTCGGCGATTCTGCGTCCGCAGGGCGGTTCGGCCTCGATCACGGCCGCGCAGAACCTGGATGACACGATCTCGATGCTGGACAGCGATCCGGCGTGCGCGCAAGCGCGCGCCTCCTGGCGCGAGTATGTGGCCGATGGCGCGGGCGCGAGCCTGGCGGCATTGGGCGACGCGCCGCTGGCGATGGTACGGCGTGAATTCTCCGCCGCCTGCCACCGCCACTTGCTGGTCGTGCATGGCAAGACCACGATGAAGGGCGAAGGCCTGCCCGGCGGCACGTTGTTCGGCGCTTTACTGATGAGCGATCGCGGTGCCGCGTTGGCTGCGCCTGCACAACAGTTGGCGTTGGCGCACGGCATGCTGACGTCGTTTGCGCCTGCGGCGTCGGGCCAGCCCGATGCCGGCCTGGCGCTGGAATCCCGAGTGCGCTGGCTGGGTGAGCAGTTGCCGCGTCTGCCGCTGGTGCACATGCTGGAGGCCGGCACGTCCGGCCTGTGGCAGTCACTGAACGGGCAGGGCGTGTCGTGGGTCGCGCGCTGCGCGGGTGGCATGCGCGTGATCCAGGACGAATGCCCCACGAACCTGAACGCCGTCGGCAAAAGCGTTGGCTACCTGCCGGTGGGCCAACCGGGCGACATGCCCGGCCTGCTGGCCGACAATGGGGGCAAGCGCGTGCCGCTGGCGCTGTGGGCGTCGGGCACCGAAGTGGCCTTGCCCGGCAAGAGCGGCGGGGCGCCGATCCGTCTGGTGTGCGCCCGCTTGATCGATACGGACAGCGGCGAGATCGCCGCGCAGTTGTTTGGCTTGACGAACCTGCCGGCGGCGCAAGCCGATGCCGCCACCGTGGCGCGTTGGCTGGTGCTGCAGGATGAGGCGCGCGCGGGCTTTCGCTATATGGCCAATGCGTGGCAGGCGCTGCCTGCCGTCGATGGCGCGCATACGCTCGCGCGCCAGGCTCTGATGGCCGGCCAGTTGGGCGCCGCTTGCTGGCAGATGGCGCATTCGCCATCCGCCGATGTGGTGCGCGGACCGCTGTCGGGCATCGTGGGATCGGAACGCAAGCTGTCGGGCCGCATGCTGCCGGTGGCGATCTTGAAAATGTTCGCGATGCTGGAGATGACGGGCGGCGCGTGATGTCCTGGATGTCCTGGCCATGAAAAAGGCGGCGC
>NZ_JBHFII010000025.1:8741-34938 GCF_057334215.1 Achromobacter maghribensis | reverse complement strand
TTTCATGGCCGGGTGCCAGTGGGGCGGTCAGCCCGCCACGATCGGCTTGCGTCCCGGCGTGCCACGAGCGCCACGGCCATGCGCGTCATAGGTAGTGGCGACGCCCACGCCATTGATGTTGCGCAGCGCATCCAGCGATTGCTGGGTATAGCGAAGGTGCACGTCGATCAGGGCGCCGTTGCGCATATTGATCTCATTGGCCGACGCGGACTTGGTCAGCAGGGCCTGCCAGATGCCGGACAACTGCGGGTGCAGCACGGCGGCCTGTTCGGTGCCGGCATGCCCAATGGGCAGGCCGATTTTAGACAGCAGGCCGTCGCGGATTGCGCTCAGGTCAACCAGCTGCTGGGCGATGCGCCCCTTGCGTTCGGTGATGGCCTGCAGCGCGCCGACGTTCCCGGGGCCCACCAGCACTTCGGTCTCTTCTTCCAGAATGGAGGAGAACTCGGTGATCAGGGCATCTTCCTGCCGCATGCAGGACTGAAGGGAATCGACGGGGGTCATGGTCATGCTTTGAAGGCGGTAGGGCGGTGAACGGAGGCTTACTTCAGCAGATCACGGGCGCTGGCAATCAGGCTGTCGGCGATCTTGCCGGTATCGATCTTCAATTGGCCCGAGGCAATCGCGGCGCGAATGGCGGCCACGCGCTCGACATTGATGTCGTTCGAACCGTCTTGCAGGGCCAGCATCTTGCGCGACGCCGAGCTCAGCGCCACTTGCGAGCTGCTGGAGCCGCTGCCATTGCTGGCGCCATACGCCTGTGCCAACGCGGAATCCTGGCGTTGGGCAACGGTGTCGGCGGAAATGGGCCGATTGGGGGTCGAATTGATTTTCAAGGTTTTCTCCGCAGGGCGTCCTGGGTCGGTTTGCGACGGATCCGCCTACTTATGTCTCTGTAACGGCAGGGCCGGAACGAACTTTAGGGCAGGTCATCGGCGGGTGCACCGCGATTTGTAACATTACCTACAGTTGTATTTCAACCAACCCCGCATTCCGAACCACGCCGCTGACCACCTGGCCGTTGCCTGTGCGCACCTGGACCATCGCGCCAGGCGCGGCATTGTCCATCGCCTGGCCTTCGCTGCTGACCACGAAACCGTTGCCGCGCGCATTGATCCGGACGTTCGAGCCGCGCACGACCGATTGCGCATTGCGCAGGGACGACCCTCGGACCGGTTGCCCGGCGTTGATGCGGTAGGCGGCCGTCATGCCGACGACGGTCTGCGGGTCGGTGATGGCCCCGGGGGGGAGCGAAACCAGGTCGCCGTCCCGGGGGGACAGGTCGTTCGGCGTCAAGGCCTGTCCGGCCGAGATCATCCGCGACGCGACGTAATAGTAGCCGGGGACGCTGACGGTCGCCTGCACATAAGTGGTCCAGGGCTTGGGCGCGTTGCAGCGTACCCCGACCGTCATGCGGGACCGCAGTTTCATGCCGGAGGGCATAAACGGGGACATGGCATCGCAGGGCGTCAGGCGTTCGGCGCGCGGCGGGTCGATGGAGACGGCCGGCTGTCCGGGCAGCCCGGCCAGCTGATCAAGCAGATAGCTCTGCGCCGCGACCGCGATCGCCTCGGGCGCCTGGCTGGCGGCTTCCTGCGCCTGGGCGGCCCCGAGGCAGGCCAGGGTCAACGCGATCAGGCAGCCGGCGCGCGCGCGGAGATGTCGTGCGGAGATTTTCATGATGAATGAATTGTAGGAGTCCGCCGCGTTCGGCAATACGTGAATTGGATGAGAAATGGCAGGTTATTTGGCTGATTGTGTTTTGCCGCCGGCCCCTATGATGCCGTCATCCAATGGGATAACGGTGTGTCCGAAGTCCCTTGCTCTATCCGTATTGCAACGCACGAAGGCGCCACGATGCTAGACAGGCTTAACGAAGATTTCCGGTTCTACCAGCAGGCCCTGGGGCTGCGCGCGCAGCGTCAGGAAGTGCTGTCGTCGAACATCGCCAACGCCGACACGCCCAACTACAAGGCTCGCGACTTTGATTTCAAGGCCGCGATGCAGACGGCCATGGAAGGCTCCATGCGCCTGCAGGACACGTCGCTGGCGCTGACCTCGGCGCGCCATATCCCGGCCAAGGCCGTGTCCCAGGGGCCGACCGAGCTGCTGTTCCGCCTGCCGTACCAGCCCAGCATGGATGGCAACACGGTGGACATGGATATCGAGCGCGTGCAGTTCGCCGACAACACCTTGCACTACCAGAGCACGATGCAGATGATCTCCGGCCGTATCCGGACCATGCAGACCGCTATTCAGGATTGATCCATAAAGGGAGCGACAGGCAATGTCCTTGTTGAGCATTTTCGATATCGCCGGTTCGGCGCTCAGCGCGCAATCGCAGCGCATGAACGTGTCGGCCAGCAACATGGCCAACGCCGACAGCGTCGTGGGTCCGGACGGCCAGCCGTATCGCGCCCGCCAGGTCGTGTTCCAGGTCAACCCGGCTGCCGGCCAGGCGTTGGGGCAAGAGATCGGCGGCGTGCGCGTGGCCGGCGTCATCCAGGACCCGTCGCCCCTGAAACAGGTTTACGACCCCAAGCATCCGCTGGCTGATGCCCAGGGCTATATCAGCATGCCCAACGTCGACCCGGTGGCCGAGACGGTCAACATGATCGCGGCATCGCGGTCCTACCAGGCGAACGTCGAGGTGCTCAATACCGCCAAGGCGTTGATGCAGAAGACGCTGACCATCGGTCAATCCTAATTTCTTGACAGAGTGAATCCATGACCACCGTCGACCAAAACACGAGCACCACCGGCCTGGGCCTGGCGCAAAGCGGCGCCAACGGCTCCAGCACGGCGCAGGGCTTGCAGGATCAGTTCCTGAAGCTGCTGGTGACGCAACTGCAGAACCAGGATCCGCTGAACCCGATGCAGAACGCCGAGCTGACCTCGCAGCTGGCGCAGATCTCCACGGTGGAAGGCATCACCAACCTGAAGAACACCATGCTGGCCATCAGCGGCCAGATCGATGTGTCGCAGTCGATGAACGCCGTGGCGATGATCGGCAAGGGCGTGCTGATCCCGGGCTCCAAGGTCAAAGTCGGCGTGGACAGCGATAACGCCGCCGAACGCGTGGTCACGCCTTATGGCCTGGACCTGCAAGGCGATGCGCAAAAGGTGCAAGTGCGCATCTCGGATTCGAATGGCGCCGTCGTGCGCACCATTGAAATGGGCGAGCAGAAGACGGGTGTCTTCACCCTGAACTGGGACGGCAAGAACGACAGCGGCGTGCCGCTGGACGCCGGCGCGTACACCGTGTCGGTGTTGGCCACCGATGGCGATGGCAAGAAGGTGAATGCGGAAGTGCTGAGCTACGGCCAGGTCAAGAGCGTGGCGTATTCCACTAACGGCTTGCGTCTGGACCTGGGCCTGGACGGCCAGACCAGCATGCTGGACGTGCGTAAGGTGATCGGCGCCTGAACCGGGCGGATTTGAATCGGCGCTGGCGCATGCGCGGCGGCTTCACTAGATATATAGATTAGCGAGAGAAAACATGGGCTTCGGACAAGGATTGAGCGGCTTGAATGCCGCATCGCAGAACCTGGATGTGATCGGCAACAACATCGCCAACTCGGGCACGGTCGGCTTCAAGTCGTCGACCGCATCGTTCGCTGACGTCTACGCCAGCTCGCGCGTGGGCCTGGGCGTCAAGGTGGCGGCGATCAGCCAGCGCTTCACGGTGGGTACCGTGCAGGGCGGCGGCGGCGAATACGACATCGCCATCGACGGCGCGAAGGGCATGTTCCGCGTCACGGACCAGAGCGGCGCGGTGATGTACACCCGCAACGGCGAATTCCTGGTCGACAAGAACAACTTCATCGTGAACGCCCAGGGCTACCGCATGACGGGCTACCCGGCAGGCGCCATCGGTGCGAACCCGACCGAGCTGCAGTTGCCGACCGCCAACGTGGCGCCCCAGGCGACCGCCACGGGCACGACGGTCGCCAACCTGGACGCAAACGCCAAGGTTATCTACACCACCGACACGGTCACGTCGCCGGCGGTCAACGGTTCGGTCACCCTGACGGGCACCACGCCGCCTTCGCCCGCCACGCAGTACACCTTCACGCGTAGCGCGATTGGCACCCTGACCTGGGTGACTCCGCCGCCGGCAGGCACCTATGGCGCCGCGCCCAACCTGATCACCGTGGACGGCACGGGCGCCGTGACGGGCGGCGACCTGACGCAGGTCGCCGGTTACCAGGACTACACCGCCGCCGTGACGGAAATCGGCCGTCCGTTCGACCCGACGATCTCCAACAGCTACACCAACGCGTCGCCCATGACGGTGTTCGACTCGCTGGGCAACTCGCACCAGGTGATGCAGTACTTCGTGAAGCGCCCGGCCGATGCGTCCGGCAGCGTCTATGACGTGTACTACACGATGGACGGCAAGGCGATGGCGCCGACCACCGAGCTGGGCGGCACGTGGGGCAATCCGCAGAAGTTCACGTTCAACAACGCTGGCGCGTTGACCAGCGCCCCGGTCGTGACCCTGAGCTTTGCGCAGCCCGGTGGCGCCACCACCCCGGCCGATCCGCTCAGCATCGCCATGAACTACACCGGTACGACGCAGTACGGCGGCAACTACAAGCTGGTCGCCAAACCCGACGGCTACACGTCCGGTGAATTCAGCGGCATCAACATCGGCGGCGACGGCAGCCTGGTCGCCAGCTACACCAACGGCGAAACGCAAGTCGTTGGCACCATCGTGCTGGCCGACTTCTCGAACCTGCAGGGCCTGCAGCCGGTGGGCAACAACGCCTGGACCGAAACGGCGGCGTCCGGCCAGCCCATCCTGGGCCAGCCCGGCACCAATGGTCTGTCCAAGGTGGTGGGTCAGGCGACGGAAGCGTCCAACGTCGACATGAGCAAAGAGCTGGTGAACATGATCATCGCCCAGCGCACTTATCAGGCCAACTCGCAAACCATCAAGACCCAGGACGAAATCATGCAAGTCCTGATGAACCTGAAGTAAAGCCCGACAGGCTCGCGACGACACCGACGGAATAGGCAATGGATCGAATCATCTACACCGCCATGAATGGCGCAGCGCGTATCACTGAGCATCAGGCTGCGCTGGCCAACAATATGGCCAACGTGAACACGACGGGGTTCCGCGAGCAGATCGCGCTGTACCGGTCGGTTCCGATGACGGACGGGGTGAGTCTGCCTACGCGTGTTTCGACGGTGGCGTCCACGCCCGGCAACAGCTTTCAGATGGGCACCATGCAGACCACGGGCCGGGACCTGGACGTGGCGCTGGCCAGCGAAAGCGGCTGGATCGCGGTGCAGACGCCGCAGGGCGAGGCCTACACCCGTGGCGGCAGCCTGCAGGTTGGCATCAACGGCCTGTTGCAGACCTCGCTGGGCCAGCCGGTGCTGTCCGACCAGGGCGGCCCCATCGATGTGCCGGACCAGGCCGCGCTGACGATCACGTCGGACGGCACGATCACGGCCATCGGCGCGGGCGACGGCCCGAACAACATCCTGAACCTGGGCCGTATCAAGCTGGCGAACCCGAACAATGCGCAACTGGTGCATGGCGACGACGGCGTGTTCCGCATGGCGCCGGTGAACGGACAGCCTGCGCCGCCCGTGCCCGCCGACCCCAGCTTGCGCGTGCTGTCCGGCGTGCTGGAAGGCAGCAACACCAATCCCATGAAGGTGATGGTGGGCATGATCGAAAACGCGCGCCGGTTCGAGCAGCAGATGCAGGTGGTCCAGCAGTCGGATCGCAACGCCGAGCGCGCCAACGGGATTCTGTCCGTCGGCTGATCCAGCGGGTTGATTTAAACAATTTTCGCGCGCGGCCAGGCCGCGGCACCAGGAGTACTTCATCATGATGCGTTCGTTGTGGATTGCCAAAACGGGCCTGGAAGGTCAACAGACTTCCATGGACGTGATTTCCAACAACTTGGCCAACGTCTCCACCAACGGGTTCAAGCGCGGCCGCGCCGTGTTCCAGGACCTGATGTACCAGACGCTGCGCCAGCCCGGCGCCCAAGTGGGCGACGCCACGCAACTGCCGTCCGGCCTGCAGCTGGGCACGGGCGCGCGCGTGGCCGCCACCGAGCGCATCCACACGTCGGGCAACCTGAACAACACCGGTGGCGAAATGGACATCGCCATCAACGGCCGGGGCTTCCTGCAGATCGAACTGCCCGACGGCACCCAGGCGTACACGCGCGATGGCGCCTTGCAGCGCGATCAGAACGGCCAGCTGACGACCGTCAGCGGCTATGTGATCCAGCCGCCGATGAACGTGCCCGACAACGCGCTGTCGATCTCGATTGGCAAGGACGGCATTGTCTCGGTGACGCAGCCCGGCGCCGCGGGCGTGAACGTGCAGATCGGCCAACTGCAGATCGCCACGTTCATCAACCCCACCGGCCTGCAGAGCATCGGCGAAAACCTGTACCTGGAAACCGACGCGTCGGGTCCGGCCAACCTGCTGCAGCCCGGCGTGGACGGCGCAGGGTCGATCATGCAGAACTACGTGGAAACGTCCAACGTGAACGTTGCCGAAGAACTGGTCAACATGATCACCACGCAACGCGCCTACGAAATGAACAGCAAGGCCGTCAAGACCTCTGACGAGATGCTGGCCCGCCTGTCCCAACTGTGATGCCCATGTCTGTCCTGCGTCTGGTATTTGTTGCGGCGCTGGCGATGCTGGCGGCCGGTTGCGCCATGATCCCGCCCGAGCCCATCGTGACCGGGCCGACGACGGCGGCGCCGCCGCCGCCGCCGATGCCCTTGGCGCAACCTACGGGGTCGATCTATCAGCCGACTACCTACGGCAACTATCCCCTGTTCGAGGACCGCCGGCCGCGCAACGTGGGCGACATCGTCACCATCGTGCTGAACGAGCGGACGAATGCGTCCAAGAATGTGGCCACCAACACGAACCGTACCGGATCGGCCACGCTCGGCATCGCCGCGGCGCCGTCGTTCATGGACAGTTGGGCGGGCGCGAACCTGAATACCGACGCCAAGGGCGGCAACGTCGCGCAAGGCAAGGGCGACAGCACGGCCAACAACGCGTTTACCGGCACCATCACCACGACGGTCGTGGGTGTGATGTCCAACGGCAACCTGCAAGTGGCCGGCGAAAAGCAGATCGCCATCAACCGCGGAAGCGAGTACGTGCGCTTCGCCGGGGTGGTGGATCCGCGTTCCATTACCGGAACGAACACCGTGTCGTCCACCCAGGTGGCCGACGCCCGCATCGAGTACCGCAGCAAGGGCGTCATGGACGAAGTCCAGACCATGGGCTGGCTGCAACGCTTCTTCCTGATCGCTTCGCCGTTCTGACTATGACACAACCGACTCCGATATCCGCCTTGCTGTCCCTGTTCGCCCGCGTCTGCGTGGCGGTCGGACTCGTGGCCGGCGCCGGCGCGGCCCAGGCCGAACGGCTTAAGGACCTGGCGACGATCCAGGGCGTGCGCGGCAACCAGTTGATCGGTTATGGCCTGGTCGTGGGCCTGGATGGCAGCGGCGACCAGGTGCGGCAGACGCCGTTCACGCAGCAAAGCCTGACCAACATGCTGTCGCAGCTGGGCATCACGGTGCCCGCAGGCAGCAACATGCAGTTGAAGAACGTGGCGGCGGTCATGGTCACGACCACGCTGCCGGCGTTCGCCCGGCCCGGCCAGACGCTGGACGTGGTGGTGTCGTCGATGGGTAACGCGAAAAGCCTGCGCGGCGGCACGCTGCTGATGACGCCCCTGAAGGGCGCGGATAGCCAGGTCTACGCCATTGCCCAGGGCAACATCCTGGTGGGCGGCGCGGGCGCTTCGGCGGGGGGCTCCAGCGTGCAGATCAACCAGTTGAACGGCGGCCGCATCAGCGCGGGCGCCATCGTCGAACGCGGCGTGCCCACCACGTTTTCGCGCGACGGCTACATTCACGTGGAACTGAACAACACCGACTTCGGCACGGCGCAGAACGTGGCGACGGCATTGAACAGGAAGTTCGGCCAGGGCACGGCCACGGCGCTGGATGGCCGGGTGGTGCAGGTCCGCACGCCGATGGAGCAAGCGTCGCAAGCGCGTTTCCTGTCGCTGGTCGAAGACCTGCAAGTGGCGCGCGCGCCGACGGTGGCCAAGGTCATCATCAACGCGCGCACGGGTTCGGTCGTCATGAACCGCACCGTCATGATCGAAGAGGCGGCCGTGGCGCATGGCAACCTGTCGGTCATCATCAACCGCCAGAACCAGGTATCGCAACCGGATACGCCTTTCACGGAAGGCCAGACCGTGGTGGTGCCCAATACCCAGATCGAAGTGCGCCAGGACAATGGCTCGCTGCAGCGCGTTAGCACCAGCGCCAATCTGGCTGACGTGGTCAAGGGCTTGAACGCTTTGGGCGCGACGCCTCAGGATCTGCTGGCCATCCTTCAGGCCATGAAGACCGCGGGCGCCTTGCGCGCCGAACTGGAAATCATCTGACGATGGCTGTCGCAAACGACGCGTCCCGGGGCGCCGCCCGGCAAGATTCAGTGTTCGACATGGGCCGCCTGTCGGACCTGAAGCGGGACGTCAAGAAAGACCCCGAAGGCACGGATCAGCAGAAGCAGGTCGCCAAGCAGTTCGAGGCCCTGTTCCTGCAGATGATGGTCAAGCGCATGCGCGAGGCAACGCCCAAGGAAGGGCTGTTCGACTCGCAGCAGACGCAGATGCTGCAATCCATGGCGGACGAGCAATTGGCCCTGCACCTGGCGACGCCGGGAATCGGGCTGTCGCAGTCCATCCTGGCGCAGATGCAGCAGGGCAAGCCGGCCGACGTGTCCGACGACGCCGTCCGGGCGATCGGGCAGGGCGGCGACCTGGATTTCCGCACGGGCGGCTCGCGCGAAGTGTCGGCGCTGCTGAACGTGATGCGCAACAACCGCGCCAGCGACCGCGCGCTGGCCGCCGCCGAAGGCGCGCCCGAACACGTGGTGGACTTCGTATCGAAGATGTCGCGCGCGGCCAATCTGGCGTCGCAGCAAAGCGGCGTACCGGCCCGCCTCATCATGGGCCAGGCGGCGCTGGAATCCGGCTGGGGCAAGCGCGAAATCAAGCATGCGGACGGCAGCACCAGCTACAACCTGTTCGGCATCAAGGCGGGCGCCAGCTGGAAGGGCAAGGTCGTCAACGTGCTTACCACCGAGTACGAAGACGGCGTCGCTAAAAAGGTGACGCAACCCTTCCGCGCCTACGCGTCCTATGAAGAATCGTTCTCAGACTATGCACGCCTGATCGGCAACAGCCCGCGCTACGAAGCGGTCACGCAGGCCCGCAACGAGATCGACGCCGCGCGCAAGATCCAGGACGCCGGCTATGCGACCGACCCACGCTACGCGCAGAAACTGATCGGCATCATGGGCCAGCTGCGCGGTGCGGCATCCCGCGTGGAAAATTCTCGCCAGATGTTGGAAGGACTCTAAATTTGGATGATCTCCTGCCGTTAATGGAGTATCCAGAGATAACAGCTGCGGTTACACACGGGGCATTGTCAGCATGAATTTGTATAAAACGGCATTGGGCGGGCTGAACGCCGCTCAAGCGGGTTTGGCCACCACCAGCCACAACATCAACAATGCCACCACGGTCGGCTACAACCGTCAGCGCGTCATGACGTCCACCGCGGGCGCGCAAGCCACCAGCAACGGTTACATCGGCCGCGGCGTCCAGGTCGACACCGTCGTGCGCAGCTACGACAGCTTCTTGTACAAGCAGCTGGTCGGCGCGCAGGGCAGCGGCGCCCAGTTGCAGACCCAGCTTGACCAGGTTTCGCAGATCAACAACCTGTTCGCGGATCGCACCGTCGGTATCGCCCCGGGCCTGACCAATTTCTTCACCAGCATGAACACGGTGGCCAGCAAGCCCGCCGATCCGGCCGCGCGCCAGGATCTGCTGGGCAAAGCGAACAGCCTGACCACCCAGATCCGCTCGGCCTACGCCGAAATGCAGAATCAGCGCGAAGGCCTGAACACGCAGATCACGGCGACGGTCGAACAGGTCAACAGCTACCTGACCCGCATCGACGATCTGAACACGCAGATTTCGTTGGCCACCGGCAAGGCTGGCAACGGCCCCCCCAACGATCTGCTCGACCAGCGCGACCTGGCGGTGGCCGAGCTGAACCAGCTTGTGGGCGTCACCACCTACGAGCAGGGCGACAAGATCAATATCTCGTTGACCAAGGGCGGTCAGGCGTTGCTGTCGGGCACCACTGTCTACCCGCTGCAAGCCGTGCCGTCGACCAAGGACGCCAGCCGCACCGTGGTGGCCTACACCCTGCCGGCAGGCGCCGGCAAGACGGTGTCGGTGGAACTGGCTGACGGCGACGTCACCGGCGGCAAGCTGGGCGGCCTGTTGCAATTCCGCTCGTCGTCGCTGGACCTGATGCAGGCGCAATTGGGCCAGATGGCGGTTGGCCTGGCGATGTCGTTCAACGAACAGCATCGGCAAGGCCTGGACCAGAACGGCAACCCGGGCACCGACTTCTTCAGCATCGGGTCGCCGCAGAGCGTGCCGAATACGCAGAACAAGGGCAACGCGCAGATTTCGGGCCAGTTCACGAACCTGGCCAACATCAACGCGAAAGACTACGAGATCTCGTTTGACGGCACGAACTACCAGGTCGTGCGCATGCCGGAAGGCTCCCAGGTCTATAACGGCCCGGCCACCGGCACGCCGCCGAGCGCGACGCTGAACATGGAAAACGAGATGGGCGTGACGCTGACGATCAGCGCGCCGCCCCAGGCCGGCGATAAGTGGACGCTGTCGCCCACCCGCGATGCCGCTCGCGACATCAATGTGCTGATCAAGGATCCGGAGCGTATCGCCGCAGCCGACGCGGCAGGTGGCGACGCGAACGGCAAGAACGCGCTGAAGCTGGCGCAGTTGCAGACCGCCAAGGTCCTGGGCCACGGCACGATGAGCACCACCGACATGTTCAGCCAGGTCGTGAACACGGTGGGCGTGCAGACCGCGCAAGCCAAGTCGGCCGCCACCGCGCAGGCCAACCTGATCAAGCAGACGGCCGCCGCGCAGCAGTCCGTGTCGGGTGTCAACCTGAATGAAGAATATGTAAGCCTGTCGCTGTATCAAGAGCAATACCAGGCCAGCGCCCGCATCATTGATGTGGCCAGCACCGTTTTCGACACGCTGTTGGGCCTGCGTGGCTGATCAGACCGTTGAACTGTGATTACTAAAAAGAATTTCGGAGTCGCACCATGCGCCTGAGCACCACGATGATGTACACGAACGGCCTGAGCGGCGTGCTTTCTCAGGAATCCGACATGAACCGCCTGGTCGAGCAAGTCGGCAGCGGTCGCAAGTTCCTGACGCCGGCGGATGATCCCCTGTCGGCGGCGCTGTCGATTGGCGTGGCGCAGACGCAAAGCATCAATTCGACCTACGCGATGAACCGCCAGACGGCCAACACGAATCTCGGCCAGGAAAACAACGCGCTGGAGTCGATCAAGAACACGCTTCAGGAAGCACGCACCCGCGTGATCCAGGCGGGCGGCGTGCTGTCCGACGGCGACCGCCAGACCTTGTCGACGTCGCTCAAGAGCACGCGCGAAGCCTTGCTGGGCCTGGCCAACACGACCGATGGCAGCGGCCTGTACCTGTTCTCCGGCAACGACGGCAGCGTCATGCCCTACACCAAGGACAGCACCGGCAAGATCAATTACAGCGGATCGGTCGGCGAACGCACCGTCCAGGTCGACCAAAGTCGTCAGCTCTCGACCAGCGACCTTGGCGTGGACATTTTCGGCCGCGCCAACCCCGGTTCGCAGGCGTATGTCGCGTCGGTGCCCGCCTCCAACACCGGCACCGCGCAGTTCAGCGCCGTGTCCGTGACGCCGGGCAGCGGCAATCTGGACAAGAATTTCTCGGTGGCCTTCGAAGCCGATGCCACGGGCGCGATTGGTTTTCGCGTCACGACCACGGACGCCAACGGCGGCAATCCGGTCACGGTGCCGGACGCGTCCCAACCCGCCACGGCCTATGTGCCGGGAACCACGGTGGATTTCGGCGGCGTGTCGGTAACGGTCAAGGGCGAGCCCAAAGCGGGCGACGTCATCAAGGTTGAAAACGTCCAGTCGACCGACATGGACGTATTCGCGACCCTGGATGACCTGATCTCGGCTCTGGATACGCCCAGCAGCGACGACCCGGTCGCGACGGCCCGCGTGACCAACGCGCTGGCGACCGCGAACAAGAAGCTGTCGAACAGCTACGACAACGTCTTGACCGTGACCGCTTCGGTGGGCGCCCGCATGAACGAGCTGGACGCGCTGGACGCGACCGGCACGAAGAAGGGCCTGACCTACGCCAAGTCCTTGTCCGACCTGGAAGATCTGGACTATTACGCCGGCGCCAGCCAGCTTGCGTTGCGCCAGGTGGCGCTGCAGGCCGCATCGGCGGCATTCATGACCATTCAGGGGTCCAGCCTGTTCAGCCGCAAGTAAAGCGGCGGGACCCCACAGGCCGCACCGGTCGCGTGCGGAAAGTTGCGCCCTTGCGGACGCTACTGGCTAGAGGCCGGGGCGTCCGTGGTTGCGTGCAGGCTAGGTAGTGTCGTTTCACGTTGCTTAACGCTCGGATATTTCATGCTTGTCAATTTGAAAGTTCGCACCTGTATCGTTCTGGTGCTGTTGCTCTTCACGGGCGCCATGTTCCTATCCAATGGCGTGGCTTGGATGGGGTTGAACTCCAGCAACGATAAGCTGGAGCAGGTCAATGCCGCCTATTCCAATCAGGGCACCCAGCTTAATCGCGCCAACGCGGCCCTGCTGCGTGGCCGTCTGTTGCTGGCCTCGTCCCTGATGGACATGCAGCAAGGCAAAACCGAGCAGGCCAACGCGCAGACCCAACGCGCCGACGTCCTGATGCGGGAAGGCGCCAAGTGGCTGGACGCGTTCCACAAGGCGCCGCGCATGGCCGGTTCCGAGGCGCTGGTGGCCAAGCTGGAAACGGCTTACAAGCAGTTCGACGATGTCTATAAGCGTCAGGCCGCCGCACTGTCCAAGATGGCGGTGCAGGAATACCTGGATCTGAACGATGCGGGCAGCGCGGCCAATGCGGGCTTCCGGGAAGCCGTCAATGGCGTGCTGGATTTCCTGGATAAGCGCACCGACGAACTGGTGGCGCAGGCCGAAGTGGACCACCGCATCTCGCGCACGGTCACCATCGCATTGCTGGCCATTGCGCTGGTGCTGGCGTTGGGCTGCTGGATCTTCATCAACCGCACGGTGCTGCGTCCGCTGCACCAGGCGGGCGACCACTTCGACAAGATCGCCGGCGGCGACTTCACCGGCCGTATCGAGGTGCGCAGCACTAACGAGATCGGGCAGCTGTTCGGCGCCATCAAGCGCATGCAGGAAAGCCTGACGCGCACCGTCGCGGTGGTGCGCCGTGGCGTGGATGAAATCAACGTGGGTTCGCGCGAAATTTCCGCAGGCAACACGGACCTGTCCAGCCGCACCGAGCAGCAGGCGGCGTCGCTGGAAGAAACCGCGGCGTCGATGGAGCAATTGGCGTCCACGGTGAAGCAGAACGCCGACAACGCACGCCAGGCGAATCAGCTTGCAGCCAGCGCGTCGGACGTGGCCGAGCGCGGCGGTTCGGCGGTGTCGGAAGTGGTCAGCACGATGCAGGGCATTTCGGCCAGCTCGCGCAAGATTTCCGAAATCGTCTCGGTGATCGATGGCATCGCCTTCCAGACGAACATCCTCGCGCTGAACGCGGCAGTGGAAGCGGCGCGTGCGGGCGAGCAGGGCAAGGGTTTTGCGGTGGTGGCGGGCGAAGTGCGCTCGCTGGCCCAGCGCAGCGCCCAGGCAGCCAAGGAAATCAAGGGCCTGATCGAAGACTCGGTCACGAAGGTGGGCGCGGGTTCGCAGCAGGTGGAACGCGCGGGCGCGACGATGCAAGAGATCGTGGCATCGGTCAAGCGCGTGACGGACATCATGGGCGAGATCTCGGCGGCGTCCGAAGAGCAGTCCAGCGGCATCGACCAGGTCAACCGGGCGGTGTCGCAGATGGACGAAGTGACGCAGCAGAACGCGGCGCTGGTGGAAGAAGCCGCAGCGGCCGCCGGGTCGCTGCAAGAGCAGGCCCAGCGTCTGGCGGAAGCGGTCGCGGTGTTCAAGATCAATGCGGGCGAAGTGATTGAAGTGCCGGCCCATGCCTTGGCGCAACAGCATGCCGCCCCGCGCATGCCTGCGCCGCGCGCACCCGCGCAGGCCTCCCGCCCGGCGGCGCCGGCCGCTCGGTTGGCCAAACCGGCTTCGGCACCGGCCGAGCAGGCGCCGCAAAGCGCGGCTCACGCCGCGCCGGAATCTTCCCAGGAAGCTCAGGCGGCCATGGACGCCGGCGATGCGCAGGCTGCCAAGCCCGCGCCGCGCAAGACTCAGGTGGCCCGCCCCAAACCTGCGGCCACGGCAGCAACGGTGGCGCGTCCCTTGCGCCGTCCGGCGACCCGCGCGGACAGCGCCACGGATGCCGCTCCGGCTGCATCCACCAGCCGCCGGTCGCCGCCCGCGGACGATGATTGGGAGTCTTTCTGACGGGACGACCCGCTCGGTGCATTGAACAGGCAGTAGCAGACGCAGTACCCCCTTTTACGGTCCGGCGGCCACCGCGCGCCGCTGGAACGACTACCGGAACTATCGGAACATGTTCAGCAATCTGAAGGTGCGCACGGGCTTGATGCTCGCTCAGTTGGCAGTCGCCCTGGCCGCACTGGTTGCCATTGCCCTGGGCTGGAACAGCATGAGTTCCAGCGCCGAGACGATCAATGCCCTGGACTCCCTGAGCGTCCAGCAAAGCAATCTGATCAAGGACGCCTACACGCAGATGCTGCGCGCGACGATCCGCGCCGACATCACCGCCGCGCAGCGCGCGGCGGGCGACGCCAACGGCGCGGCCGAGAACTCGCGCACGGTGCAGCAGCTGATCGCCGACGCCAAGAAGAAGATGGAAACCTTCAAGGCGATCCCCAAGCTGACGGCGCTGGGCAAGGCCGCTGAAGGCGACCTGATGACGTCGTTCAACACCTTTTCCGAAGCGCTGCAATCCATGATGGGCGCGCTGGACAAGGGCGATGCCGCGGCTTACCTGTCCTTGAAGAACACCAAGGCGGGCGCTGCCAGCGGCGCATTTTCCAAGCAGTTGACCGAATTCGCCAACGATATCAACGCCTTCAGCGAGCGGGAGGTCCAATCCGCGCGGAACCAGGCGTCGATGATGACCTACGTCTATCTGGCGTTGGCCGCGCTGATCCTGGTGGTGGCCCTGGGCGCCTTCCTGTTCATGAACCGGGTGATTCTGCGTCCGTTGCGCGCGGTTGGCGACAGCTTCGACAAGATCGCGGGCGGGGACCTGACGGTGCGCGTGGACGTCAATTCGACCAACGAGATCGGCCAGTTGATGGCGGCGGTCAAGCGCATGCAGGAAAGCCTGTCGCGCACGGTGTCGACGGTGCGCCGTGGCGTGGACGAGATCAACGTGGGTTCGCGCGAAATTTCCGCAGGCAACACGGACCTGTCCAGCCGCACCGAGCAGCAGGCGGCGTCGCTTGAAGAAACCGCGGCGTCGATGGAGCAATTGGCGGCCACGGTGAAGCAGAACGCCGACAACGCACGCCAGGCTAACCAGTTGGCGGCCAGCGCGTCGGACGTGGCCGAGCGCGGCGGTTCGGCGGTGTCGGAAGTGGTCAGCACGATGCAAGGCATTTCGGCCAGCTCGCGCAAGATTTCCGAGATCGTGTCGGTGATCGATGGCATCGCCTTCCAGACGAACATCCTGGCGCTGAACGCGGCAGTGGAAGCGGCGCGTGCCGGCGAGCAGGGCAAGGGTTTTGCCGTGGTGGCAGGCGAAGTGCGCTCGCTGGCGCAGCGCAGCGCGCAGGCGGCCAAGGAAATCAAGGGCCTGATCGAAGACTCGGTCACGAAGGTGGGCGCGGGTTCGCAGCAGGTGGAACGCGCGGGCGCGACGATGCAAGAGATCGTGGCATCGGTCAAGCGCGTGACGGACATCATGGGCGAGATCTCGGCGGCGTCCGACGAACAGTCCACCGGCATCGACCAGGTCAACCGGGCTGTGTCGCAGATGGACGAAGTGACC
Source organism: Achromobacter maghribensis (assembly GCF_057334215.1). Classification (NCBI taxonomy): domain Bacteria; kingdom Pseudomonadati; phylum Pseudomonadota; class Betaproteobacteria; order Burkholderiales; family Alcaligenaceae; genus Achromobacter; species Achromobacter maghribensis. The sequence continues at coordinate 18,802 of NZ_JBHFII010000025.1, read as the reverse complement.
CAGCAGAACGCGGCACTGGTGGAAGAAGCCGCGGCCGCTGCGGGTTCCTTGCAGGAACAGGCTGAACGCCTGGCCCAGGCCGTGGCGGTGTTCAAAGTCAACGCCGGTGAAGTGATTGAAGTGCCGGCACGCCAGTTGGCCCAGCAGCGCCCTGCGGCGCGTGTCGCCGCGCGCGTGTCGTTGCCTGCCGCGGCGTCCGACACGTCTGCCTCCGAGGCAGCGTCGGCCAAGTCGCCCGCCGTTCGTCTGACGCACGCGGCTCGTACCAAGCCGGCTGCGGCGGAGGGCGCCACGGCAGCGCGTCCGCTGCGCCGTCCGGCACCGCGCGCGGCAACGACCGCCAACGACGCCAAGCCGGCACCGGCGGCAAGCCGCCGGCAGGCGCCGTCGGACGACGATTGGGAATCTTTCTGATACCGGCGTTGCCGGTGAATGGGTAGGGTATGCGAGGCTATATACATCTTCTGGCGGCAGCCGCCATCGCGGTACTGCTGGCAGGCTGCGCGGCAACGGGGCATAACTTCGACCCGGGCAAGTTGTCGACCCTGACGCCTGGCCAGACGACGCTGGAAGACGCCTCGCGCGCGCTGACCGCGCCGCCCGACAAGCTATACAAGCAGACCGACGGCACCCTCCTGGCCCTTTGGTCCTTCAAGATCACGTTTGTCACCGACGGCCTGTACAGCCGCAAGGAAGCCCTGCTGCAATTCGGCCCGGACGGCCGTTTGATGCGGCTGGTCGACAGCACCAATATTCTGCTGGAACCCTGGGAACGGCAAAAACTGCTGGGGCCCGCGCCCGCGCCTGATGTGAATCAGGCCTGGACGACGGCACCCTCGGCCGAACCCGAGGTGCAAACCATCTACATACCCGGCCCGGGCGAACCGGCCGGTTTGGCGCCCGCAAGCAAATAACGCTTGCTGTCGTCCGGCAGAGAGCATTGCGGCGCAAGCCGCAGTGACCGTCGCCCTGAATGTACACCCCATGTAACAGGGCGTGTCGGCAGGGTGGTTTTTCATTTGGTCTGAGCAGTTCCTGAGGGATGGGGAAAAAATATGGAAGCGAGTCTCGAATCCGGCGCGAAGGCCGGCAAAGGCGGCAAAAAAAAGGCTGCGCGCGCGCCTAAGGTGAAACGCAAGCTCCGCTTGCGCGATGCCCGCGTCGGTACGATGCTGCTGTGGGTCATGGCGTTCTTCGCGATATTGATCGCGGCGGTAGGCGGCCTGGCCGCATTTTTCCTGCAGCACAATTACGAGTCCATCCGCGAAGTCAACGCGCTGACCGAGCGCGCCAAGCAAGTGGAAGTCATCAACAGCGACATGCTGCGTGCCCGCGTGAGCCTGATGGTGGCCGCACGCCACCTGCAGGAATCCGGCTGGGGCAGCGGCGAGAACTCGGCCCGCGACGCGGCGGCGGCCCTCAAGGGCGCCACCGATCTGCTGACCGGCGTGCGCGCCCGGTTCGCGGACTTCCAGAAGAACATGCTGCAGGACGACACGGGCCGCCAGCTGTCGATGAACCTGGTTCGCCGCTATCGCTCGTACATCGATGATGGCGTGGACACGATGGTGGAAGCCCTGCGTAGCGAAGACTATTCGACGTTCTACATGGTGAACAACGAATACGGTACGCCGCGCAGCGCCGCCTTCATCGAAGCGTTGAGCGATTTCGGCAAGTACATCGGCGGCCAGCAGCAAGCCACGATTGAACAGGCCGAGGCGAACTTCAATCGCGCCATGGTGGCGGTGGCCGTGGCCGTGGGCCTGGCGCTGCTGCTGATGGTGTTCTGCCGCATCCTGTTCGGCCGTCTGGTGGTGCGTCCGCTGGTGGAAGCCGGCCAGCATTTCGACAAGATCGCCGCAGGCGACCTGACCAGCCGCGTCGAGGTCCGCTCGCACAATGAAATCGGCCAGTTGATGGCGGCGGTCAAGCGCATGCAGGAAAGCCTGACGCGCACGGTGTCGACGGTGCGCCGCGGCGTGGACGAAATCACGGTGGGCTCGCGGGAAATCGCCGCCGGCAATACCGACTTGTCCAGCCGTACGGAAGAGCAGGCGGCGTCGCTGGAAGAAACCGCGGCGTCGATGGAAGAATTGGCGTCCACGGTGAAGCAGAACGCCGACAACGCGCGCCAGGCGAATCAGCTGGCGGCCAGCGCGTCGGACGTGGCCGAGCGCGGCGGTTCGGCGGTGTCGGAAGTGGTCAGCACGATGCAGGGCATTTCGGCCAGCTCGCGCAAGATCTCCGAAATCGTGTCGGTGATCGATGGCATCGCTTTCCAGACGAACATCCTGGCGCTGAACGCGGCAGTGGAAGCGGCGCGTGCGGGCGAGCAGGGCAAGGGCTTTGCGGTGGTGGCAGGCGAAGTGCGCTCGCTGGCGCAGCGCAGCGCGCAGGCAGCCAAGGAAATCAAGGGCCTGATCGAAGACTCGGTCACGAAGGTGGGCGCGGGTTCGCAGCAGGTGGAACGCGCGGGCGCGACGATGCAAGAGATCGTGGCGTCGGTCAAGCGCGTGACGGACATCATGGGCGAGATTTCGGCGGCGTCCGAAGAGCAGTCCAGCGGCATCGACCAGGTCAACCGGGCCGTGTCGCAGATGGACGAAGTGACGCAGCAGAACGCGGCGCTGGTGGAAGAAGCCGCGGCGGCCGCCGGCTCGCTGCAAGACCAGGCGCACCGTCTGGCGGAAGCCGTGGCGGTGTTCAAGATCAACGCCGGTGAAGTGATCGAAGTGCCGGCGCATCAACTCGGCGGCTATGCCGCGCCGACGTTGACGCAAGGCTGACCCCGGGGCCGCGCCTGGCGGGCTGCGCGATTGGCGCGGCCGGCCTGGCGGCGGGGCCTCAAGGCAAGACCCGCGGCCGCGCCTGTGCGCGGCCGTATGTTTTGTGGCGGGCGCCCATGGGGCGCCGCGTGCAATTCCTACGCACGTTAAGTTTTCGGCAATTCAGCCGTAAATAAAAATAACGCCCGAAATGGGCGGTGAACAGCGTTTGACGGCGGCGTGCCCGCCAGACAAACCAGCGCGGGTATAGGTCGATGCGGGGCATCAGGTCCGGTTTGCTCGCTGCTATTCATTCGCTGCGCTATTGAGGTAACTGGAGACTAGCTGTGCGCGTAAACCTACCCGTCCATGATGTGGAAACCAAGCTGCGCGAGGATCAGTATCTGATCTCGCGCACCGACACCAAGGGCCGCATCGTCTACGCGAACCCGGCATTCGTCGAGGTCAGCGGATTCACCCGTGAAGAGCTGATCGGCAAGCCGCACAACATCGTGCGTCATCCCGATATGCCGTCCGAAGCCTATGTAGACCTCTGGGACACGCTGGAAGCGGGCGAATCGTGGTTGGGGCTGGTCAAGAACCGGCGCAAGGACGGCGGGTATTACTGGGTGCTGGCCAACGCCACGCCCATCGTCGAAAACGGCGAAGTCGTCGCGTATTCGTCGGTGCGAGTACGCCCGTCTGACGAACAGATCGAAATGGCCGAGGACCTGTACGCGCGCATCCGCGAAGGTTCGGCGCGTGGCGTGCGCATCCACCGTGGGCGGCCCGTTCGCGCCGGCTGGCGGCGTGGCCTGGACGTCGTGGCGTTTCCCTTCAAGCGCAGCGTGCGTAGCCGCATGCTGCGCCACGCCTTGCTGTCCGGCGGCATCGTCGCCGCCGCGGGCGCCTATGGCCTGCATGCCAACTGGGCCAGTCTGGATGTGCTGGGCGCCAGCCTGGGGTGCGGTGTGATCGCGCTGGGCGTGATCGCCATTTTCGGCCTGGGATGGAGCTTGTCCCGGTCGTTGCTGGATCCGATGGTGGACGCCGCCAACATGGCGCGGCAAGTCGCCGCCGGCAATCTGACCACGCAGATCGTGGCGGAGTCCGACGACGAGGTGGGCAGCTTGAATTTCTCGCTCGAGGTCATGCGCAAGAGCCTGATCGGCATTGCGCAGGACGTCTATCGCGGCATCGAGGGCACGACGCATGCCGCCGTGCACATCGCCCGGGGCAATCAGGAACTGGCCGGGCGCACGGAGGGCCAGGCCGCTTCGCTGCAGCAGACGGCCGCCAGCATGGAACAACTGACCTCGACCGTGCGCCAGAACGCCGACAACGCGCGCCAGGCCAATCAACTGGCCGCCAGCAGCATGGACGTGGCGCGTCGAGGCGGCGTCGCGGTGGGGCAGGTGGTGAACACCATGCACGGCATCTCCGATAGCTCGCGCAAGATCGCGGACATTGTCAGCATCATTGAAGGCATCGCGTTCCAGACCAACATCCTGGCGTTGAACGCCGCCGTGGAGGCCGCGCGGGCAGGCGAGTCCGGCAAGGGCTTTGCCGTGGTCGCGGGCGAGGTGCGCAGCCTGGCGCAAAAGAGCGCGCAGGCGGCCAAGGAAATCAAGGGCTTGATCGAAGATTCCGTGGACCGTGTGTCGGAAGGCTCGGCCCAGGCGGAACAGGCCGGCGCGACGATGGAAGAGATCGTCGCCGCGGTGCATCGCGTCACGGACATCATCGGCGAGATCTCGCAGGCCTCGCAAGAACAGTCCAGCGGGATCGAGCAGGTGGATTCGGCCGTGTCGCAGATGGACGTGATGACGGTGCAGAACACGGCGCTGGTGCAGGAGCTGGGCGGGGCGGTGCTGCAACTGGGGAACCAGTCCGGCGCGCTGCGCGAAACGATCCGCGTGTTCCGGCTGACCGGCCACCCCTGACCGACCCAAGTCGTTGGAACGATGCAAAACGGCCACTGGAAAGTGGCCGTTTTGCGTGGTGGGTGCTGTTCGGGGTTTGGCGTTATCGGCCGGCCAATGCGTCGACCACGCGGCTCATGGCGCCCAGGCCCGACTCGAACAGCGACTCCAGGAACGGACCCGAATGCGGCAAGACCACGGTCAGCACCGCGACGCCGATGATCAGCGTTACCGGAAAGCCCACGGAAAACACGGACAACTGCTGGGCCGCGCGGTTCAGGATGCCCATGGCAAGGTTGATGGTCAGCAGCGCGCAGATCAACGGCAGGGCCAGCAACAGGCCGGACACGAATACCGTCTTGCCCCATTCCACGACCACGCCCCAGCCATTCTGATGCAGCTGGATCATGGCGACGGGCAGGGTGTCGAACGACCGCACCAACGCCGCCAGGACCAGCAGGTGGCCATCCAGCGCCAGGAAGGTCAGCATCGCGATGATGTTGAACAGGCGGGAGAGCACGGCGGTGTTCGCGCCGGAACTCGGGTCGAAGAAGGACGCGAATGACAGGCCCATTTGCAGGCCGACGAATTCGCCCGCCGTCTGCACCGCGGCAAAGACGATTCGCATGGTGAAGCCCATGGCGATGCCGATCAGCACCTGTTGCATCACCATCCACAGGCCGGCGAACGAGCCCGGCGCGATGGGCGGCATGGGGTCCAGCGCCGGGCTGATGGCGACCGACAGCACGAAGGCCAGGCCGATCTTGACCTTCACCGGGATGATCGATTCCGAAAACAGGGGGGCCGTGCCCACCAGCGCCAGGATGCGCACGAACGGCCAGAGGAACTGGCCGATCCAGCCGTTGAGCTGTTCGAGCGTGAAGGCGATCATGGGGGGAAGCGTCGGGCGTCCGGCGGCGCGGGCGCGCTCAGGACACCAGCATGGGGATCTGGCCGATCAATTGCCGGATGTAGTCGACCATGACGCCAATCAGCCACGGGCCCAGCAGGACCAGCACGCCGCACATCGCCAGCAGCTTCGGGATGAACGACAGCGTCATTTCGTTGATCTGCGTGGCGGCCTGGAAGATGCTGATGACCAGGCCGACCACCAGCACCACCAGCAACAGCGGACCGGCCATCGCCAGGACGATTTTCATCGCCTGGTAGGCCATGGTCATGACGGTTTCGGCTGTCATGGCGATTTTGCTCCCGGCGTTATTGGTAGAAGCTCTGGGCCAGCGAGCCCATGAGCAGGTTCCAGCCGTCGGCCAGCACGAATAGCATCAGCTTGAAGGGCAGCGCCACGGTAACGGGCGGCACCATCATCATGCCCAGCGCCATCAGCACGCTGGCCACGACCAGATCGATGATCAGGAAGGGGATGAAGATGGTGAAGCCGATCTGGAACGCCGTCTTCAATTCGCTGGTGATGAACGCCGGCACCAGGATGCGCAGCGGCACCTGTGAGGGGTCTTCCAGCGCCGGCTGCTTGGCCAGGTTGGCGAACAGCGACAGATCGTTTTCGCGGGTCTGGTGCAGCATGAACGTGCGCAGCGGCGCCGCCGCCCGTTCGACGGCGGTCTCGAACTGGATCGATCCTTCCGACAACGGCTTGTAGGCGTCGGCGTAGATCTTGTCGAACACCGGAGACATCGTATAGAACGTCAGGAACAGCGCCAGCCCGATCAGCACGTGGTTGGGCGGCGACATTGCCGTGCCCATCGCGCTGCGCAGCAGGCCCAGCACGATGATGATGCGGGTGAAGCCGGTCATCATCAGCAGCGCGGCCGGCAGGAACGACAGCGAGGTCATCAGCAGCAGCGTCTGCATGCTGAGCGAATACGTCTCGGAGCCGTTGGGGCCGGGCGTGGTGGTCAGCGCCGGCAGCGTGGCCTGGGCCACGACGCCAGCGGGAAAGAAAGCCAGGCCCAGCACGGCGGCGGCGGCCAGCAGCGGCAGCGCGTTCTGGCGGGCGCGGGTGGAGGTCGTGCGGGTGAGCAAACTCATGGGTATCGCTTGGATCGCGCGCGGGGCGCTAGCGGCGCTTGAGCGCCTGGCCCAGCTTGGCCGCAAACGCTGCGGCGGGCAAGGGCGAACCCGCCGGTAATTGGCCGGCGGGCAGGGTATGCAGGGTGCTGATCTGGTTCGGGCCGACGCCCACCACCAGCCAGGTGTTGTCGATTTCGACGACGACGATGCTCTGGCGCGCGCCGACCGGCAGGCTGGCGACCTGTTTAAGCAGGTCGCCGCCGCCGCGCTGGGTCAAACCGGCGCGCTTGGCGAGCCATGCCGAAACCAGGATGGCGGCCACCACCAGCACAAGGCCGATGATGACGCGCAGCAGGGAAGACTCGGTCATGGCGCCGGTGCCGTCAACGGCGGTTGTTCAAGCGGTTGATCCGCTCGGACGGGGTGATGATGTCGGTCAGGCGGATGCCGTACTTGTCTTCGACCACGACGACTTCGCCCTGGGCGATCAGGTAGCCGTTGACGAAGATGTCCATCGGTTCGCCGGCCAGGCCGTCCAGCTCGACCACCGATCCCTGACCCAACTGGAGCAGGTTCTTGATGGTCAGGCGGGTGCGTCCCAGTTCGACCGTCAACTGGACGGGCACGTCCATGATCAGGTCGATGTCGGTGCCGGCGCCGCCGGTGGTGCCGGCCAGGGGCTTGAATACCGACTGCGATGCCGATTGCGCCGCAGGCTTCGCGGGTGCCGGCGCCGTTGGCGCGGGCGCCGCTTGCGCGGGCACTTCGGGAGCAGCGGGCGTGGCGGCGGTTTGTTCAGCCATCGCGGCTGCCCAGTCGTCCTGCGGCTTTAGGCCATCAGCCTGGGTGGGCGGATTGGCGCGGGATTGTTCGGCGAGCGCGTCGGCCCAGTCGTCGGCCGGGGACGAGCCGGTGCCGGGCTCGTTCTTGTCAGTCATGGTCGGGGGCCTCGTGTGAATCGGTATCGTAGGTAAACATGTTCTGTACGCGAAGCGCGTACTGGCCGTTGAAGACGCCGTAGCCGCATTCCATCAGCGGCACGCCATCCACATTGGCGATGATGGTTTCGGGCACGTCCACCGGAAGGACGTCGCCCACTTTCAAGCTCATCAGCTCGCGGATCGACGACGGGATGCGGGCAAATTCCGCCACCACGTCGATGTCGGCGCTGCGAACCTGGCGCGACAACTGTTGCGACCAACGCTGGTCCACTTCTTCCAGCGTGGTTTCCTGCAGCGGCCGCGTCAGCAGATCCCGCACCGGCTCGATCATCGAGTAGGGCAGGCAGATGTTCAGGTCGCCGCCGGTCGCGCCGAATTCGATGTGGAACGAGGTGACGACCACCACTTCATTGTTGCCGGTGATGCTGGCGAACTTGGTGTGCATCTCCGAGCGCACGTACTCGAATTCGATCGGATAGACCGGATCCCAGGATTTGCCGTAGCTTTCCAGGGTCAGGTTGAGCAGGCGCCGGATGATGCGCTGTTCGGTGGTGGTGAAGTCCCGGCCTTCGACGCGCGTGTGGTAGCGGCCATCGCCGCCGAACAGGCTGTCGATGACCAGGAACACCAGGTTCGGGTCATACGTGAAGAGCGCGGTGCCGCGCAACGGCTTCATCTGAATCATGTTCAGATTGCTCGGCACGGGCAGGTTGCGCTCGAAATCCGCGTACTTCTGGATCTTGATCGAACCGACGGTGATGTCCGCGCTGCGGCGCATGAAGTTCAACAGCACGTTGCGCATGTGGCGCGCGAAACGTTCGTTGATCAGCTCCAGCGTCTGCATGCGGCGGCGCACGACGCGTTCGGGAGAGCTCAGGTCATAAGCGCGCGCCCCGTCGCTGGAACTGGCCGCCGCGGTCTTGCTGTCGCTCTCGCCGGTGACGCCGGCCAGCAGCGCATCGACTTCGTCCTGTGAAAGGAATGCCTCGTAGGCCATGCTTATTGCACCACGAACGCCGTGAACAGTACGTCGGTGACATACTGGCCGTCGGGCAGGGGCGAGAAGGGGCGGTTGACCGCCTGCTTGATCGCCGTGGCCATGTCGGTCTTGCCTTGCTGGGTCTGCACGCCAGTGGGCGATTGCGACGACAGCACCATCAGGATGCGGCTGCGCACTTCAGGCATGTACTTTTCAAGGCGTGTGCGGGTCTGTTCGTCGCTTACGCGCAGCGTCAGGCCGACGTGCATGATGCGTTCGGTGTCGGCGTTCTGCAACGTGACGGTGAACGCCTCGATCGGCACGAAGATCGGTGCGGGCACGGCCACCGGAGCGGCGGGCGGCGCGACGAAGGTGGTCGGCGCGGCCTGCGGGCCCTGGCCTGGCTGGCCGGGTTGACCCGGTTGGCCGGGCTGGCCACCAGGAACCTGGCCGACGCCCAACTGCACGGCAGCGCCGGCGGGCGGCTGTTGCATGCGTTGGCTGATGAACCAGGTCGCGCCGGCGCTGGCGGCGGCGACGAGGAGCAGGACCAGTATGGCCAGGAGGGGGCGAAGGATGCGGCCGATGCCGCCGGAGTTCTTCGCGCCCGACGGCGCGGATATGGATTTGGAAGTCGCCATCTCGGTTTCGATGCGTATTGGGCCGCTGGTGAAAACGGATACTTAGTGGATGAAAGCATTCTGCCCCAAATCCCGCCTCGTCTTGGAGGCGAAAAACAGGGCGAAAGCCGCGTATCTCAAGCTATTGCTGCACTGCCCGCGTCCATTACTGGCTGCGGGCCGCCTGTTTGCTACGCGAAGGTGTCGACCAGGGCGTTGGCATTGCGCGGGGTGGCCACGACAGGCGCGGCGTTGCCGGCCGCCGCATCGGCAACCGCCGATCCGCCGCCGGACTGGCGCTGCGATCCGTTGCCGCCGTGCTGTTGCGCGAATTCCTGTTGCGCGGCCTGTTCGCCGACGCTGGTCTGGCCCAGCGAAATGCCGGCTTGCGCCAGCGCTTGCTGCAATTGCGGAATGGCGGTTTCGATCGCCTGGCGCACGGATGCGTGCGCCGACACGAACGAAGCGGTGGCCACGCCATCCGCCAGGTTCAGGCTGACGCGCAACGGACCCAGATCGGGCGGATCCAGGCGCAGCTCGGCGGTTTGCATGCCCTGACGGGCGTTGGCGCTCATCATCACCACTTGCTGGCCAAGCTCGGTGCCCCAATGCGTGCCGCCCACGGGCGTGGCGACCTGCATCACGACCGGCACGGCCGGTGCGGCAACGGCGGCCTGGTTCACGACGGGCGAGGCCTGGCGTTGCGTGGCCGCGGCAAGGGCCTGGGCCAGGTGATCCTGGGCCGAGGGGGGGGGTTGGGGCGCCTGGAATTGCTGCGCGGTGCTGGTCAGCGCAGCCGTCAATTCTTCGTCGGTATGGGCCGGCAGGGTCGTGGTCGGTTC
>NZ_JBHFII010000025.1:0-8677 GCF_057334215.1 Achromobacter maghribensis | reverse complement strand
CCACGCGCGGCAGCGCCAGGTCGGCGGCCAGACGCGGCGGTTCCGCCTTCACGGCGGGCTTCGCGTTGGCGGGTGCGGCTTCCAAAGGAGCCGTCACCGTGCTGCCCGGTTTGACGGCGGCGGTGACAACGGGCAAGGCGGCCTGGGCGTCGCGGGTGGCGAGTGCCGCGGCCGCTTCGGCTTGCGCGGCCGTTGCGGCGACCGGCGCGCGCGGCGCGGCGGCGGCATCGGCGGCATTCAGCGTGGCGGTCAGCACGGCGGCGCCGGAACTCATCGCGGCCGCGGCGGCCTCGGCATTGCCGCGGGCCAACTGCACCTGCTCGGCGGCCTGGGCGGCGATCTCAAGCGCCTGCTGCGGCAACACCGGCGCGGCCGGTTGTTGCGTAGCCGCGACGGCGAGCGCGCCGGCTTCCGCCTCGGCGGCCGTCTTCACGGCATTGTCGATGGCGCCGGCGGCAGCGCTTTCAGCATTGCTTGCCGGGTCCTTGGCGTTCGTGTTCTTGCCGGGCGTCTTGGCGCCGTTGTTCGCGGGGCGCGAATCGGCGGACGGCTTCGGGCGCTGCTGGGCCAGCACGTCGGAGAAGCTGGGGCCTTTCTTGTTCGCGGATGCGGACTTATTGGCGCCAAGCGTGTCGGCGATCGAAGTCGGCGCGACGGGTGCGATCGTGGGCAAGGGCAGGGGAGCGGTCATCTTGGGCTTCCTGTGAGGTATTGCTTAATGCAGGCCTGCCTGGCGTTGAACCAGGCGAGCGGAGTATTCATCGTTGGCGCGCTGTTCGCGCCGGGATTCCACGACGGCCTGCGCGCGCATTTCGCGCTGCGCCAGGGCGTCATAGGAATTGAGCTTGCGTTTTTCCTGCTGCCAATACTGACGGCCTTTGGCCAGGTTTTCGTCGGCCTGGCGCAATACCGTCTGCTGCTGGCCGATTGCGTCGTCCAGCGTACCGATGAAGCGTTGGTAGTTATGGCAGTCGCTGGCCGACATTCCCGTCGTCATCGCCTGTTGCAGGCGTTCCAGGTAGTCCTGGCGGTAGTCGTTCAGCATGCCCAGCTGGCGCTCGGCATTGGTGCGCTCGGCGCTCAGTCGTCCCAGCAGGCGCGCGGCTTCATCCGTGCTTTCCTTGGCCAGGTTGATCAACATGTCCAAGGGCAATTGGCTAGGCATAGGTGTCCCTTAACTCGAAACTGGCGCGCAACTGGTTGACGGCGTCGTCATAGCCGACGTTTTCGCCGATGTCCTGCTGCAAGAACGCCTCCAGACGGGGATAGCGGGCGATGGCTTCGTCCAGTTGCGGATCGTTGCCGGCCGCATAGGCGCCCACGGCGATCAGGTCGCGGTTGCGCTGGTAGCGCGACAGGTTCTGCTTGAAGCGGCGCACCACGGCGAACTGCTGGGGCGTGATCAGCGAGGTCATCGCCCGGGAAATCGACGCCTCGATGTCGATGGCGGGGTAGTGCCCGGCCTCGGCAAGATGGCGCGACAGCACGACGTGTCCGTCCAGGATCGCGCGCGCCGAATCGGCGATCGGATCTTGCTGGTCGTCGCCTTCGGCCAGCACGGTGTAGAACGCCGTGATGGAGCCGGCTTTGCCCGACGGTCCGGGCGCGCCCATCCCGGCGCGTTCGACCAGCATGGGCAGCTTGGCGAACACCGACGGCGGATAGCCTTTGGTGGCGGGCGGCTCGCCGATGGCCAGCGCGATTTCCCGTTGGGCCATCGCATAGCGGGTCAGCGAGTCCATGATCAGCAGCACGTCCAGGCCCTGATCGCGGAAGTGTTCGGCCAGGCGCGTCGCATACGCGGCGCCTTGCAGGCGCAGCAGGGCCGACACGTCGGCGGGCGCGGCTACGACGACCGAGCGCGCCAGGCCCTCGGGACCCAGGTTGTGCTCGATGAATTCCTTCACTTCCCGGCCCCGTTCGCCGATCAGGCCCACGACGATCACGTCGGCCTTGGTGTAGCGGGCCATCATGCCTAGCAGCACGGATTTGCCCACGCCGGAGCCGGCGAACAGGCCCATGCGCTGGCCTCGGCCAACGGTCAGCAGCCCGTTGATGGCGCGCACGCCCGTGTCCAGCACGGTGTCGATCGGCGCGCGCGACAAGGGGTTGATGGGCAGCGCGGACAAGGGCGCCAGCTCGGCGCCCGTCAACGGGCCCAGCCCGTCCAGCGGGCGCCCGGCGCCGTCCAGCACGCGGCCCAGCAAGGCGTTGCCCACGGGCAGGTGACGGCCCAGCTGCGGCTTGGCGTTGCCATTCAATTCGGCCTTGCGCGGCAGCGGGATCGCGCGTTGCACGGGCGGCTCACCGGGCACGACGCGCGCGCCGGGCGGCAGACCGGAAATGTCCGCCTGCGGCATCAGGTACAGGGTATGGCCGTCAAAACCCACCACTTCGGCATCGGCCCAGTGGTCGTGGCCGCGCGCGATTTCAATGCGGGCGGCGGCGCCCACCGGCAGGCGCAGGCCCGTGGCATGCAGCACCAGGCCCGTCGCGCGGGTAATCTTGCCGCTGACCAGCCACGGGTCGGTCGATGCGGCACGGATCGAGCCGATCTCCAGCTGGGTCTTCCAGCGGTCGATGACCGGGATGGCCGCAACCGGCGCGGACGTCAGCGGGGCGGCGGCGGATGCCTGCGGCGCGGCCGTCTGGCCGGGCTGTGCCGGAGCCGGATGGCCATTCACGCCGGCTCCTCCCAGGAGACGTTGCGGCCCAGCGAGGCCGCGACCCGGCGCCAGCGCGTCTGCAGCGTGGCGTCGATGTCGCCGTAGGGCGTTTCGGCGCGGCAGCCGCCGCGCGCGATCGACTCATCGGCCAGCACGCGCCAATGGCCTTCCTTCAGTTCGTCCGCCAGGTGCAGGCGGATCAGCTCGATGTCGTCGGGGTTCGCCCACAACCGCATCTGGCCGCCCGCCGACGGATTGATGTGCAGGACGTCGCGAACGGCAGCCACGACCGTGTCGGGCTGCTCGGCCAGCGTCGTGCGCACGACCTGCTGCGCGATGTCCAGGGCCAGCGTCAATAAGCTCTGGCCCATCTTTTCTTCCAATGCGCCCAGCGACGTGGCGCAGGCCTCGACCAGCGCGTGCAAACGCTGCGCTTCCTCGGCCCCCTGTTCGCGCGCCATCGCCAGGCCTTCGGCGTAACCGGCTTCGCGCCCGGCGGCGAATCCCGCCTCGTGGCCGCTCTGCTGGCCGGCTTCCAGGCCCGCCGCATGGCCTTGGGCATAGCCTTCCTCGCGGCCTTCGGCCATGGCCTGGGCACGCAGTTGCGCCATCACCACGGCAGGGTCCGGGCCCGGATCGGGTGCGGGTTCCGGTTCGACTTCGACGGCCGTCGGCTCGTCGAACGACAGCATCTGCCAGCGCCGCCAGGCGGCACTGCGCGAGCTGAGCGTCGTCGCGCCGTTGTCCGCTTCAGACATACGCGTCGTCTCCAGAGTTGCCCAGCACGATCTGGCCGCTTTCGGCCAGGCGGCGGGCGATCTGCAGGATCTTCTTCTGTTCGGCTTCGACCTTCGACATGCGGATCGGGCCCTGGGCTTCCAGATCCTCGCGCAGCATTTCGGCGGCACGGCTGGACATGTTGCGCAGGAACTTGGCGCGCAGCTCTTCCTGGGCGCCCTTGAGCGCGACCATGAGCGTGTCGTTGTCGATTTCCTTGAGGATGAGCTGGATGGCGCGGTCCTCGACGTCCAGCAGGTTGTCGAAGACGAACATCTCGTCGATGATCTTCTGCGCCAGATCGTTGTCGCGCTCGCGCAGGCTGGCCACGACGGTTTCCTCGTCCGAGGAATTCATCATGTTCAGGATCTCGGCCGCCGTGCGCACGCCACCCATCTTGCTGCGCTTGGCGCCTTGGCCAGCCAGCACCGAGTTCAGCACTTCGGTCAGTTCGGACAAGGCCGCCGGCTGCACGCCGCCGAAGGTTGCAATGCGCAGCATGACGTCGTTGCGCAGGCGGTCGGTCAGCAATGCCAGCACGCCGGCCGCGCGGTCGCGCTCCAGGTGGACCAGGATCGTCGCGATGATCTGCGGATGTTCGTCGCCGATCAGTTCGGCGACGGTGTTCGGATCCAGCCAGTTCAGCGCGTCGATGCCGCTGCCGCCGTCGCCGGCTTCCAGAATGTCTTCGATCAGGCCGGCGGCGCGGTCGCTGCCCAGGGCCTTGGTCAGCACGCTGCGGATGTAGTCGTCCGAGCCCAGGGTGACGGCCATGAATTGGTCGGCTTCCTGGCGGAATTCTTCCAGGACGACGGCCACGTCGTTGCGGGTGACCTGCTTCAGGCTGGCCATCGCTGCGCCGACCTGCTGCACTTCACGGGCGCTGAGGTACTTGAACACCTCGGCTGCCGCGTCCTCGCCCAGCGACATCATCAGGACGGCGCTGCGCGTCATGCCGTCCATCGGGGTGGAATCATTTTTCATCTTTGCTCATCCAGGTGCGCAGAACCATCGCGACGGCGCGCGGATCTTTATTGGCCATCGTGCGGGCGCGTTCCAGGTTGTCTTCGTAGCGGCTGACTTCCTTCGAGCGAGCCACGTCCTGGGCCTCGCGGGCGGCTTCGACGCGCTCGGCCTCGGCCATTTCGGGATCAACCGGCGGGTACAGATACTCGGTGACCGAACGGCGGACCTTGCGATACAGCCACAAGGCAACCACCAGACCCACCAGCCAGGCCAGGATGGTCTTGAACAGGGCGATCATTTCCGGGTCGCGCCACATCGGCAGCGGCGGCGGGCCATCGTTGAACTGGCTGTTCACCAGGTTCAGCGAGTCACCGCGCGTTTCGGAATAACCCATGGCTTCGCGGACCAGATTGGTCAGCTTGTTCAGTTCTTCCGGCGGCAGGGCCTGCGGCTCGCCATCCTTGTCGCGGATGTAGTTCACCACCACGGCGACCGACAGGCGCTTCAGGTTGCCCACCGGCTGCTTGATGTGGCTGATCGTGCGGTCCACTTCATAGTTGGTGGTGGCATCGCGGCGTTCGTTCAGATTGGTCGCTGCGGTCTGCGTGCCGGTCTGCTGTTGCTGCTGGGCATTGGCAGGCTGCTGCGGCTGGCCCGGGCGGGGCGGTTGCGGCGCGGGCGGATTGGCGATGGGCGCTTGCGCGTTGGCCGGTGCCTGGTTCGACAGCGCGCCGGGCACGCCCTGCGCGGGATTCACGCCGCGCTGGGTGGAATCGCTGGTCTGCTGGCTGCGGATGGCGGACTGGCCCGGCTCCTGATTGGGACGATAGACTTCGGACGTCTCTTCGCGGCGGGCGAAGTCGACGTCGGCGCTGGCCTGGGCGTGGACGTTGCCGGGGCCGACCAGCGGATTCAGGATGGTCAGGATGCGTTCGACCGTGCGCTGTTCCATTTCGCGCACGAAACGCATCTGGTCGGCGTCCATGCCGCGTCCTTCGCCCAGCGGCGCGGACAGCAGGCGGCCGTTCTGGTCGACGATGGATACGTTTTCCGCGGTCAGTTCGGGCACGCTCGAGGCCACCAGCCACGAAATCGCCGACACCTGGGCGTCACTCAGGCTGCGGCCCGGGTAGACGTTCAGCAGCACCGATGCGGTGGGCGCCTGGCGTTCGCGCACGAACAGCGACTGGCGCGGCATGGCCAGGTGAACGCGGGCGTGTTGCACGGTGTGCATGGCTTCGATCGAGCGGGCCAGCTCGCCTTCCAGACCGCGCTGGTAGTTGATCTGCTCGGCGAACTGACTGGCGCCAAAGCGGGCGTTGTCCATCAGTTCGAAACCGACCGAACCGCCGCGCGGCAAGCCCTGCGAGGCCAACTGCAACCGCGCGTCGTACACGCGGTCGGCCGGCACCAGCAAGGCGGTGCCGGTCTCGTTGTAACGGTAGGGCACGTTCATCGTGCCCAGGGCCGTGACAATGGCGCCGCCGTCGCGGTCGTCCAGGTTCGAGAACAGGACCTTGTATTTGGGTTCGCTGCTCCACATCACCGCGGCGACGATCAGCGCAACGACGGCAGCCGCCGCGCCAAGCAGAATAGGCTTGGGCAGCGCGCGTATCTTTTCCAGGGCGGGGAACTTCGCCAGCAGCGACGAGCTCAGAGTGGCCTGCTGATTCATCGATGGCTCCCGCTGGCTACGCGGAGCAGGGAAAAGGACTTCATGTCTGGGTAGGGCAGATTACACATGCAACGTGCTTCTGGTCTGGGGAGAGCCTGGATTATTGCCGTTGGTACGACAATCCCAATCGTTGAAAACGGCCGGTTTTTGGCGTTACTTATCCTCTATGTCCATGGCAAGGCGGCGGCCGCGGCCACGCCATCAGGCCCAGGTCGCGGCATTCGGTGAAATGTCGGGGTTTTTGGCGGTTTTTATCGGCTATGACGGCGCGCGATCGGCGTTACGCTCTGTGCAACATTGGCGTCATGCCCCACCAGCAAGGAATCAGGTAATGGCTGTATCAGGCTTGTCCGGCATCGAAAGCATGCTCCAGCAGATGCGCACCGTCGTGAGCAAGGCGGAAACCGGCAATCTCGCCGCAGGCGAAATGGTCGGCCAGCCCGACGGCTTCGCCGCAGAATTGCAGCGCTCGATCCGCCGCGTGACGGCGGCGCAGAACGCATCGTCGGCCCAGGCGAAGGCCTTTGAAATGGGCGCGCCCGACATTTCGCTTAATGATGTGATCATCGATATGCAGAAAGCCAGCCTCGGCTTTCAGACCGCGGTGCAGGTGCGCAACAAGCTGGTTGCCGCCTACAAGGAAATCTCCTCGATGGCCGTTTGAGGCTCTGAAGAGGGAAGGCCCCCACGCTGCGCATGCTTCGCATGCTTGCTGCCCCCCGAGGGGGCTCTTTTACCTTGGGGCGGTGTCAGTCCCGCTGCGCGCCTTTCTCCAGGCGCCACACTACTTTCTGCAGCCAGTTCTCCTGGCGCGCATCCAGATTCAGGAAGACGGCGCCCATGTGGCTCATCGGCGGTTCGCCGGTCAAGGACACGTGCCGGGGCGCTTGCCCCTCGGGCGTCCCGGGCTGGATCATCGGCTGACCCGAAATCGGGTAGACGTTGCGCACTTCCAGATCGGCGGTGAAAGTGCCCAGTTCGCCGAAGTCCAGCTGCACGTCTTCCATCACGGTGCCGCGTTCGGGCAGCGCCGGCACCGCCAGTTCCACACGCAAGCCCACGCCATCGACCGACAGGTCGCGCACCGTGAAGTGATAGGGCTTTACCTTGGGCTCGGGCTGCCAACGGGCCTGGCACAGGTTTGCGCTGCCGGCCAGCGAGGCGCGAAACATCTTGCGCCGCTGGATGCGGGCCAGCCGGTCAGGGAAGGGCGACACCAATGCCGCGCTGCCGTCGTCGAACTGGATCACTTCGGGGCGCTGAACGCGGAACCGGATTTGCACGCCGCCATAGGCCGTGGCGTGGAAATGGAACGTGGTGCCGCTCAGCAAGCCCATGCTGTCCGAGTGTTCGAAGTCGGCGCCCGCATAGTCGCGGGGCCGCCAGAAGAACTGGCGGGTGTGCTTGTCGGCACCCAGGACCAGCACGGCCATCTCGCGGTCGGCCGCATCGCGCACGAGGATGTGGCTGTCGGGGTGCGTCAGTTCAAACAAGGCTGAGCGCATGTCTTCCGGCCGGGTCAGCAGGAATTCCGGGTCGCTGGCATCCAACACGATGGTGGTCCTTAGAGAGTGAGGTCAGGCAGGCGGCGCGCCGTCGGGAAGCTCGCGCGATTCCAGGCGATACAGCCAGGCCAGCAATTCTGCCACTGCTACGTACAGTTGGGGGGGAATATGTGCGTCCAGGTCCACTTGCATCAGCAGGCCGACCAGTTCACGGGACTCGTGCACGTACAAGCCGTTCTCTTCGGCGGCCCGCACGATGGTGTCGGCCAATTGGCCATAGCCCTTGGCGACGACGCGCGGGGCGCCGTCCTTGTCGTCATAGGAAATGGCGACGGCCGCGTTGCGGTTGGCGTTCGGGCCGTTGTCCTCGGCGTAGGGGCTGATCGTCATCAGTAGTCGTTGGGAATGGCGGGTCGGGGATCCGTCACGCTGACGGCCAGATTGCTCAGGGTCAGCCCGGCGGCCAGCAGACGCGACCGCAGCTGGTCGGACGCATCATTGATCTCGCCTGCGGCCAGCGGCGCAACCAGTTGCAGCACGATCTGATCGCCGGCCAGATTCAGCCGGGCGTCCACCAGGCCTAGGCGGGGCAGGTCCAGTTTCAGGCGCGTGGCCCAGGTGGGGGTCGCCGAATCGGGATCGCCGCCGTAGGGGTCGCGCTCCACTTCCCATTCCATCGGCGTGCCGGGCCAGGCTTCGCCTTGCCAGGTCAGTGACTGGTTGGCCAGCACGTCCAGTTGCTGGCGCACCAGCACCGTCAGGTCCTGGTGGATGCCCGTGATCGGCGTGCCCGGCGCGGGCGCCGTGGACGATCCGCTGCCAGAGGGCGCGTCCGCGCCACCGCCGGCGCGTCCCGCGGCGGAAGCCTCGGGGCGGCCGCGTGCCGGCGCGGGGTTCTGCGGGATGTCGTCCTTGCTCAGCTTGGCCTGGGGCTCGTTCTGCAGCGACGAAGGGCTGATCCGGCCAAACACCATGTTGGTCAGATGCGATTCATAGAACAGGCCGCTGGTTTGCAGCGCCTGGCGCAGCGCCTGTCCCAGCAAGCGGGCGGACGGGCCATTGGCCGCCATCGAGGCGTGGGCCGCGGC
>NZ_JBHFII010000024.1:18258-48178 GCF_057334215.1 Achromobacter maghribensis | reverse complement strand
GCTTCGGAGACGGACTTCAACTTCGTGCGCAAGCTGATCGAAGAGCGCCGCGTACCGGAAGACGTGACCATCGAGGTGCTGACGCAGTCACGCCCCGATCTGATCGAGCGCACCTTCGAATCGCTGCGCGGCGCGCCGCGCGCCATCGTGCATCTGTATGCGCCCATCGCGCCGCAATGGCGCCGCATCGTATTCGGCATGACGCGCGCCGAGGTCAAGGAGATCGCCCTTGCAGGCACCCGGCACATCCGGGCACTGGCCGATGCCCACCCTGAAACCGAGTGGATTTACCAATACTCGCCAGAGACGTTCAGCCTGGCCGAGCTGGATTTCTCGCTGGAGGTCTGCGATGCGGTCAGCGCCATCTGGGGCCCCACGCCCGCCCGCAAAATGATCATCAACCTGCCCTCCACGGTCGAATGCACGACAGCCAACGTGTATGCCGATCAGATCGAATGGATGCACCGCCATCTGGCGCGGCGCGACAGCATCGTGCTGAGCGTGCACCCGCACAATGACCGCGGCACCGCCGTGGCCTCAGCCGAACTGGCCGTGATGGCCGGCGCCGACCGGGTCGAAGGCTGCCTCTTCGGCAACGGTGAACGCACCGGCAATGTGGATCTGGTGACCCTGGCCATGAACCTGGACCTGCAAGGCGTGCGCAGCGGCCTGGACTTCTCCAACATGGCCGCCGTGCGCGAATGCGTCGAGGATTGCAACCAGTTGCCCGTGGATGTGTTCCACCCTTACGCGTTCACGCACGCAACGCCAGCAGCGCCTCCTGCAGATGGCGCAGCCCCCGGCTAAGCGGCTTGTCTCGGCGCAGCACGATGGCCAGGTCGCGCGATAGACGCGGCGTCAGCGAACGCACGACGAGTGCGTCGCGCTGCCCCGCGCCGGACACGGCAAGTTTCGGCAGCACCGCGCAACCCAGGCCGGCAGCCACGATTTCCTTCATGGCTTCGGTGCTGCCCAGTTCCATGACGGGCTTGGCCGCCACGCCCGCCGCTTCGAACCAGTCGTCGACCAGGCGGCGGGTTCGGGCGCCGGGTTCGAACAGCACCAGCGGCAGCTTCGCCAATGACAGCGGCGTTGCGGCGGCGGGAATGGCGGCCGGGTCGCGGGCGGGAAAGATCGCCACGAACTCGTCTTCCAGCACAGGGGAGGCCTGGAACATGCGGCCGGGCGCGGGCAGCGTGACCAGCGCCATGTCCAGCGTGTTGTTCTCCAGCCCTCGCAGCATGTCGGACGTATTGCCGGTGCTGGCCACGATATCCAGCGCGGGAAAGCGTTGTCGCAGATCGGCCAGCACGGGTGGCAGCAGATAGGTGCATGCGGTGGCGCCCGTGCCCAATCGGATCCGCCCGGATACCTGCGAAGCATGCGCCGACATCGCTTGTTCCGCCTGCGCCAGCGCGGTGTCGATGACGCGGATATGGGCCAGCAATTCCAGCCCGGCGGCGGTCGGGCCGGCGCGGCGGCCGATGCGTTCGACCAGCTTCAGGCCGAAGCGGCGTTCCAACTGGCGAATTTGCAGGCTGACGGCGGGCTGGGTCACGCCGCCGCGCTCGGCGGCGGCCGAAAAACTGCCCAGTTCGACAACCCGCGCGAACATGCGCAGATGGTCCAGGTTCAAGCCACGCATCGCCTCTACCCAAAGTTTTGCTTATGAAAATCATAATAAACCAAAGCTTTATTAATGCTTTGCCTTGCGCGACACTGGCAACTGGTTTTTCCCTTTCGACCCTTCCCCCCTGTCATGCCGACCTCCCAGCCTACCGTTCTGATCCGCGACAGCGCGGACGCGGACCTGCCCGCCATCAAGACCCTGTACGCCCACCACGTGGAGCACGGCACTGCCTCCTTCGAGCTTGAACCGCCCTCCATTGCCGACATGCGCCAGCGCCGCGGCGCCGTGCTGGAAAAGGAAATGCCCTATCTGGTGGCAGAGATCAACGGCGAGGTCGTCGGCTACGCCTACGTCACCCCTTACCGCCCGCGCCCCGCCTACCGCCACACGGTGGAGGACTCCGTCTATGTAAAGGCGGGCCGCAGTGGGCTGGGCATCGGCGGCAAGCTGCTGGCCGCGCTGATCGAACGCTGTACCGCCGCGGGCTGGCGCCAGATGCTGGCCGTAGTCGGCGACAGCCGCAATGCGGCGTCCCTGGCGCTACACGCCAGCCAGGGCTTTCATCCGGTCGGCACCCTGCGGTCGGTCGGACACAAGCACGGTGAATGGCGCGATACGGTGCTGATGCAACGCGCCCTGGGCGCAGGCGACGCCACCCCGCCGCAGCGGCCGTGATCCCGCCGCGCGCGATTGTCTGCCTGGGCCTGACCCAGCTGGTTGGCTGGGGCGTGACGTTCTATCTGATTGGCGCGCTGGGCCCCGCAATGACGGCGGACCTGGGCTGGAGCTCGGCCACGGTCTACGGCGGCTTTTCCGCCGCGATCGTGACGATGGCGTTGGTGTCACCACTGGCCGGCATGGCGGTGGACCGCTGGGGCGGCCACCGCGTCATGCCGTTGGGCGCGATGACCGCCGCCGTCGGTTGCGCGTTGCTGGCCGCCGCGCATGCCGTTCCCGTGTATTTCCTGGCGTGGACGCTACTGGGCATCGGCATGCGCCTGTGTCTGTACGACGCGGCCTTCGCGTCGCTGGCCCGCGCCGCCGGTCCCACCGCGCGCCGCCCCATGTCGCAAATCACGCTGTTCGGCGGTTTGGCCTCCACCGTGATGTGGCCCGTCGGCCACGCGCTATCCGGCTGGCTGGGCTGGCGCGGCGCGGTGCTGGTCTACGCCGCGCTGGCCTTGGCAACGGTGCCGTTGTATCTGGCGCTGCCCCGTCAACGCTACGCCGCCCCGGGCGCCACCGCCGCCCGGCACGCCACTGGCCTGACCCGCACGGCCAATGAACGCCGGCAAGCCGGCACGCTGTATGCGGTCATCGTGATGCTGACCAACTTCCTGGCCGCCGGCAACGCCGCCCACCTGATTTCCCTGCTTGCCGGCCTGGGCCTGGCGACGACGGCCGCTGTCAGCGTCGCCGCCCTGTGGGGGATAGGCCAATTCGCCGCCCGCGTGGCGGACGTCGCGCTGGGGTCGCGGCTGCATCCGCTGACGCTCACGCTGGCCGTCAGCACCTTGCTTCCCCTGTGCTTTTTGCTGGCCCTGCTGTCGCACGGCAATCTTTACGCCACGGCCGCTTACGCGTTGCTCTACGGCGCCTGCAACGGACTGATGACCATCACCCGCGGCACGCTGCCACTGGCCTTGTTCGATTTCCGCAGCTACGGGACGCTAGTTGGCGCGCTACTGATCCCCAGCTTCCTGCTGACCGCCACGGCGCCGGTCGCCTATGCCTTTGTGCTTGAGCACTACAGCGCGCGTGCGGCGATGGGGATATCGGTGGGATTGGCTGCGGCCATCCTCGCGGCCGCGTTCGCGCTGCGGTGGCGCTTTATCGCCCGGACTCGGGCATGATGGCGGCGCGGCGCGCGCGCTGCTCGGCCAGCGCGCGGGCGAGTTCTTCGCTCGTGACCGGTTTGGAAAACAGTAAGCCTTGCATCAGTTCGCAGCCGGCATCCAGCGCGGCCCGATAGTGCCCGTCGGTTTCGATGCCGTTGACCACGGTCGTGATGCCCAGGTCCTTCGCCAATTGGCATATGGACCGCAGCACCTTCTGGGAATCCGGATTGCGCGCGGCATTCCAGACGATGTTCTTTTCCAGCTTCAGGCCAGCCAGCGGCAGCGTCGACAGCCATTCCAGGTTGTTGCTGCCCTTGCCGAAGTCGTCCAGCCAAACCTGGACCCCCAAACTCGTGAACTCCTCGAGAATGGCGCGCATATCGGCCGAGCGGATGTGGGAAGTGGCCTCTTCGGTGATTTCAAGACGAAGGTCCCGGGGCGAAAGGCCGTGCGAGAACACCCCGAGCAGAATCGCGTCCACCACGTCCCGGCGAGCAAAACTCTGGGGAGAGACATTGATGTTGACCGCCATGCCCGCCCCGTCTTCGGTCTGCCGCCAGCGCGCCTGGTCGGCGGAGATGGTCCGCAGCCCCCAGCCGACCAGCGCATGCGCGGCCTCTGACGCGCACGCATCCCGCAGCAGGCCGTCGATGTCGGTCACCCCACCGCTGGCCTCCTTGCGCCTGAGCAGCGCCTCTGCCCCCACGATCTCGCGCGTTTGCGCCGACACGATCGGTTGATAGTGGAATAGCAGCCGCTCGTCCTGGATCGCCGCCAGCAGCGGATACTGGGACGCGTCAGCCTTGGGCAGCAGCGGCCGGATGGGCGTGGATTCCGGCGTGTCGTCCCGGCCGCCGTCCAAGCGCAACTCACCCGAGAACGAATATCCCTTGCCGCGCATGCTTCGTATCGGAATGGAAGCGCCCGCGACATTACCCTTGCGCTTCAAACGGCTGACAATCAGATCCAGCGAGCGCCCGTTGCTGGCGATATCCGCGCTTTCCATCATGAAATCGCCCCGCCCGACCATTTTCTCGGGGTGCCGGAGCATGGCTTTCATGATCGATCTTTCCATCCGCGTCAGGCTGATGCCGACGCCTGCGGGCGAGAGCAGGGTCCATTCGTTATCCCCCAGCCGCCATGCTTTTTCCGATGGCGGGGGGCTTGCCGCCACCGGCCCGGCCGCCGGGTCGGGCCGGCGCGCAGCATGGCTGGCGGGCGCATACGAAAGGGTCAGTTTGCGCTGCGCGGATTGAATGGCGGCCGCCACTTCGCTGTAGCTGATGCTGGCGCCGTAACAGCTGTCCGCGCCCGCCAGCAACGCATTGATCCGCACCGTGGGACTCTCGATGTCGCGTATCGCGATGATCGTGGAGCTTAGAAAACTCGCCCGCAACTGGCCAATGGTGATGTCCAGGTCCCGGGGCAGGCACAAATGCACCAGGACTTCGCCTGACAGGCGCGTCGTCGACCCATCCAGCAGCGAGACGGGATTCAAAATAAAACCGATTTGCTCGAGGGAATTCGAAATTCCCCGCTTTGCAAACTCGTTATCGAAAACGAGAATAATCCGCGACCGATTCATAATGATTAAGCCCTGATTGATAATGCCGTTCCAGCGAACGGTATCGAAATGTCTAGACGCATTTCCATACCTGGAACAGAGTCGCAAAAAAAGGGGCCTGAATACGAAAAGGTCGGTTTTAAGTCATTTTTTATTGAATATTCCTCATATTTATATGAAAAATATTCAACATATCAAAATAAACCTCAAAAATCTGCGAAACATAGCGACACGCATCATTGGCGGGCGCACCGCGAAAATATGCGCCGTCAGGCCTGCGCGGCCGTCCATTTTTCCCAGCCGGCGCGGCGCAGCTTGCACGCCGGGCACGTCCCGCAGCCGTAGCCCCAGGCGTGGCGCGCGCCGCGCTCGCCCAGATAGCAGGTGTGGCTTTCTTCGACGATGGTCTCGACCAGCGCGTCGCCGCCCAGTGCCTGGGCCAGTGCCCAGGTCTCGGATTTGTCGATCCACATCAGCGGGGTCTCGATCGTGACACGGCTTCCCAGGCCCAGGCCCAGCGCCACCTGCTGTGCCTTGATCGTGTCGTCGCGGCAATCGGGATAGCCCGAGAAATCGGTTTCGCACATGCCGCCGACCAGCACGTCAAGCTGGCGCCGGTAACCCAGCGCCGCCGCCAGCGTCAGGAAAAGCAGATTGCGGCCGGGCACGAAAGTGTTGGGCAGGCCATTGGCCTGCATCTCGATGGCCCGGTCGCTTGTCATCGCGGTATCGCCCACCTGGCCCAGCACCTTGAGGTCCAGCAGGTGATCCTCGCCCAGCCGCGCCGCCCATTGCGGAAAACGCGTGCGGATATCGCGCAGCACGTTCAGGCGGGCGTCGAGTTCGATGCGGTGCCGCTGGCCGTAATCGAACGCCACTGTCTCCACATGGGCATAGCGGTCCAGCGCCCAGGCCAGGCAAGTCGTGGAGTCCTGCCCGCCCGAAAAGAGGACAAGCGCGCGGCGTTGATGATTTTGCATAAAGGGGGCTTCTAGAAAGACGAAGGGAACAGGCGAACTTTAACGCAGCCCCGGCGCCTTTCCCGTAAGCAAGCCTGCGTAAAATCGGATCCGTTTCCCATCCCGTAGTTTTCAGCCGCCCCGTTTTCTTCCCTTCCCTTTTCCAGCCGCCCGACGGATCCCCGCCCGATGAATGCCATCCGCACGAAGTCCGATTCAGCAGAACCCCTGCGTCACGATATCCGGCTGTTAGGCCGCCTGTTAGGAACGGTCATCGAGGAATGCGAAGGCAAGCGCGTCTTCGACACCATCGAAACGCTGCGCCGCACGGCCGTGAAATTCCGCCGCGAAGGCAATGAAGCGGACAGCAAACTGCTGGAGCAACGCGTCAAGCGTCTGCAAGGCAACGACCCGAACTCCGTCGCGCGCGCGTTCAGCTACTTCCTGCACCTGGCCAACATCGCCGAAGACCGCGATCAGAACCGCCGGCAGCGCGCCCGCGCCCTGGCCGACGACAGCGCCGCGCGCGGCAGCCTGCGTGACGCGGTGCAGACGCTGGCCAAGCATGGCGTCGGCGCCGCCCGCATCCGCCGCCTGCTGGCCGAAGCCTGCGTCATGCCGGTACTGACCGCCCACCCCACCGAAGTGCAGCGCAAAAGCACCCTGGACGTCCATCGCGAAATCGCCTCGGCGCTGACGCAGCGGGACGGCCCGCTGACGCCGGAAGAGCTGGCGCAACTGGATGCCTCCCTGCTTGGCCGCGTCGCCACCCTGTGGCAAACGCGCATGCTGCGCTACACGCGCTTGACGGTGGCCGATGAAATCGAGAATGCGCTGTCGTACTACCGCAGCACCTTCCTGCAAGTCATCCCGCGCCTGTATGCGGACCTGTCCAGGCTGCTGAACCGCGAACCCGCCAAGCCGTTCGCCGCGCCGCCCCCGCCGCTGGAGCCTTTCCTGCGCATGGGCAGCTGGATCGGCGGCGACCGCGACGGCAACCCGAACGTGGACGCCAGTACCTTGGAACGCGCGCTGCTGCGCCAGGCCACGGTGCTGTTCGAACACTACCTGCAAGAGGTCCACGCGCTGGGCGCGGAGCTGTCGATCACGACGTTGCTGATCTCGGCCAACCCCGAACTGCTGGCGCTGGCCGACAGCAGCGGCGACGATTCCCCGCATCGCAGGGACGAGCCCTACCGCCGCGCGCTGGTGGGCGTCTACGCGCGCCTGGCCGCCACGGCACAAGGACTCACCGGCCAGGACCTGGCCCGACGCAGCACGGTAGCGGCGCCGCCCTACGGCGGGCCTGAGGAACTGTCGGCCGATCTGGCCGTGATCGCCGCGTCGCTGGCCGCCCACCATGGCGCGCCCCTTGGCAAGTTGCGGTTGGCGGGGTTGCAGCAGGCCGTGGAGGTCTTCGGTTTCCATTTGGCCACGGTCGACCTGCGCCAAAGCTCCGACGTGCATGAACGCGCGCTGGCTGAATTGTTCGCCCTTGCCGGCACGCAGCACAACGGCCAGACGCTGGACTACCTGGCGTTGAGCGAAGACGAGCGCGTGGCGCTGCTGCGCGCCGAACTGGCGCAAGCGCGCCCGCTGGCGTCGCCCTGGATCGCCTACAGCGAAGACACCACGCGCGAACTGGCGGTGCTGCGCGCCGCAGCCGCCGGCCGCGCCCGCTACGGCAAGCAGGCCGTGCGCCAGACCATCGTGTCGCATACCGAGACCCTGAGCGATCTGCTGGAAGTGATGGTGCTGCAGAAAGAGGCCGGTCTGATCGCACCTGCCGGCCAGGACATCGCGCCGGAAGACGGCCTGATGGTCGTGCCGCTGTTCGAGACCATCCCCGACTTGCAGCGCGGCGCCGAGATCATGGCCGCGTGGCTGGATTTGCCCGAAGTGCGCCAGCGCGTGCAACGGGCGCAAAATGGCGCGCAGGAAGTCATGCTGGGTTATTCGGACAGCAACAAGGACGGCGGCTTCCTGACGTCCAACTGGTCGCTGTACCAAGCCGAACGCGCCCTGGTCGACGTGTTCTCGGCCCGCCACGTGCGCCTGCGCCTGTTCCACGGCCGCGGCGGTTCGGTGGGCCGCGGCGGCGGCTCAAGCTTCGACGCGATCCTGGCACAACCCCCGGGCACCGTGGCCGGGCAGATCCGCCTGACCGAACAAGGCGAAGTGATCCAAAGCAAGTACAAGGACGCCGAGGTTGGCCGCTGGCACCTGGAACTGCTGGTGGCCGCCACGCTGGAATCCAGCCTGGCCCCACGCGCCGAAGCCACTAGCGCCGAAGACGCGCACATGGCGCACCACGGCCCCGCGATGTCATTCATGTCGGACATGGCGCAGCGCACGTACCGCGGCCTGGTCTATGACACGCCGCGCTTCGCGGAATATTTCTTCGCCGCGACCCCGATCAGCGAGATCGCGGGCCTGAACATCGGTTCGCGCCCCGCGTCGCGCAAGAAGGGCCAGCGCATCGAAGACCTGCGCGCCATTCCCTGGGGCTTTTCGTGGGCGCAGTGCCGCCTGATGCTGACGGGCTGGTACGGCATGGGCTCCGCTATCGAGGCCTACCTGGAAACCGGCGCCCCGGACGCCCCGCGCTCGCGCCGCGGCCGGCTGGCGCAGTTGCGCGAGATGGCTCGCGACTGGCCGGCCTTCCGCACGCTGTTGTCCAACATGGAAATGGTCTTGGCCAAGTCGGACCTGGCCATCGCCGCCCGCTATGCCCAACTGGTGCCGCAACGCGCCCTGCGCGACCGCATCTTCGGCGCCATCAGCGCCGAACACGCCCGCACGCTGGCCATGCTGAAGCTCTTGACCCAACGCGAACTGCTGGCCGACAACCATACCCTGCAAGATTCCCTGCGCGAACGCTTCGCCTATATCGACCCGCTGAACTACCTTCAGATCGATCTGATCCGTCGCCATCGCGCGGCGCAGAAACACCCGGACGCCGAGATTGATAAACGCGTGCAACGCGCGATCCATCTGACGATCAACGGCATCGCGGCGGGGTTGCGCAACTCCGGCTGACGGGGTGCCCCATGAGGAACCCGCGGCGGACGGCCGGCAAGGCGGTCTGTCGCGGAGGATGCCGGCGCCGCAGCGTGGCAAGGCACGTCTGGCGCCTGGCTGCCGCGCCGAAACGTCCACCAGATGAACGCCAAAAAAACCCCGTTTGTCCATCCTCGATGACTTTTAGTACTATTCTGCTCAGAAATTCTATATACGCACAAATGTTCGCATATAGAACAAAATGACTTTTCTGGCCTCGCTGCACGGAAAGGCACCCTAGGAAGAGACAGAGATCACCCTGATTCGCCTGCGTGCCCGACTGAACAGCAGCGGCCTGCAAGACAGCACCGAGCGAACCATCATGGATACTCTCCTCAAGAATATCGCCGTCATCGGCGCAGGCGCGATGGGCAGCGGCATCGCCGCGCTATTCGCCTCGAAGGGACTCGACATCGTCCTGATCGACCCGATGGAAGGCGCCCTTGAGCGCGCGTTGAAAACCATCGATCGCCAATTGAACGTCTACGCCCCTGGCGGCGTTCAAGAAGCCATCCAGCGCATCCGCTTCGACCCCAGCCTGGACGCCGCCGCAAGCTGCGACCTCGTCATCGAAGCGGTGCCGGAGAACCTGGAACTCAAGCGCGGCATCTTCGCCAAGCTGGATGCGTTGTGCCCCCCGCACACGCTGTTCGCCACCAATACCTCGGGCCTGTCCATCAACGCCATCGCCAGCGCGGTCACGCGCCGCGACCGCTTCGTGGGCACCCACTTCTTCACCCCGGCCGACGTCATTCCGCTGGTGGAAGTCGTGCGCAACGACGACACCTCGGAAGCCACCGTCGCCCAGGTCATGGCCACGCTGCGTTTCGCGGGCAAGCGGCCCGTGCTGGTGCGCCAGGACATTCCCGGCTTCATCGCCAACCGCATCCAGCACGCGCTGGCCCGCGAAGCGATCTCGCTGCTGGAAAAGGGCGTTGCCAGCGCTGAAGACATCGACGAAGTGGTCAAGTGGAGCCTCGGCATCCGCCTGGCCCTGTCCGGCCCGCTGGAACAGCGCGACATGAATGGCATCGACGTGCACTACGCGATCGCCAGCTACCTCTACAAAGACCTGGAAAACCGCACCGAACCGTCCGAGCTGCTAAAGAACAAGGTCGAAAGCGGCCAGATCGGCGCCAAGAGCGGCCAGGGTTTCTACACCTGGAGCCCTGAACGCCGCGAACGCGTGCTGCGCGAAAAAAGCGCCACGCTGGGTGAACTGGCCGCGTGGCTGAACAGCAAGGCCGGCGACGCCTGAGGGCGCCTCCTCGAATTCAAGACCAATAAGGCGCGGGGGCCACGGCCCATCGCGCCAACGGGCCACGAGCCCGACCACACAAAGAAAACCAGACGTCGCACCCGCCCACGCCGCCACCCGGCCGCCAGGCAGGGCCAGACACTAAAGAACCCGCCTACGGAGTTATTGGAGGCACCATGAATAAACTCGCTTCATTCTTTACCGAGCTGATGCGCAAGTATCTGCCCGATCCTTTCGTTTTCGCGATTGCGCTGACCTTGCTGACCGTGCTGCTGGCCATGGGCATCGAAGGCCAGAGCATCGGCGACGTCACCCGCGCCTGGGGCAAGGGCTTCTGGAGCCTCCTGGCCTTCACGACCCAGATGGCCGTGATCCTGGCGATGGGCTACGTGCTGGCCACCGCGCCGCTGACCGATCGCCTGTTGAACCGCATCGTCAGCCACGTGCACAAGCCGCACACCGCCATCATCGTCGCGACGCTGGTCGGCGGCGTGGGCAGCTACCTGAACTGGGGCTTCGGCCTGGTCATCGGCGGCATCGTCGCCAAGAAGCTGGCGCTGAAGGTCAAGGGCGTGCACTACCCCCTGATCATCGCGGCCGCCTATAGCGGCTTCACGATGTACGGCCTGGGCCTGTCCGCCAGCATCCCGGTGCTGGTCGCCACGCCCGGCCACCCCACCGCCAAGCAGATGGGCACCATCCCGCTGTCGGAAACCATCTTCTCGGTGCCCATGCTGATCACCAGCCTGGTCATCATCATCACGCTGCCGCTGCTGAACGCCTGGCTGCACCCCAAGAAGGGCGAGAAGATCGTTGAAGTGGACCCGGCCATCGACCGCGACGCCAATGCCTCCAACGCCAGCGAAGACATGCTGGAAAAGGGCACCATTGCCTCGAAGCTGAACAACAGCCGCATCCTGAGCCTGCTGATCGGCGCGCTGGGCATTGCCTACGTCACGTTCCACTTCATGGACGGCGGCTCGCTGGACCTGAACCTGATCAACTTCATCATTCTGTTCCTGGGCATCATCCTGCTGGGGACGCCGGCCGCCTACGTGGCCAAGCTGACCGAAGGCATCAAGACGATCTCCGGCATCATCCTGCAATACCCGTTCTACGCCGGCATCATGGCCATCATGGCCGCATCCGGCCTGGTGACGTCGATCTCGCAGGTGTTCGTGGACTTCGCCACGCCGGCCACGCTGCCGTTCTGGGGCCTGATCAGCTCGTTCTTCATCAACTTCTTCGCGCCGTCGGCCGGCGGCCACTGGGTCATCCAGGGTCCGTTCATGATTGACGCCGCCAAGGAAATCGGCAGCGCAATGAACCAGACGACCATGGCCGTCATGCTGGGCAACGCCTGGAACGACCTGGTGCAACCCTTCTGGATCCTGCCGGCGCTGGCCTTGTCGAAGCTGAAGCTGCGCGACGTGATGGGCTACACCGTCATCATGATGCTGTGGGTGGGCGTGATCCACATCACCGCCGTGCTGGCCTGGGGCTACGCCACGCACT
Source organism: Achromobacter maghribensis (assembly GCF_057334215.1). Classification (NCBI taxonomy): domain Bacteria; kingdom Pseudomonadati; phylum Pseudomonadota; class Betaproteobacteria; order Burkholderiales; family Alcaligenaceae; genus Achromobacter; species Achromobacter maghribensis. The sequence goes on along the minus strand of NZ_JBHFII010000024.1, from coordinate 36,354 downwards.
GATAGGTCCCCCCTACGCGCTCCGCGGAAACGCCGGAGCGTTGCGGGGAGCCGCGTTTTTTTGTCTTGAACGGGAACTGATATGAGCAAACCGACTGCGTATCTCGTCACCGGCGGCAGCGCCGGCATTGGCGCCGCCATCATCCGCATGCTGCTGGATGCGGGCCACAAGGTGGTCAACATCGACTACCGCCTGCCCGAGAATCCGCCGGCCGGGCTGGTCTCGTATCAGGCCGATCTGACCGATGAAGCGCGCACCAAGGAAGTGGCCGCCGAAGTCACCGCCGCCTACAACATCGTGGGCCTGGTGAACAACGCGGGCGCGACACGCCCGGGCACCGCCGACACGGCCACGCTGGCGGATCTGGACTATGTGGTGAACCTGCATCTGCGCACGGCGTTGATCCTGGTGCAGGCCGCGTTGCCCGCCATGCGCGAAGCCGGCTTCGGCCGCATCGTGAACATGTCGTCGCGCGCGGCGCTGGGCAAGCCGGACCGCGTGGTCTATTCCGCCACCAAGGCCGGCCTGGTGGGCCTCACCCGCACGCTGGCCATGGAGCTGGGCGGCGACGGCATCACCGTCAACGCCATCGGCCCCGGCCCCATCGCCACGGACCTCTTCACGAAGAGCAATCCGGCCGGCGCTCCGCAGACCGAACGCATCATCAACAGCATCGTCGTCAAGCGCCTGGGCACGCCGGAAGACGTGGCGCGCGCCGCCATGTTCTTCCTGTCGCCCGATAATGGTTTCGTGACCGGACAAATGCTGTATGTCTGCGGCGGCACCACGTTGGGCGTCGCCCCGATCTGAGCCCGGCCGCCATGCCCGCCCAGCCTTGCCTCCTGCCCCGCCGCCAGGTTCGCCTAGCGGCGCAGCAGCGCGTGGTTGATCTGGTCGGCGGCGTGCCGCAAGGGCGGCAAGAAGGCTTCCAGCATGGCCTCTCGCGAGAAACGATTGGAATGGCCGCTGACGTTCATCGCGGCGATCACCCGGCCGCTGCGATCGATGATGGGCACCGCGACCGACTGCAGGCCGGGTTCCAGTTCCTGCGCCACGCAGGCATAGCCGTCGGCCCGCACGCCAGCCAGCACGCGCTTGAGCTCGGCGATGTCGGTCACCGTATCGGACGTATAGGACTGGATCTGGCTCATGGCCAGCACCCGGTCCAACTCCGCTTCCGGCAGGCCGGCCAGCAGCACGCGTCCCATCGACGTCACCCATGCCGGAAGGCGGCTGCCCACGGCCAGGTTGATGGTCATGACCTTGTGCGTGGACAGGCGCAGGATATAGACGATATCCGCCCCTTCCAGCACCGACACGGAGCACGACTCGCGCGTGAGTTCGGCCACTTCTTCCATGTAGGGCAGCGCCAGGTTCCACAACGGCGTACCCGACAGGTAGGCGTAGCCCAGCTCCAGGATGCGCGGCGTCAGCGCGAATTTGCGGTCGAAGGCGGTGACGTAGCCCAGGTGTTCCAGGGTCAGCAGGATGCGGCGCGCGCCGGCGCGGGTCAGCCCCGTCACCGCGGCCACTTCGGACAGCGTCATCTGCGAGCGGTCCGGGCCGAAAGCCCGGATCACCGACAGGCCACGCGCGAACGACTGCACGTAACTGTCGCTGGGTTGCTGGGTATCTTGCTCCGCCATCCGTCTGGTCTCACGAGAAAAAAGCTCGCCACTGGCGAGCCGTCCGTTGCCCTTGAAGGCAACGCAAAACAATGGAAGATCGCGCTGCGCCAGCTTGCCTTGACGCTATGCGGTCCCCATGAAACGATGTTCTTCAGAAGAACGAAAGTTCTAATGAAGAACAAATTATGACACGCCACCTATGAGCGAACATCATGATCTCTAAGCTTGTTGCAAGCGCGGCGGCCGCCCTGGCGGACGTACCCGACGGCGCCACCGTCATGATCGGCGGCTTCGGCACTGCCGGCCAGCCCATGGAATTGATCGACGCCCTGCTCGAACAGGGCGCGAAAGACCTGGTCATCATCAATAACAACGCCGGCAACGGCACCACCGGCCTTGCCGCCCTGCTCGGCGCGAACCGCGTGCGCAAGATCATCTGCTCGTTCCCGCGCCAGGCGGACTCGCAGATTTTCGACGGCCTGTACCGCAGCGGCAAGCTGGAGCTGGAACTGGTGCCCCAAGGCAACCTGGCCGAGCGCATCCGCGCCGCCGGCGCCGGCATCGGCGCGTTCTTCTCGCCCACCGGCTACGGCACCCCGCTGGCCGACGGCAAGGAAGTCCGCGAAATCAACGGCCGCCACTACGTGCTGGAATACCCCCTGCATGCCGACTACGCGCTGATCAAGGCCGAACGCGGCGACCGCTGGGGCAACCTGGTCTACCGCAAGACCGCCCGCAACTTCGGCCCCATCATGGCCAGCGCCGCGCGCGTGGCCGTGGCGCAAGTGCGTGAAGTGGTCGAGCTGGGCACGCTGGACCCCGAAACCGTCGTCACCCCCGGCATCTTCGTGCAACGCGTCGTGCAGATCGACGCCACGCCGGCCGCCAAGGAGCAGCAATGAGCACCAAACTGACCCGCGACCAGATCGCCGCCCGCGTCGCGCAGGACATCCCTGAAGGCGCCTACGTCAACCTGGGCATCGGCCTGCCCACGCTCGTCGCCAACCACCTGCCAGCCGACCGCGAAGTCATCCTGCATACCGAAAACGGCATGCTTGGCATGGGCCCCGCGCCCGCCAAGGGCCAGGAAGACTACGACCTGATCAATGCCGGCAAGCAGCCCGTTACCGAGCTGCCAGGTTGCTCGTTCTTCCATCACGCCGACTCGTTCGCCATGATGCGCGGCGGCCACCTGGACATCTGCGTGCTGGGCGCCTTCCAGGTGTCGCAGCACGGCGACCTGGCCAACTGGCACACCGGTGCGCCCGACGCCATCCCCGCCGTGGGCGGCGCGATGGACCTGGCCATCGGCGCCAAGGACGTCTTCGTGATGATGGAATTGCAGACCCGCGAAGGCCAGAGCAAACTGGTCGACGCCTGCACCTACCCGTTGACGGGTGTGCGCTGCGTGTCGCGCGTGTACACGGACGTGGCTGTGTTCGACATCCGCGCCGACGGCGTGACCGTCATCGACATGTTTGGCGACGTCACCGCCGACGAACTGCTGGCCCTGACCGGCCTGCCGCTGAAGTTTTCCCGCTAATCAGGAGCCCCCATCATGCTGTTCATGGTTCAAATGCAAGTCAATCTTCCCGTCGACATGCCGGCCGAACGCGCCGACAAGCTGAAGGCGGACGAAAAGGCCCTGGCCCAACAACTGCAACGCGACGGCAAGTGGAAAGAGCTGTGGCGCGTGGTGGGCCGCTACGCCAACGTCAGCATTTTCGACGTCGAAAGCAATGACGAGCTGCACACGCTGCTGGCGTCGCTGCCGCTGTTCCCGTACATGGACATCAACGTCACGGCGCTGGCGCGCCATCCCTCGGCGATCTGACAGGAGCACTTCATGCCCTACATCATCGAAACGTTCGACAAGCCCAACCACCAGGAAGTGCGCCAACAGCATCGCGCGGCGCACCTGGAATACCTGGACGCCAACAAGCAGTTGCTGCTGGCGTGCGGCGCCAAGCTGCAAGATGACGGCAAGGACGCTGGCGGCGGCCTGTACATCGTCGACCTGGACACGCGCGAAGCCGCGCAGCAGTTCATCGACGCCGATCCGTTTTCGCAGGCCAACCTCTTCGACCGCGTGACCATCACGCGCTGGCGCAAAGCCTACGTCGACGGCACCTGCCACCTGTAATCCTGTCGCGGCCGCCTTTTTTGCGCGGCCGCGTTTTCATCCGAGGTATCCCACATGGCTTACGCCGAACTCAGCCAGGCACGGCTGTTCTACGTCATCGATGGCCCTGCCGACGCGCCGGTGCTCGTGCTCTCCAATTCGCTGGGCACCTGCTCCGACATGTGGGCCCGCCAGATCCCCGAACTGACCAAGCACTTCCGCGTACTGCGCTACGACACCCGCGGCCACGGCAAGTCCTCCATCCCCGATGGCGAATACACCTTCGCGCAATTGGCGGGCGACGTCGCCGAACTGTTGGCGCACCTGAACATCAAGCAGGCCCACTTCTGCGGCCTGTCCATGGGCGGCCCCACCGGCATCGCGCTGGCGCTGGCACACCCGCAGCTCGTCACCAAGCTGATCCTGTGCAACACGGCCGCGCGCATCGGCTCGGCCGAAGGCTGGAGCACCCGCATCGCCGCCGTGGCCGATCAGACCCTGGAAAAGATGGCCCCCACGCTCGTCGAACGCTGGCTGACCGACGACTACCGCGCGGGCGAACCCGGCCTGACGCAAGTGCTGATCGACATGCTGCGCCGCACGCCCGACGCCGGTTACTCGGCCAACTGCGCAGCGCTGCGCGACGCCGATTACCGCGCGCAAGTGTCGGCGATCACCGCGCCCACGCTGGTCATCAGCAGCGCGCACGATCTGGCCGCCACGCCCGCCCAGGGCAAGGAGCTGGCCGCCGCCATCCCGGGCGCTCGTTATGTCGAACTGAACACCTCCCACATTTCCAACTGGGAGCAACCGGAAGCCTTCACCCGCGCGGTCGTCGACTTCCTGACGGAGTAACCGCATGCAGCGCTGGAAACACCGGCCCGAAGGCTCCAACTGGGGCGACTTCGGGCCCGACGACCAACTTGGCCGCCTGAACCTCATCACCGAGGCGCAAGTCTTGAAAGGCGCGCAAGAAATCCGTGCCGGCAAGACGTTCTGCCTGTCGTTGCCCCTGGACCTTCCCGGTGGCAACGTACTGAACCCGCGCCGCCATCCGCCGCAGCTCAGCCCTACCAGGCTTGCGGATACGCCGTACCTGAACTTCCCGCTGAAGAACGTCAACCCGGATGCCGTCGACGTGCTGAGCGACGACCAGGTGCTGCTGTCCATGCAGTACTCCACGCAGTGGGACGCGCTGGCGCACGTGGGCGCGCTGTTCGACGCCGACGGCGACGGCAAGCCCGAGCTGCGCTACTACAACGGCTTCCAGGCCGGCGTCGACGTCGTGGGGCCGGCCGACGGCGACCACACGGGTTGCGGCTGCAACAGCGGCGGCCCGTCGGCCGCGCTGAAGCTGGGCGTGGAACATCTGGCGCAGAAAGGCATGCAAGGACGCGGCGTGCTGGTGGACCTGTTCCGCCATTACGGCCCCGGCCGCACGCTGATCGGCCACGCCGAACTGATGCATGTGCTGCAAACGGATGGCATCACGGTCGAAAGCGGCGACATGCTGGTGCTGCGCACCGGTTACGCCGAAGCCGTCGTGGCCATGAACGGCACGCCGGACCCCAACGTGCTGCACACCTACGGCGCCGCGCTGGACGGCACCGACGCCGCATTGCTGCAATGGATCACGGACAGCGGCATCGCCGCCATCTGCGCGGACAACTACGCGGTCGAAGCCTACCCGGCCCGCGAAAAGACCGGCCCGCGCGCCATGCTGCCGCTGCACCACCATTGCCTGTTCAAGCTGGGCTTGCCGCTTGCCGAGCTGTGGTATTTGAAGGACCTGGCGGACTTCCTGCATGCAAGCGGACGCCATCACTTCATGCTGACGGCCCCTCCGCTGCGGCTGCCGCACGCAATCGGCTCGCCGGTCACCCCAATCGCCACGGTGTAGGGCAACCGTAAACAAAAAGCGCCAGACTACGCGTCTGGCGCTTTTTTTTGGTGCCGACAGAACGAACCGCCGGTCAGCCCTTCAAGCACGTGCTCATGAAGGTCTTGCGCTTATCGCCGGTGAGTTTCTGTTCGCCAGCGGTGGCGTTGCAGTCCTTCATCTTTTGCTGCTGCGGCGTCAGTTGCTTGGCGGGCGCGGGGGCTTCGCCTTTCAGGCAGCTGCTCATGTAGGTCTTGCGGTCGTCGCCCGTCTTACCGGTGGCCGACTTGTTGCAGTCCGCCATGCGCTGCTGTTGCGGCGTGGGCGTCTTGGCAGGCGCGGGCGCGGCGGGGGTCTGCGCATACGCCCCGAAAAAACATGCGGACAACACAATGGCCGAGGCCAGCTGGCTAGTACGGGAAAGCATGAGTTTCTCCCTTGGGCGTTAAGCGTCCGCCTGGCGCAGGGTCGCGCATGACAGCGAACGGCACGATCTGCCGGCCAGTTGCCGGCCCGGCCATCATCGAACAAACCGCCAGGCTGCGCAAGCGCGGAAAGGTTAAGAAAAGCCAGGAAATCGCGCGCCGGACATTCAGCTTTTCGACAGCCGAAAGGCGCAAGCCAGAGACATTCCGATGCATTTGTGCCATCCCTTATCGAATATGGGAACAAGCCGCGCAACCTGTTACCCATTCATCCTTTTGACCCGTTGTGCGCGGTTGCGGAAAGGTGTGAGATACAGCTGTCCGCGCGATACGCGGGCGGCGAAGACGGCGGCGCGGACAAGCAGGCGCCCCGACGCCAGCGTCCCAGGAGACCTTCCATGAAACTCGCCCTTGCCTCTGTCGTCTTGCTTGCCGGCCTGTCCGGCGCCGCCGGCGCCCAAAGCCTGGCTTACGGCGTCACCCTGGGCAACGTGCAGGCGGTGCGCGACACGAACATGAACCTGTCGACCATTACGGGATCGCTCGCCAACCAATCAGGCCGGCCCATTTCCAGCGCCGTGCTGACCTTCGTGTTGTATGACGCGCAAGGACGCGAAGTCGGACGGGTCAACGACGACGTCATCGGCCCCATGGCGCCGGGCCAGATCCGCTTGGTGAAAGCGATCACGCCACTGCAATTCACCCGAGTCACGGTGTTGGACGTACGCGCCCAATAAAGGGGTTGCCCCCCGGTGGAAAAAACCCTTCTGGAATCAGGGTTTAGACAGGTGGCTGTGGGGACAAGTATGGGAAAATTCGGCTTGTCGACTCGATAACAGGGGCTTCCACACGAAGCCCCTTATTGCGTCTGTCGGCGTGCCAGCAGGCCTGGCCTTGTTACTAGGAAGCGAAGATCATGTTCCCAAAAAGACTCACCGAAGGCTATCAATCGTTCCTGGACGGCCGTTTCCATTCGGAAAGCAGCCGCTATCAGAAACTGGCCGAACTGGGCCAAAGCCCCGAAATCCTGTTGATCGGCTGCTGCGATTCCCGCGTCTCCCCTGAAGTGATCTTCGACGCCGGGCCCGGCGAGATGTTCGTGGTCCGCAACGTGGCCAACCTGGTGCCGCCCTGTGAGCCCGACTCTGAATCGTCTTATCACGGCACCAGCGCCGCGATCGAATTCGCGGTCAACGGGCTGAACGTCAAGCACATCGTCGTGCTGGGCCACGCCTCTTGCGGTGGCATCCGGTCGTTCTTCGACGACGCCAAGCCCCTGTCCAAGGGTGACTTCATCGGCAAGTGGATGTCGCAGATCGAGCCCGTGGCCGAACGCCTGGGCCCCGGCACCGGCGACCGCCAGACCAAGCTCAAGCGCCTGGAACTGGCCGTGGTCGAACACAGCCTGAACAACCTGATGACGTTCCCGTCCATCCGCCGCCGCGTGGAAAAGGGCGACCTGGAACTGCATGGCACCTACTTCGGGGTGGCCACCGGCGTGCTGTTCCTGCGCAACCCGGAAACCGGCGAATTCGAGCCCTGCCTGGAAACCGGCACCAACGGCTAAACGCCGGCGCGGCCGGCGCGGCGCTTACACACGATAAGCCTGCGCCAGCCGCTCGTAGTTGTTCTTCAGGATGATCCCCGCGTAGTACACGTGTTCGCGCATCAGGTCTTCGGCGCGCGCGCCGTCGCGCGCGATGATCGCGCTGACGATCCGGTGGTGGTCATCGTGCGAACGCAGGATGATCCCGTGGTCTTCCCACAGGATGATGCGATCCGACGCATAGGGAATGGCCTGCGCCTGCGTGGCGAAGCGCTTGACCCACGGGTTGCCCGCCGCTTCCAGGATGCCGTTGTGCAAGGTGATGTTCACCTTCTGGTACGGCAAGTGATCTTCGGCCAGCAGCACCCCTTTCGCCAGAATCCGGTCGCCCTCGTCCAGGCAGTTTTTCAGTACGGCCACCGCATCGTTGGTCAGCCCGCGCAAGGCCGCCTGCCGGCAGGCCAGCCCTTCCAGCGCGGCGCGCACTTCATAGGCTGCCACGATCTCGCCGATGTCATAGGCGCGCACCGTATAGCCGCGCTTGGGCAAATGCTCCAGCAAGCCTTCGTTGCCCAAGGTGGCCAGCGCCGCGCGCACCGGCGTGCGCGACACCCCCAGTTTCTCGGCCAGCGGAATTTCTTCCAGACGGGCGCCCGGGCTGAATTGGCCGTGCAGCACCCAGTCCCGCAGCGTATCGGTAACGTGTTGAGATAGCGTGTCCATGCCCGCATTGTATACATGAAGAATACATGCGGGAATTGATCGCGCCCCTACCTCCGTGCTTTCCCTAGTGTCTATGCCCTAAATCAAAGGATGATGCGGGTAAGCCCCTATACCTGTGAATCCACCATGTATACATAATCGCAAAAAATTCAAATCAGCGGCCAAGCCTGCCCAGGCAGACGGCACGCCAATCAGGAGACAGCATGTCCAATGTATCCACGCCCGCGGCACCTGGCGCGGCTTCCCGTCTTGCGCTGGTAACCGGCGGCGGCGGCGGCATCGGCGCCACCATCTGCCAGGAATTGGCGCGCGCGGGATTCCGCGTCGTGGTGTCGGATGTGGATGCCGCGCGTGCCAGACGCGTGGCCGATGAGCTGGGCGCGCCGCATGCCGCCCACGCGTTCGACGTCAGCGACGAAGCCGCGGTGGAAGGCGCGTTCGATGCCATCGAAGCCCGGCACGGCCCGATCGCCGTGTTGGTCAGCGCCGCCGGATTGCTGCTGTTCCAGCCCGACGGCGAACGCCCCTTGATCAAAGACACCACGCTGGACATCTGGGAACGCAGCTTCGCCGTCAACGCGCGCGGCGTGTTCCTGTGCGGCCGCGCCTATCTGCGCCGCCGCGAAGCCACGCCGCTGGCGCATGGCCGCATCGTCACCTTCACGTCCGTCGCCGCTCAGCTTGGCGGCTACCGCTCCAGCGCGTCGTACATCGCCGCCAAGTCGGCCGTGCTGGGCCTGACCAAAGCCATGGCGCGCGAATCCGCGCACCTGGGCGTCACCGTCAACGGCATCGCGCCGGGCCTGATCGACACCGACATGCTGCGCAGCACGGTCACCAGTAGCGGCGCGCTTGCCGCGGCCGCGCAGGCCATCCCGCTGGGCCGCATCGGCACGGTGGACGACGTGGCCGCCGCGGTGCGCTTCCTGGCATCTGAAGAAGCCGGCTACATCACCGGCAGCGTCATCGACGTGAACGGCGGCTACCGCATGCAGTAAGGCAATCCGGCGGCACGCCGGCCTATGCAGCAAAGCGCCGCACACACAGGCGCGTATTTCAAAAAAAACGGGAGACAAGACATGAATCAACGTAGTCGCTACGCGGCCGCCGCGGCGCTTTGCGCGTGGGCCTTCTCGACAGGCGCGCAAGCGCAGCAAGAGCCGGGCATTACAGACAAAACCATCAAGATCGGCCTGTTCGCGCCATTGTCCGGCAGCGGCATGGCCTATGGTTTCGACGTGCTGAACGCCGCCAAGATGTGGTACGCCAAGGTCAACAAGGAAGGCGGCGTGCATGGCCGCCAGATTGAACTCATCATCGAGGACGACCGCTGCAACGCCAACGACCTGGTCGCCGCCGTGAAGAAACTGAACGAGCAGGACAAGGTATTCCTGCTGAACGGCGGCTCGTGCTCGGCGGCCGTCGTCGCCTCGCGCGAGTACATCGAACGCGAGAAAGTGCCGCTGGTCATGCTGAACGCCTCGGGCGACGGCGCGCTGTATCCGCCGTCCAAGTACATCTACGGCGCCTTCTCGATTTCGCAGCACGCCGTGGGCGGTTCCATGGTGCAGTTCGCGTCCGAACAGCTGAAGGCCAAGAAGATCGGCTACATCAACCACGACGACGCCTACGGCGGCTGGAACCTGGAGGCGGCGCAAGCCCAGGCCAAGCACCTGGGCGACCTGGGCCTGCAGGTGCAGTCGGTCAATCCCAATATCACCGACGTCACGGCGCCCATGCTGAAGATACGCGCCGGCAACCCGGACGTGCTGCTGCTGACCACCTACGCTCGTCCCGCCGCGCTGATCATCAAGAAGGCCCAAGAGCTGGGCTGGAACAAGCCCATCGTGCTGGCCGTGAATGGCACCGCCGACCTGAAGCAGCTGGTGGAGAACGTGGGCAACAAGGACGCCTTCAAGAACGTCTACATCCAGGACGTGCTGTCCGACGTGCCCGGCGGCCCCAAGCTGACCTGGGTGTACGACATGTACAAGCAGTCCTACCCGGACCTGGCCGCCAAGCCCGGCCATCCGCAGACCTACATGCCCTATGGCCTGCCGCCCGCGATGGCGGTGGTGAATGCGCTGAAGGCCGCCGGCCCGCAACCCACGCGCGAGAAGGTCTTGCAGGCGTTGGAAACGATGAAGTTCGACTCGGGCGTCATGGCCGGCCCCATCGAGTTCGGCCCGACCGACCGCGCCGCGCAGGAATCCGCCATCTACATCAAGTTCGACGGCACCGCCATGACGCTTGTTCCCGGCGCATTCAAGAGCGTCTGGCAATACCAGAAGTAGGCCTGCGGCCTGTCACAGACCGAGCCCGCGCCGTGGCGCAGCACCGCGCGGGCCGCCGGAGAACATCATGAGCTTTGCCGATTTCTGGTTGTTCCTGCAGCAAGGGGTGCTGTCGGGACTGGTGACGGGCAGCGTGTACGCGCTGCTGGCCGTCGCCGTCGTCATCATTTTCAAGACCACCGACGTGCCCAATTTCGCCCAGGGCGAAATCTTCATGGTGGGCGGCTACATCGCCCTGTTCCTGACGCTGGTGATGGGCTGGCCGTACCTGGCCGTCATCCCCGTGACGCTGGCCGCCGTCGCCATCGTGTCGGGCCTTTTCCAGCGTGTCGTGATGGAACGCGTTATTGCCTCGAAAGGCGTGGGCGTGCAGATGGTCATCGCCACGCTGGGGCTTGCCTATGCCTTGAAGGGGCTGGTGCGGCAGACCGGGCTGGGCGACACGCCACGCTCGCTACCGCCGCTGGCCCCGACCGATGCCGTCATCATCGGCGATGCCGTGCTGACGCAGCTGGACATGGTGATCTTCGCCGTGGCGGTGGGCGTCATGCTGCTGCTGTTCGCGATGTTCACCTACACCCGCGTCGGCCGTGCCATGCGCGCCGTCGGCATGAACCCCAAGGCCGCGCGGCTGACGGGCGTGAACCTGACGCGCATCCGCATGATGGTGTGGGCGCTGTCGGGACTGATCTCGGCCGTGGCCGCGCTGCTGATCACGCCCAAGATTCTCATCACCCCGGACATCGGCCACATCGCCATCCTGGCCTACGCGGCCGCCATCGTGGGCGGCATCACCAGCCTGCCCGGCGCGGTGGTGGGCGGCTTCGTGATCGGCGTGGCCGAAAACCTGGTGGGGCTGTTCATTTCGACCAACGCCATCGTGGTCGCCCCGTTCGTGGCCATCATGGTCGTGCTGCTGCTGCGTCCGCAAGGTTTGCTGGGCGGCAAATTGCAGGTGAAGAAAGTATGAGCAACAAGATCGATCGCACCTTGCTGGCGCTGATGGCCGTGGCGCTTGCCGCCCTGCCCTTCGTGGCCAGCGGCTATGTCATCTACGTCGTCAACCTGTTGATGGTGTTCGTCGTGCTGGCGTTGGGCCTGCATCTGGTCATCGGCGAAACCGGGCAGTTCGCGCTGTCGCATGCCGCGTTCTACGGCGTGGGCATCTACACCGCCGGCCTCATCAACAATCTGTGGCATCCGCCGTTCTTCATCTCGATCATCGCGGGGGGCATGCTGGCTGCGGCGCTGGGCTATCTGATCGGCGCGCTGGCGCTGCGCATGCGCGACATCTACCTGGCGCTGTCGACCTTTGCGTTCGGCGAAGCCATGCAGTGGGTGTTCTTGAACTGGCAGTCGGTCACCAATGGATCGAACGGCTTCCGGATATCTCCGGCCACGCTGTTCGGCTACGAACTGGTGTCGGACCTGAAGGCTTATCCCTTCGTCGTGCTGATCGCCGCGCTCTTGCTGTGGGCCACCATCGCCCTGTCGCGCTCGCAGCTGGGATCCGCCTTCCGCGCGGTGCGGGAAAGCGATGTGGCCGCGCAGGCGATGGGGGTGAACGTCAACGCCATCAAGCGCACCGCCTTCACGCTGTCGGCGGCCTACGCCGGCATCGCGGGCGGCATGTACACCACCTTCGCGTCGTTCATCCATCCAGAGAGCCTGGGTTTCCAGACCACCATCCTGATCCTCACGATGGTAGTGGTGGGCGGCATCGGCTCGGTACGCGGCGCCATCGCGGGCGCGCTGGCGTTCGGGTTGATCTCGGAACTGCTGCGCCAGGCGCTGTCGTTCCAGGAGATCATTTACGGAGTCATCCTGATGGGCTTCATGATGTTCGCGCCAAAAGGCCTGTTCGCCGGCCGTGACGCGCGCCGTCGCGCACCGCCCCCGGCGGCGCCGCTACCCGCCGCTGCGCGTTCTGGCGCAGGCGCCGCCAAGGGCGCTCAAAGGAGCGCGGCATGAGCGAACATCCCTATCTGGACGTGCAGGGCCTGACCGTGAAGTTTGGCGGCCTGACCGCCATCAACGGCCTGTCCATGCAGGTGGAGCGCGGCCGCATCCACGCGCTGATCGGGCCCAATGGCGCCGGCAAATCCACCACCTTCAATTGCATTTCGCGCTACTACCGCCCCAGCAGCGGCAGCATCCGGTTCAATGGCGCCGACATCACCAAAAAGAAGCCGCACGAAATGGCCGCGCTGGGCGTCGCCCGCACGTTCCAGAACCTGGAATTGTTCGGCGCGTTGAGCGTGCGTGAAAACGCGCTGCTGGGCACCTATGCCCATGGCGCCAACCGCGCAGGCAAGCTGCTGCGCCCGGCGGCGGCCGAATCGCGCGAGCGCGTCGAGCACCTGCTGGAACGCGTGGGCCTTTCGGACTTCATGGACACGCCGGCATGCAGCCTGGACTTCGGCCGCCAGAAGATGCTGGAGCTGGCCCGCGCGCTGGCAATCTCGCCCAAGCTGCTGCTGCTGGACGAGCCGGCTGCAGGCCTGCGCAACCGCGAGATCGAAACGCTGGACCGCCTGCTAACCGAACTGTGCGAACGCGACGGCATCACGGTGCTGCTGGTAGAACACGTGATGCAGTTGGTGATGTCGATTTCCGACCGCATCACCGTCATGTCCTTCGGCGAGAAGATCGCGGAAGGCACGCCCGCGGAGGTGCGCAGCAATGCCCGCGTGATCGAAGCCTATCTGGGCAAGGGAGCCGCAGGTGGCTGACATTCTTTTGGAAATCGACGCGGTCTCGGCCGCCTACGGCAATATCCGCGCGCTGCAGGACGTGTCGCTGAAAGTGCCGCAAGGCGCCATCGTTGCGCTGCTGGGCGCCAATGGCGCAGGCAAATCCACCACGCTCAACGTGGTCTCGCGCCTGGTCGCGCCTACGGCGGGCAGTGTGCGCTTTGCGGGCGAGGCCATCCACCGCCTGGCGGCCGACGCCGTGGTGGGCCGCGGCATCGTGCAGGTGCCCGAAGGCCGCGAGATCTTCCGCGACATGAGCGTGCGCGAGAACCTGGAAATGGGCGCCTACCTGCGCCGCGATCGCACCGCCGTGAAGCAGGACCTGGACATGGTCTGCGACACCTTCCCGCGCCTGCGGGAACGGTTCGAGCAAAAGGCGGCCACGCTGTCCGGCGGCGAACAGCAGATGCTGGCCACGGGCCGCGCCATGATGGCGCGGCCACGCATGATTTTGCTGGACGAGCCATCAATGGGTCTGTCGCCCCTGGTGGTCGAGCAGATTTTCGACATCGTGCTGCGGCTGAACCGCGAACAGGGCATCACCATCCTGCTGGTGGAACAGAACGTGAAGCTGGCGCTGTCGGTGTCCAGCTACGCCTACATCCTGGAAAACGGCGAGATCGCCCTGGAAGGCGAATCCTCGCGGCTCGCCAGCGACGAAGGCGTGCAGCGCGCCTATCTGGGCGCCTGACGCGCCGCGAAGGACAGACCATGACATCGATGATGCAAGACAAGCGGGTTCTCGTCACAGGCGCCGGGCGCGGCCTGGGCGCCACCATCGCGCAGGGCTTCGCCCGGCAGGGCGCGGCGGTCATCGTGGCGGATATCGACGCGGCGCTGGCCGCAGGCACCGCGCAGGCGATCCGCGAGGCGGGCGGCCGGGCGTCGGACGCCGTGCTGGACGTGACCGACGCCGACGCCGTCCGCGCCTTCGCGGCCCACTGCGCGGCGCGCCACGGCAATCTGGACATCCTGATCAACAACGCCGGGATCTCGGCGCGCGCGCCGTTTGACGACCCGCAAACGCCCGCCATCTGGGACCGCGTCATGCAGGTCAACCTGCAAGGCACGTTCAACGTCACCCATGCTTTTGTCGAGCAGCTCAAGGCCACGCGCGGCGTCATCGTCAACCTGTGCTCCATCGTGGCATACGGCTGCGGCATCTCGACCGCGGGCTACGTGGTGTCCAAGGGCGGCGTGCGCTCGTTCACCGAAGTGGTGGCCCGCGACCTCGGCCCCCATGGCGTGCGCGTGAACGCGGTGGCGCCCGGCCTGATGGAGACCGAGATGACGGCGGGCCAGCGCGCACAAGCCCACGGCACCGATTGGTACATGAACCGCGCGCCGCTGGCGCGCGCCGGCCGCGCGGACGAAATCGTCGGCCCCGTCCTGTTCCTGGCCTCGGACATGGCCAGCTATGTGAACGGCGTGGTGCTGCCCGTGGACGGCGGCTACCTGGCCGTATAAGGAGACATCATGGATCTGGGTACGGCATTGGTCACGGGAGGCGCTAGCGGCATGGGCCTGGCAATCGTCGAGCGCCTGGCGCGCGACGGCTTCAGCGTCGTGATGGCAGACCGCAACGGTGCGCTGGCGGAACAGGAATCCAAAGCGCTGCAAGCGCAGGGGCTGACGGTTACGCACCGCGTGGTGGACCTGACCGACGAAGCCGCCACGCGCGCGCTGGTCCGCACGCTTGCGCCCTTGGCCGCGTTGGTCAACAACGCCGGCCTATTCGACGAACGCAAGTTCTTCGAAGTCGATTCGGACGATTACCGCCGCGCGTTCGACGTCAACCTGCTGGCGGTGGCCACGCTGACGCAGGAAGCCGCACGCACCATGGCGGCCGGCGCCAAGGTCGTCAACATCGCATCGCGCGCCTATCTGGGCGCGAAGAACCATCCGCACTACGTGGCCTCGAAGGCCGCGCTGGTCGGCTACACCCGCGCCGCCGCGATGGAGCTGGCCGGGCGCGGGATACTCGTCAACGCCATCGCCCCGGGGCTTATCGATACGCCGCTCTTGCGCAACCTGACGCCTGAACGCCTGGCCGCGCAACTGGCGTTGCAGCCGACCGGCCGCGCGGGCCAACCGCAAGACATCGCCAATGCCGTGTCCTTCCTGGCCGCGCCGCACATGGATTTCATTACGGGCCAGGTCCTCTTCGTTGATGGCGGCAAATCGCTGGGCGGGTCAGGAGCATAAGCAGCATGGACAGCATCAAGTGGGACAAGGAGGTCGACGCGCTGGTGGTCGGCTCCGGTGCAGGCGGCATGGCGGCGGCGCTGACCGCGCACGCGGAAGGGCTGGACGTTTTGCTGGTCGAGAAGACCCACCGCATTGGCGGTTCGACGGCGATTTCCGGCGGCGCGCTCTGGATACCGTTGAACGCCCAGACCGACGCCGCCGGCCACCCCGACAACTTCGACAAGGTCTGGACCTATCTTGCGCAGACCGTCGGCGCCGCGGCGTCCGACGACATGAAGCGCGCGTATCTGGACGCTGGCCCGCGCATGATGGACTACCTGGTGTCGCACGGTTTCCTGGACGTAGCCGCGCGCACCGCGTCGCCCGACTACTACCCTGACCTGCCGGGCGCGGCGCTGGGCGGCCGGTCGCTGGACCCGGTGGAATTCGACGGCCGCAAACTGGGCCGCCACTTCCGCACGTTGCGCGACCCGTTGAAGGAATTCACCGTGCTGGGCGGCATGATGGTCAACATCACCGATGTGCGCCACTTGCTTCGCGCCACGCGTTCCATCGCCGCCTGGCGCCACAGCATGAAGCTGGTGCTGCGCTTCGTGGCGGACCGCGTGCGCGGCTACCATCGTGGCACCCGGCTGCTGCTGGGCAACGCCTTGGCCGCGCAACTATTCCATGGCGTGATCACGCGCGGGGTCGAATACTGGCTGGACGCGCCGGTGCAGGTCCTGCACCGCGACGCCGCGGGCCGCGTGCTGGGCGCATCGGTCAAGCGGGACGGAAAAACCTTGAACGTCCGCGCGCGGCGAGGCGTGGTGATGGCGACCGGCGGCTTTCCCTGGGACCGCGAGCGCCGCGCGCGCACCTATCCGCAACCCAGCGGCGACTGGTCCATGTCCCCGCGCGACAACACCGGCGACGGCATCCGGCTGTCGGAACAGGCGGGCGCCGCCCTGGGCGCCGGCTACGCCAGCCCCGCGTTCTGGGCGCCGATATCCATCCTGGAATCCGCCGATGGCAAGCGCCTGCATTACCCGCATCTGGTGTGGGACCGCGCCAAGCCCGGCCTGATTGCCGTGAACAGCGCGGGCAAGCGCTTCGTAAACGAATCCACGTCGTATCACGAGTTCGTGCAGGGCATGCAACGCAGCAACGAGACCGTGCCCAGCATCCCGGCGTTCCTTATCTGCGACCAGCGGTTCATCGATACCTGGGGGCTGGGCCTGGCATTGCCGGGCGGCCGCCCCCGCCAGCACCTGATCGACGCCGGCTATCTGATCCAGGCGCCGACGCTGGCCGCATTGGCCACGAAGATCGGCGTGCCGGCCGACGCGCTGGAAGCCACCGTCGCGCGCTACAACACCTATGCGGCGCAAGGCCAGGACCCGGATTTCGGCAAAGGCGGCACCGCCTACAACCGCTATCTGGGCGACCCCGACCATCAGCCCAACCCTTGCCTGGCGCCGCTTGCCGCCGGCCCCTGCTACGCCGTCAAGGTCTACGCCGGCGACATCGGCACCGCCTGCGGCATCGCGGCGAACGCCAACGCCCAGGCCGTGGACGCCACGGGCGCACCCATCCCCGGCCTGTATGTGGCCGGCAACGACATGCACTCCGTAATGGGCGGCGCCTATCCGGCTCCCGGCATCACGCTGGGCCCCGCCCTGACGTTCGGCTGGGTGGCTGGACAACACCTGGCCCATGCACAACACTGACGCCTCTCTACCGCCAAGGACCTCCCATGAAGATCTTCCACTCGCCTGCTTCGCCGTTCGTCCGTAAATGCATGGTCGTCGCGCATGAACTCGGACTGGCCGACCGCATCGAAAAGCTGCCCAGCGCCGCTGGCCCTGTTGCCCGTGACCAGACGATCATTCCCAGCAACCCGCTGGGCCAGGTGCCGACCTTCATCACCGACGACGACCAGTCGATCTTCGACAGCCGCGTGATCTGCGAATACCTGAACGCACTGGGCGGCGGCGCGCTGTTTCCCGCCGACGGCACCCGCTGGCAGGTGTTGACGCAGCAATCGATGGCCGACGGCATGATGGGCGCCGCCTTGCTGGCGCGCTATGAAACCGCGCTGCGCCCCGAAGCGCTGCGCTGGGACGGCTGGATCGACGGCCAGTTGGGCAAGGTCCGCGACGGCCTGGCCCTGATCGAAAAACACGCCGCGTCGCTGCAAGGCCGCCTGGACATCGGCGTCATCACCATCGGCTGCGCGCTGGGCTACCTGGACTTCCGCTTCCCCGACCTGAACTGGCGCGACGGCCACCCCGCCACCGCCGCCTGGTACGAAGCCTTCAGCCAACGCCCGTCCATGCAGGCCACCAAGCCCTGAACAGTTTTGGGCTGGCGGCATGGCCGGGAAATCCCGCCGGAGTCCCGTCCCGCCGCCCGCCTGGTACGGCGCCGCCCCCCGGGACGCCGCCGCTCGGGCCCCAGGCTTCGGCCTGGGGCTTTTTTTGCCTCGGGGGGCAGCAAGCTCGCGTAGCGTGGGGGCTTTTTTTGCCGTCGGGCCGCC
>NZ_JBHFII010000024.1:12829-18238 GCF_057334215.1 Achromobacter maghribensis | reverse complement strand
GCCCCCTCGGGGGGCAGCAAGCTCGCGCAGCGGGCGAAGCGTGGGGGCCTTTTTCCGGCCTTCCCGTCCTGTTACAGTGAACTTGTCACCCGCTGGACAGACCAAACTTCTGGCCCACCACGACAGGGAGCCCCGCATGAACGTCGCTGCGATCTCCGCCATTCCTCGCGTCGCCGCGCCCTACCCGGCGCGCGTCCCGATGCTGGACGATACCCGCCCCGCGTGGGAAGCCGAACGCGTCGCGCAAAACGCCGCCGCCCGCCAGGCTCAGCGCGCCGCGCAGGCCGCCACGGCCTGGGAAGCCCAGCGCGTCGCCCGCCTGCGCGACGCCGACCCGCCCGCAGCCTTCGGCGTCTTCGCCCGGAATGCCCATGTGGGCGCCGATGCGCCGCGCCTGCCGCCTGCACCGCAAACCCACGTGGACGCCTTGCGCGACCAGTACGCCGATGCGCGCATGCGTCGCGCCGTCGACGATTTCTCGGCACAGCCGGATCCGCTGGCGCAACGCGCCGGCAGCGCCAACGACCTGGGCACCATCGAAGGCCTGACGCCGCTGCAACCCTACCGGGTCGCGATGGGCAATCCGCAGGTGCAGGAATGGCAAGCCGCCGTGGCCATGAAGGCCGCCAGCGCCGCCGTGCCCGCCGTGGCCAACATCGGCGCCACCGAGAACGTCACCGACAACGCCCGCTACCGGTCCGGCTTCGCACCCGACACGCGCTGACCACCCTTGCCGCCCACCGCGCCCGCCATCGCGGCGCGGCGCCCCAAAAGAAAAAGCCGCCTGTTTCCAGGCGGCTCTTTTTTTGTCGGCCGACGTTCAGGCCCGCACGATCAGTGGAAGAATTCCGCGATCATCGTCGCGCCCATGAACGTGCCGGCGTTGGCGGCCAGGGACACAACCACGATCTTCCAGCCCAGCTTGCGGAACGCAGGCAGGTCTTTCAGGATCGACAGACCGGCCATGGCCAGGATGACGGTCGTGAACGGCAGGAAGTTCACCTTGCCGACGGCAGCGATGATCTGGTCCGAGTACGGCAGCACGCCGGGGCAGCCCGCCGTCATGGCGATCAGCGACAACACGGCAACGGCCGGCAGCTTGGGCACCACGCGCAGGATCAGGTCGGTCAGGACCACCAGCAGGATAATGATGCCCATGCCGGGCAGCGCGTCCATGAACGGCACGTTGTAGCCCAGGCGGTTGCCCACCAGCGCGAACAGGCCGCAAACCATATAGGCGGTCAGGCGGTCACCGAAGCCCATTTTTGCGCCATGCGCCGGCACGTCTTCGGACACGCTGTCGTCGACCTTGGCTTCCGAGGCCTTGCCGCGCGCGAAGCGGCCCAGCACGGGTTCCAGCTTGCCGTACAGGAAGATGGTCGTGGGCAGCGAGATGAACAGCGTGAAGTACACGCCGACCACGGTCGTCAGCAGGTTGGCGGCAGCGGCCAGCGCGGCCACTTGATGCGCCATTTCCGGCGTCTGCTGCGAGGCGATGGCACCCACGCCGGCCGCCATCATGCTGCCCGAGCCCACGCCGGCGCCCATGGCGAGCGAACGCGGATCAAAGATGTTCAGGCTGGTGATGAAGCCGGCCATCAGCGCGACGAACAGCGCGCCGATCACCGTGCCCGTGATGTACTCGGCCATCACGCCGCGGCCTTCCGGCGAATTCATGCCGTAGCGTTCGCCGATGATGGCCAGGCTGGGCTCGCGGCCCACCGAGAAGGTGGCGCCGATGGCTTCGCGCTTGATGCCCAGCAGCAGGGCCAGCGGCAAGCCGATGACCATCGTGCCGAAGAAGTGGCCGAATTCCTGGAACACCAGGGCCCAACCGGCTTCGCGCACCTGCGGCAGCGATCCACCGACCATCAGGCCCAGCTTCGCCAGGAACGGCAGCAGGGCGTATTGCAGATAGCCGCTGATGCGGGTCTGCATGGCCTTGTCGATGCCCGAACCTGCCGGCAGGCGCTGGCCGAACGCGGCCACGATGGCGCCGATGAAGATCGCCCAAAGCATCGGTTGCAGAACGATCTTGCCCGGGCCCACCGCGAAGGTGACGCTGCCGATCGCTTCGGAAATACCGACCACCAGCAAAATGGCGGCCAGCATGCGAATGCGGGCGGATAGCGGCATGGAGGGCGCGGCCAGGCTGACGCTGGCGTGAGACATCGAATTCCCCTGATGAACGTGAATAAGTTTTCGTAGCGGCGCGCCGGCGCGTGACGACGGCGGCGCGGGCAGCAGGCGCGATTTTCGCCCGGCGGCCTTGCGGGCAACCATGACACCACCTGCGCATTAGCGTTGCGTAAAATGCAACGGACAGCCTTTTCCTGGGAAAATTTTGCAAGGTATCCGATATTTTACGGGTAAACCCCAGGTCGACGCTGTGGATATCCCGCCGCACTCCGCTTTGAAGAGCCCCGCCATGGATGAAAAACTCGACGCCCGCCGCACCCACTATTTCATGCAGGTCATGAGCCGCGGATCGGTGCGCGGCGCCGCCGAAGTGCTGGACATGGACCCGTCAGCCGTCAGCCGCGCCATCGCCGCGCTGGAACGCGACTGCGGCATGGCGCTGTTCGAGCGCCGCGGGCGCGGCGTGGTGCCCACCGACGCCGGCCATATCCTGGCCCGCTACGTGAAACGCCAGCAGAACATCCAGGAGAGCTTCTTTTCCGAGATCGACAGCCTGCGCAAGGCCGAACGGGGCCATATCGACCTGGTGTTGGGCGAAGGCTTCGTTGAACTGATGTTCGACCGCGTGCTGCCCGGCTACTGGCGCAGCCACCCCGAGGTCACGCTGGATATCGACGTGGCCCGCACCTCCGAGATCGTGCAGCGCATCGTGGACGACCGCGCCTATATAGGATTGGTGTTCCAACCGCCCAATGATGCCCGCCTGCGCACCCATTACTCGCGCCCCGAACCCATTCGCGCCATCGTGCGCCAGGACCATCCGCTGACCCGGCTGAACCGCCCCCTGCTGCTGACCGATCTGGCCGACCATCCGGGTGCGTCCATGCAGGAGGGGTTTGGCGTGCGCCAACATATACAGGCCGCCGAGATCAGTGAGCAGGTGCGATTGCGCAATGTGCTCACGACGTCTTCGTTCAAGGCGCTATGGCAGTTCGCCGCGGCCGGCATCGGCTATGCGCTGACGCCCCCCATCGCCGTCACCGCGGACATGCGGGCGCAGCGGCTGGCCAGCCTGCCGTTGGCCAACCCGATCCTGAACCAGGGCAGCCTGCATGTGCTGAGCCGCGCGGGGCGTCATATCTCGCCCGCCGCCCGCGAATTGCTGGACCATATCGTCCGCGGCATCGGCGCGCCCGGGGCGCCCTCGTCTGATATGGTCGGTTGACGCGGATCTGCCTCTGTCTGCGAAGGGCGGCACGGCCTACAGTGCCCACTCCCCTTTATCCGCCAGGAGGCGCATATGCTTAGTTTCCTGCGCACGGTCCGCTCCGTGCTCTGGGGTTTTTTCGGTGTGCGCCGCGGCCGCGGCTATCAGGCCGACATCGCCCACAACAAACCCGGCCCCCTGATCGCCACCGGGCTGCTATTGGCCGCGTGCCTGGTGGTTATCCTGGTCTTCGTGGCGCGTTGGGCGGTGAATGCGGTGCTGTAAGCGCTCCAGACGCAGCGTGGGGGCCTCTTCCCCCCGCCGGGCCGCCCCAAGGGGGGAAGCGCCCCCTCGGGGGGCAGCAAGCGCGCGAAGCGTGCGCAGCGTGGGGGCCTTATTTCCATATTACGAGAATGACTTAGACGCTGATGTCTGCTGCCTGTTACGGTTATGAATCCCCTTTTCCCGCCGCACGGCGCCGGGCGTGAAGGGACTCAGACCGAGAAGACTTCAAGGGCAGTAGACATGTACGTGTATGACCCCGTCGACCAGCAGCTTGTCGAGCAGCGTGTGGCGCAGTTCGCCGATCAGACGCGCCGCTTCCTCGACGGCCAGCTTACCGAAGATGAATTCCGCGTTCTGCGCCTGCAGAACGGCCTGTACATCCAACGCCACGCGCCCATGCTGCGCGTGGCCATCCCCTACGGCATGCTGGCGTCGCGCCAACTGCGTACCCTGGCGCACATCGCGCGCAAGTGGGACCGCGGCTATGGCCACTTCAGCACCCGCCAGAACATCCAGTTCAACTGGCCCCGCCTGGAAGACGTGCCGGACATCCTGGCGGAACTCGCCACCGTCCAGATGCACGCCATCCAGACCAGCGGCAACTGCATCCGCAACACCACGACCGACCACTTCGCCGGTGTCGCGCCGGACGAACTCGTCGACCCGCTCGTCTGGTGCGAGATCATTCGCCAGTGGTCCACGCTGCACCCGGAATTCGCCTTCCTGCCACGCAAGTTCAAGATCGCCGTCAGCGGCGCCGTGCAAGACCGCGCGGCGGTCGGCGTGCACGACATCGGCCTGCAAGCCGTTGAACGCGACGGCAAGCTGGGCTTCCGCGTCTGGGTGGGCGGCGGCATGGGTCGCACGCCCATCGTCGGCAAACTGATCAACCCCTTCGTCGAATGGCAAGACCTGCTGACCTACATGCAGGCCGCGCTGCGGGTCTACAACCTGCACGGCCGCCGCGACAACAAGTACAAAGCGCGCATCAAGATCCTGGTCAAAGACCTGACGCCCGAGGTCTACGCAAAGCAGGTCGATGAACAATGGCAGCTCATCAAGGGCGGCCCCGACACCATCACCCAGGAATTCGTCGACAGCATCAAGGCCCGCTTCGTCTGGCCGCAATACGACGCTGCCGCCGCCACCGACGCCGACAACACCGACGCGCTTGCCGCCGCCGACAAGCGCTTTGCGCGCTGGCTGCGCACCAACGTGCACGCGCACAAAGTCGCGGGCTACGCCGCCGTCACCGTTTCGCTCAAGCCCACCGGCGTGCCGCCCGGCGACATCACCGCCGACCAGATGGACGCCGTGGCCGACCTGGCCGACGCCTATGGCTTCGGCGAACTGCGCGTCTCGCACGAGCAGAACCTGATCTTGGCCGACGTGCGCCGCGCGCAGTTGCACGAGCTTTGGCAGAAGCTGGAAGCGCTGAACCTGGCCACGCCCAACGTCGGCCTGTTGACCAACATCATCGCCTGTCCCGGCGGCGACTTCTGCGCGCTGGCCAACGCCGTGTCCATCCCTGTCGCCGAAGCCATCCAGCGCCAATTCGACGACCTGGATTACCTGTTCGAGATCGGCGAACTGGACTTGAACATCTCGGGTTGCATCAATTCCTGTGGCCACCACCATGTGGGGCACATCGGCATCCTGGGCGTCGATAAGGCGGGCGAAGAGTGGTATCAGGTCACGCTGGGGGGCCGCCAGAACGGCGCCGCCAAGCCCCTGCCCGACCTGGAATCCACGCGCGGCGGCGGTGCCGCCGTGGGGCG
>NZ_JBHFII010000024.1:0-12759 GCF_057334215.1 Achromobacter maghribensis | reverse complement strand
CCCTGGGCCGCATCATCGGCCCGTCGTTCGCCCGCGACCAGGTGCCCGGCGTGGTTGATCGCCTGATCCGCACCTATCTGGGCCTGCGCGACAGCGAAATCGAACGCTTCATCGACGTGGTGGACCGCGTCGGCATCGACCCCTTCAAGCAAGACGTATACGCCGATCCCGCCTTCGCCAAACCCGCACAAAGCGCCGAGCCCGCCCATGCCTGACCTGTACGCCCACGACGCTCCCGGCCCGCACCTGATCCTTGACGGCCGCCTGCAAGCCGACACGGCGCGGCCGTTCGTTCCCGAACCGGAAGTCGCCGCCGAAGGCCAGGTGCCCAGCGACGAACCCGGCTGGATCGTGCCCCTTTCTGTCTGGAAAGCCTCCCGCGCGACCTTGCGCCGCCATCGGCACCCCGTCGCCGTGCGACTGGAACCCGATGCCGACCTGCGCGAGCTGGCCGAGCCCGACGGCACGCTGGACCCCGCCGGCATCGCCTTCATCGCGGTGGACTTCCCCAACTACACCGACGGCCGAGGCTATTCGCTGGCCCAACTGCTGCGCACCCAGTACCAATGGACGGGCGAACTGCGCGCGGTGGGCGACGTGATGATCGACACCATCCACTACCAGGCGCGCGTGGGCTTCAACAGCTTCCTGGTCAAGGCCGGGCACGACCCGAAGAAGGCGCTGGACGCGTTCAACACCTTCACCGTGCACTACCAGAAGACGTACCGGGCGCCGCCCCCGGCAGCCGCCTGACCTCGTCCTGCGCCAGCTGGCCGCGGATCAATTCCGCGATGCTGCGCTGGCGCGGCGCCTGCATCCGGTCGATCAGGCTGGACACGCTGACCGCCAGGCGCGGGTAGCCGCCCGCGTCGCACAACGCCACGCCCACGCCCAGCACGCCCGGCACCGCGGCGTTGCCCACCACCGACCAGCCCCGATCCCGCGTGTTCTCGACCAACCGCCGCATCTGCACGCCGGTCATGCCGCCGTAGGCGCGCAGCGCCTGCTCGTTTTGCGCCACGACCTCATCGGCTTCGGCCGGCGGCAACGCCGCCAGCAGCGCCAGCCCCGCCGCCCCCACGCCCAGCGGTTGACGGTGCCCGACCGTCACCGCCAGCACCTGCACCGGGTAGTTGCCCACTTCGCGGTGCAGGCATAACGAATCGTTCGCCGCCCGGCAGATGAGGAACGCGGAATCTCCGGTCACATCGCTGATCTGGCGCAGCACCGGACGCAGGCCGCGCACCGCCTGCGCATGCGGATCGCCCGCCATCATCACGCCCAGTTCCGCGATGCGCCAACGCGGCGCCTCGGATTCGCGCAGCGCATACCCCTCTTCCACCAACACATCCAGGTAGCGATAGGCGGTGGAACGCTGCATGCCCGCCGCCCGCGCGATGTCCACCACGTGCAGGCCCGCAGCCCCCGCCTGGCGCAATACGCCCAGCACCCGCAAGCCGCGGCGCAGCACGACGGGCCCCGATGCTTCCTGATCCGGTTTGTTCATATTTTGGACACGTTGCGTTGATGACCGCCCTATCAGAGCCCAATATGAAATCGGGCAGACAAAGATCTGTCCAAATATTAGACAAACAGGACGGAGACAACAATGAAGACACTTACCAGACGGCTGGCGGCCCTGGCGACGGCCCTGGGCGGCGCGTTGACCCTTGGCACCCCTGCCCTTGCGGCCAAGCCGTATCCCGAACGGCCCGTGACCCTTGTCGTGGGCTACGCCGCAGGCGGCGCCACCGACATCGTCGCCCGCCTGATGGCCAAGTCGCTGTCGGAAGCGCTGGGCCAGACGTTCGTGGTCGAAAACAAGACCGGCGCCAACAGCAACATCGGGGCGGAAATCGTGTCACGCGCCACGCCCGACGGCTACACGCTGTACATGGGGTCCATCGCCAACACGATCAACCGCACGTTGTACAGCCAGCTGAACTACGACTTCATCAAGGATTTCAAGCCCATCGGCCTAGTGGCGACCATCCCCAACATCCTGGTCGTCAACCCCAAGGTGCCGGTCAAGACCGTGCAGGAATACATCGCCTACGCCAAGCAGCACCCCGGCAAGCTGACGTGCGCGTCGTCTGGCAGCGGCTCGTCCATCCACCTGTCGTGCGAACTGTTCAAGATGGAAACGGGCGCCGACATCCTGCATGTGCCGTACCGCGGCAGCGGCCCCGCCGTGGCCGACCTGCTGGGCGGCCAGGTGGATTCCATGTTCGACAACCTGCCGTCGTCGCTGCCCCACGTGCAGGCCGGCAAGCTGCGCGCCATCGGCGTCACGTCGCCCCAGCGGCTGCCGTCCACGCCCGACGTGCCCACGCTGGCTGAATCCGGCTTGCCCGGCTTCGACGTGGAATCGTGGTTTGGCCTGGTCGCGCCCGCCGGCACGCCCGCGCCTGTCATCGCGCGCCTGAACGAAGCGCTGAACCAGGCGCTGGCCAGCCCCGCGCTGCAGGCCTCCTATCAACAGTCCGGCTTCTATGCGCCCGCCCAGCCCAATACGCCCGAGACCTTCGCGAAAAAGATCGATAGCGAAATCGGCAAATGGGGCGCCGTCGTCAAACGCGCCGACCTCAAGGCCAACTAAGGCCCGCCAATACCCAAGGAGCACAGGTGTACCCGATCGATTTCTTTTTCCGCGCGGCCGAGCAGTATCCCGAACGCGTCGCGCTGGACGGCCCCGAAGGCGCCGTCACCTATGCGCAACTGGCGGCCGACACGCGGGCGTTGGCGGCCGCGCTACAGCGCCTGGATCCCGAGCCGCAGACCCGGGTCGCCATCTGCGCCGGCAACTCGGCGCGGCATATCCTGGCGCTGCTGGCCGTGTTGGCCAGCGGCAAGGTCTGGGTGCCGCTCAACTATCGCAGCACCGCGCGCGAGATCGGCCGCATCCTGGATGCCACCGAACCTTCCATCGTCATCGTCGACCACGCCGGCGAGCCCTTGGCGCCGCCGTCGAACTGCGCCCGGATCAACCTGGAAGCCGGCCAGGCAAGCCCGCCGCGTGGCGGCAGCGAAGACGGCAGCGGCCTGCGCCTGGACGCGTTGCTGCGCGAATACGCCGGCCAGGAGCCGGTGCGCCACGCGCTGTCCCGCGACGCCACGCAAGCCATCAAATTCACGGGCGGCACCACGGGCCTGCCCAAGGGCGTGATGCAGCCCTACCGCGCCTGGAACGCCGGCATCATCAACCAGATCACCAGCTGGGCGCTGACCCGCGACGACCGCTACGTGGTGTCGGCCCCCATCACCCACGGCACGGGCACCTATCTCTTGCCCGTGCTGGCCTGCGGCGGCGCGCACCTGCTGCTGGACACCGTCACCCCCGCGACCATCACGGCAGCGTTTCGCGAGCGCGGCGGCACCTTGAGCTTCATGCCGCCCACGCTGATCTACATGATCATGGCGCAGGACGGCGTGTCGCGCGCGGACTTTCCCGCCCTGCGCAACCTGATCTACGGCGGCGCGCCCATGCCACCCGAAAAGATCGATCGCGCGCGCGACTTCTTCGGCCCCGTACTGGGCACCACCTACGGGCAGACCGAGGCGCCCCAGATCGCCACCGTGCTGCGCCCCGCCGACCTGGAGGCGCCGCAGAACCGCGCCTCTGTCGGCCGCGCGACCTGGCTGTCGGACGTGGCCATCATGGGCCCCGACGGCGCGCTGCTGCCGCGCGGCGAGATCGGCGAAGTCGTGGTGCAGGGCGACCTGACGATGACGGGTTACTGGCGCCTGCCGGAGAAGACCGCCGAAACACTGGTCGACGGCTGGCTGCATACCGGCGACACCGGCCTGATCGACGCCCGCGGCTACCTGTTCCTGAAGGACCGCCTGCGCGACGTCATCATCACCGGCGGCTTCAACGTCTATCCCGTGGATGTCGAGAACGCGCTGTCCTCGCACCCCGCCGTGTATGAATGCTCGGTCTTCGGCCTGCCGGACGACAAGTGGGGCGAAGCCGTCCACGCCGCCGTGCAGTTCCACCCCGGCGCGCAGGCGGACGCCGATGCGCTCAAGGCCCACGTGCGCGCCTTGCTGGGCCCCGTGGCCACGCCCAAGCAATTCCATATCCATGAAAGCCTGCCACGCTCCAGCGTCGGCAAGGTCCTGAAAAACGCCGTGCGCGCCGCCGCGCAAAAGGAGACGCCATGAACACGCCCGAAACCCGCCTCTGCGCCCATCACCTGACCGGGATGTCGTACCGCGACGTCGACCTGGTCGAAGACCTGATCGGCAAGAAGACCTTTACCGAAGTCATGATCATGCAAATCCTGGGCCGCGACGCGCGCCCGGTGGACATGCGCATCGTCGACGCCGTGCTGGTGACGCTGATGGAGCACGGCATGACGCCCAGCGCCATCGCCACGCGCCTGATCTACATGAGCGCGCCGGAAAACCTGCAAGGCGCGGTGGCCTCGGGCCTGATGGCGGTGGGCAGCCAGTTCGTCGGCACCATGGAGAACTGCTCGCGGCTGCTGGACCGCATCAAGCAGGCGGCGGATGGCCGGACCGAAGCGCTGGCCATCGCGCGTGAATTCCGCGAACAGCGCCGCGCGTTGCCCGGCTTCGGGCACCACCTGCACAAGCCCGACGACCCGCGTTCGATCAAGCTGCTGGCGCTGGCCGAGGCCGAGCCGGACCTGGACGGCGCGTCGGTGAAGGCCCTGCGTCTGCTGGCCGCGGCCGTGGACGAGACCTATGGCAAACACATCACCATCAATGCCACGGGCGCGGTGGCGGCGCTGCTTAGCGAGATCGGCGTGCCGACCGACCTGATGCGCGGATTCGCCGTGATCTCGCGCGCGGCCGGGCTGGTGTCGCACGTGGCGGAAGAACAGCAGAGCCCGTCGGGCCGCTATATCTGGGAGACCATCGACCACGCCATCCCATACGTGGGCAAGGGCAAGACCCATCAGCAGGACGGCGGGGAATCCGCATGACGGCCGCCGCCGCCGACACCCGCCTGGCGGGCAAGATCGCCCTGGTGGCAGGAGCCGGCGCGTCGGCCACCGGCTGGAGCATCGGCAAAGCCAGTTGCGTGACCCTGGCGCGGCAAGGCGCGGCCATCGTGGCGCTGGACGCCCATCTGGCCGCCGCGGAAGACGCCGCGCATGAAGTGGAGCAGGCGGGCGGCAGCGCCTTGCCGGTGCAGGCGGACGTGGCCGACCCCGATGCGATGCAGGCCGCGGTGGATGCCGCGCTGCGCCGCTACGGGCGCATCGACATCCTGCAAGCCAACGCCGGCATCGGCAAAGTGGGCGGACCGGAAGAGATCTCGCTGGAAGACTGGGACCGCATCCAGCAAGTGAACGTGACCAGCCTGCTCATCGCCACGCGCCTGCTGGCGCCGTTGATGCGCGCGCAAGGCGGCGGCGCGATCGTCACGGTGTCGTCCATCGCGGGCATCCGGTACACCGGCTATCCGCACCTGGCCTACAGCGTCAGCAAGGCCGCCGTGATTCACTTCGCGCGCATGGCGGCTCAGCAATACGCCGCCGACGGCATCCGCGTGAACACCGTCATCCCGGGCTTGATCGACACGCCCCGCGTGGCGAAGAACGTGGCGCGGATGTTCGACCCGGACAACCTTCAGGCGGCCCTGGCCGCGCGCGACAAGCAAGTGCCGATGGGCCGGATGGGCACCCCCTGGGAGGTCGCGAAAGCGGTGGCGTTCCTGGCCTCGGATGAGGCGTCCTATATCACCGGCACGGAACTGGTCGTGGACGGCGGATTGACGGGCAAATACGCCTGACGGCCCCGCCGCCAGGCGCGGCGCCGCTTACCAGGAGGTGGAGTAGGCGCCGGGGAACTGCTTGGCCACGAACGCCTTCACCTCATCCGATTGGTACGCCTTGATGAACCGCGCGATGCGTGGATCGTTCTTGTTGTCTTCGCGCGCGGCGATCACCACCGCCGCGAACGGCGCGTCCTTGCTTTCCAGCGCCAGCGCATCCTTGGCGGGCGACAGGCCGGCCGGGATGGCGTAGGCCGAATTCACGGCGGCCGCGTCCACGTCGGACAGCGAATGTGGCAACTGCGCCGCTTCGATTTCAATGAACTTCAGGTTCTTGGGATTTTCGACCACGTCGAACAGCGACGCCGTCACCGTCACGCCGTCCTTCAACTTGATCAGCTTGGCGGCCTGCAACACCAGCAACGCGCGGGCGCCGTTGGTCGGGTCGTTCGGAATCGCCACCTTGCCGCCCTGCGGCAAATCATCCAGCGACTTCACGCGCTTGGAATAGATGCCCATCTGCTGCACCACGGCGGTCGCCACCGGCACCAGCTTGTAGCCGCGCGCCTTGTTCTGCGAATCCAGGAAAGGCTTGTGCTGGTAGATGTTCAGGTCCAGCTCCTTGGCGTCCAGCGCCGCGTTCGGCTGGATGAAGTCGCTGAACTCGATCAGCTTCACTTTCAGGCCGTCTTTGGCCGCCACCTGCTGCACCACTTCGCCGATCTGCGCGTGCGGGCCGACGGTCACGCCCACCTTCAGTTCGGCGTCCTGCGCCATGGCCGGGCCGGCGGCAATACTGATCAACGAGGCAAGAACGGCCAGGGAATGGCGAAGGCGCATGGTGGGGCTCTACGGAAAGAAAAGAATGACCCGCGATTCTAGTGACGGCGCTTCAAAACCGGAAGCCATGAATATTCATATTGATATGCCCAAAACCATATAAGGCGCACGGCCATGACAAGCCCGCGCCATGCGGACACAATAGCGGCTGCATTCATTCATCACGCCAACGCCATGCCCACGTCCAACGACCTCCACCCGCAGGCCCGCGCCCTGCTTGCCGATCACTATGCCGCCGTCGATGCGGACCTGCCCGCGTTGCTGGACCTGCTGTTCGCGCGCAGCGCCGGCGAAGACTGGCACAAGGCCGGCACCTTCAAGCATCACCTGCTGGGCGTGTACCGCACGCTGACGCTATGGGACCAGCCGCGCGAAGTGCGCCTGCTGGGCCTGTTCCACAGCGTCTACGGCAATGAATACGTGGACCTGACGCTGTTCGACCGCGAACGCGAGCGCTCAACCTTGCGCGACGTGCTGGGCACGGAAGCTGAAGAATGGGTCAGCCTGTTCTGCGCGATGCCGCGCACGAAATTCGTGCAGGCGGTGCTGCAAGGCCAGGGCGCAGGCAACGACGGGATGACGCTGGAAGGCGCCGACGGCCAGGTCTTCACCTTGACGCCGCGCCAGGTCGCCGCCTTCATCGTGGTGTCCGCCGCCGACATCGGCGAACAATGGCACAGCTGGCAGGACGAGATCTTCGCCGGCTATCCGCAGCAGCAGCGCCGTGACCTGAAGACGAACTGGGCGTCGTCGCTGTGGCCCGGCCCGTTGAAGCCGCCGTCGAACATCCTGTCGATGCTCTCGCACCTGCTGGCGCCGCTGTCGCGCATGCCCGCCGACACCGGCATCCCCGTCCCGCCCGCGTTCGACCAGTGCCGCGCCACGCTCAGCCCGCGCGACGAAGCCGCCGCCAGCGCGCTGTACTGGCAGGTCATCACGCGCATGCATCCGCTGACGGAAATGGACAGCGCCCGCCATCTGCTGGAAGCCGCGGTCGCGCACAATCCGTGGGTAGGCGAACCCCGGCTGCTGCTGGCGCAGCTGGCGCTGACGTCGGGGGATTTCGACGCGGCCGAACAGCACGCAGCCGCCGGCCTGGCGGCCTTGCAGGCATGGGGCACCGCGTGGGACAAGCGCATCGAATGGGCAGGCTGGATGGCCTGGGCCCGCATCGAACTGCAGAACGCCCGCGCGCGCCAATGGCCGGAAAACCTGGCGGCGCTGAACGGGCTGGGGCTGGTGCAGTGAGCCGGCGGCAATAAGCGGGCTGCAATGAGCCGGCTGCAATAAGCCGGCTGCAATAGGCCAGCGCAATGGGGATCCTGCGGGATCCCTACTTCATGCCTTCCCAGTGCGGACCGGGCACGACGATGTCGAACAGTTCCAGCACGCGCGCCACCGTGTGATCGACCATCTCTTCGATGGAGGCCGGCCGGTGGTAGAAGGCGGGCAGCGGCGGAAACACGATGCCGCCCATTTCGGTCACGGCGGTCATGTTGCGCAGGTGCGCCAGGTTGAAGGGCGTTTCCCGCACCATCAGCACCAGGCGCCGGCGTTCCTTCAGGGTGACGTCGGCGGCGCGCGTGATGAGGTTGTCGGACAGGCCGTGGGCCACGGCCGCCAACGTGCGCATCGAGCAGGGCACGATCACCATGCCCGCCGTCTGGAACGCGCCGCTGGCCAGCGTGGCGCCCACGTCGCGCACGGAGTGCACGTGGTCGGCCAGCGCGTAGATGTCGTGGCGGCCGACATCCAGTTCATGCTTGATGTTCAGCACGCCGGACGCCGACACCACCAGATGCGTCTCGACATCGTCCACGCCGCGCAGCGCTTGCAGCATGCGCACCGCGTAGAGCGCGCCGGTGGCGCCCGTGATGCCGACGACCAGTCGCCGCATGGGCGGCTTAGGCCGTGGCGCCGGATTGCTCCAGCAGCGTCTTCAGTTCACCGGATTCGTTCATCTCGTTCATGATGTCCGAACCGCCGATGAACTCGCCCGCCACGTACAGCTGCGGGATGGTGGGCCAGCTGGAGAATTCCTTGATGCCCTGGCGGACTTCGTCGTCTTCCAGCACATTGACGGTAACCAGCTTCTTCACGCCACAGCCCTTCAGGATCTGGATGGCCTTGCCGGAAAAGCCGCATTGCGGGAATTGGGCGGTGCCCTTCATGAACAGCACGACGGGGTGCTGGGTCACGGTTTCGCGGATGAATTCTTGAACGTCGCTCATGGTGGTCTCTTGGACAGGCATAACGGAATACGCCAATTATAGGTACAGCCGGCGAAACCGCCCGGATTACCCGGATGCGGCGCCGGCCTATGCCGGGAATTCAGGGGCAGAATCTGTAACAGAGCGCGCGGATCAACGTCCGGCGGACCGCCAGCGCCCGCCCGAAATCCGTTCGATTCCGGCCAGGTCTTGCCGGCTGCGCACGTCCTCGAAGCCGGCCTCGGCCAGCAGGCCACGCACCGCCTGCGCCTGGTCCCAGCCGTGCTCCAGCCACAGCGAGCCGCCCGGTTTCAGGTGCCGGCCGGCCCCCGCCACGATGCGGCCCAGGTCTTCCAGCCCGCCCGCGCCGTCGGTCAGCGCGCCCCGCGGCTCGAAACGCAGGTCGCCCTGGTCCAGGTGCGGGTCGTCGCTGGCCACATAGGGCGGATTCGACACGATCAGGTCGAAGCCCTCGCCCGCAGGCACGGCGCCGTACCAGCTGCCTTCCACGAAACGCACCGACGCGGTCAGGTCCCAGGCGTTGCCGGCAGCCACCGCCAGCGCGGCCGCGCTGACGTCCGAGGCCATCACCCGCGCATCGCGGCGGGCCAGCGCGATCGAGATCGCGATGGCTCCGCTGCCCGTGCCCAGGTCCAGCACGGCGGGGCCCGCCACGCCAGCCACGCATTCCAGCGCGGTCTCCACCAGCACCTCGGTATCCGGACGCGGGATCAGCACATCGGGCGTCACGCGGAACCGGTGGCCCATGAACTCGCGGTGGCCCAGCAGATAGGCCATGGGCTCGCCGGCCAGGCGCCGCGCCAGCAACGCCTCATAGGCCGCCGCCACCGCGGGATCCAGCGGATCGGTGTCATGCGCCAGCAGCCACGCGCGCGGTTTGCCCAGCACGTGCTCCAGCAGCATGCGCACTTCCAGGCGCGGCAGCCGGGTGTCGGCCAGCAGACTGTTGAGCAGGGGCGCGGTCATGGCGCGCGGCTCAGATGTCGTCGCCCAGGGCCGCCAACTGCTCGGCCTGGTGTTCGGCGATCAGCGCGCCGGTCAGCTCTTCCAGATCGCCTTCCATGATCTGCTGCAGCTTGTACAGCGTCAGGTTGATGCGGTGGTCCGTCACGCGGCCCTGCGGGAAGTTATAGGTGCGGATGCGCTCGGAACGGTCGCCCGTGCCGATCAGGCTCTTGCGCTCGGCGGCTTCCTTGCTTTGCCGTTCGCGGGTTTCCTTGTCTTTCAGGCGCGCGGCCAGCACCTGCATGGCCTTGTCCTTGTTGCGGTGCTGCGAACGGTCGTCCTGGCATTCCACCACCAGGCCCGTGGGCAAGTGAGTGATGCGCACGGCCGAATCGGTCTTGTTGATGTGCTGGCCGCCGGCGCCGCTGGCGCGGAACGTGTCGATGCGCAGGTCGCTGGGGTTGATGACGATTTCCGACATCTCGTCGGCTTCCGCCATGATGGCCACGGTGCAGGCCGACGTGTGAATGCGGCCCTGCGCTTCGGTCGCGGGCACGCGCTGCACGCGATGCGCGCCGGATTCGAACTTCAGGCGGCCATAGGCGCCGTCGCCGTCAATACGCGCGATCACTTCCTTGTAGCCACCCAGTTCCGAGGGGCTTTCCGACATCAGTTCGACGCGCCAGCCGCGCGTTTCCGCGTAGCGCGTGTACATGCGCAGCAGGTCGCCCGAGAACAGCGCGCTTTCGTCGCCGCCCGTGCCCGCGCGGATTTCCAGGAACACGCTGCGGCCGTCATTGGGGTCGCGCGGCAGCAGCAACAGTTGCAATGCGCTTTCCAGGCCTTCCAGCTTGCCGCGACCCGATTTGATCTCGTCTTCCGCCATGGCCTTCATGTCGGGATCGGACAGCATTTCCTGGGCAGTCGCCAGGTCTTCCTCGGTCCGGGCAAAAGCCGTGAAGGCCTCGACCACGGGTTCCAGCTCGGCGCGTTCGCGCGAAAGCTTGCGGAAACGGTCCATATCGGACGCGGTTTCCGGTTGGGCCAGCAACGCGTCCACCTCGGTCAGGCGGTTACACAGATGCTCCAGCCGGCTGCGCATGGAAGATTTCATGGGGGAATGACCAAAGAAAAGACAGGAATAGCGGGCGCCCACAAGACGAACGCCCGCCAGGAGGCGGGACGTGGGACAGATTCGCTAACGGCGGGAGTCGCGGCCGGGGAACAGGCGCGGCATCCAGGCAAGCAATTGCTTGCGGTCGTCGCCTTCGCTGCGGTTCAACGCCGCCAGCGGGCCGTGCAGGTATTTTTGCGTCAGCCCGTGCGCCAGCTGTTCCAGCACGGCTTCGGGCGATTCGCCGCGCGCCAGCAACCGACGCGCGCGTTCCAGTTCGGCGGCGCGGACGTCTTCGGCGGCCTGGTGCAGGTCGCGGATGACGGGCACCACTTCGCGGGATTGCATCCAGTGCATGAAGCCCTGGACGCGAGTTTCGATGATGGCTTCGGCCTGCACGACGGCGGCGCGGCGCGCGTCGGTGCCGGTCTGCACCAGGCGGCCCAGGTCGTCCACCGAGTACAGGTAGACGTCGTCCAGGCGGCCGACTTCGGGTTCGATATCGCGCGGCACGGCCAGGTCGATCATGACCATCGGGCGGTGGCGGCGCAGGCGCGTGGCCCGTTCCACCATCCCCAGCCCGAGGATGGGCAAGGAGCTTGCCGTACAGGACACGATGACGTCGAACTCCGACAGCCGTTCGGTCAGGTCAGACAGCTTCATGGTGCTGGCCGAAAAGCGATTGGCCAGGATTTCGGCGCGTTCGGCGGTGCGGTTGGCCACGACCATGCTGCGCGGGCGTTGCGCGGCGAAGTGCGTGGCGCACAATTCAATCATTTCGCCCGCGCCGATGAACAGCGTGCGGGCCTGGTCCAGATTGCCGAACACGCGTTCGGCCAGGCGGACGGCGGCAGCGGCCATGGACACCGACTGCGCGCCGATGGCGGTTTGCGACCGCACTTCCTTGGCGACCGAGAAGGTGCGCTGGAACATCTGATGCAGCAAGGTGCCCAGCGATCCGGCTTCGCCGGCGGCGCGCACGGCGTCCTTCATCTGGCCCACGATCTGGGTTTCGCCCAGCACCATGGAATCCAGGCCGCTGGCCACGCGGAAGGCGTGACGAACGGCGTCGTCTTGATGATGGCGGTACAGGTGCGGGCGCAGCGTGCCGGCGTCCAGGCGGTTGTGTTCAGCCAGCCAGGCGGGCAGTTGATCGGCAACATGGCCGTCAGCGGCGCAGTAGATTTCGGTGCGGTTACAGGTGGACAGAATGGCGGCTTCGCGGACCGAGCCGCCAAACGCCGAACGCAGGCCTTCCAGCGCGGGCTTGACCAGATCGACGGGCATGGACACGCGTTCGCGGACCGAAACCGGCGCGGACGTGTGATTCAGACCGAAGGCAAGGACAGCTACCGACATGAGTTAGCGTGAAGAACTGCCACCAAGAGAACTGCCACCAAGAACAATGCGTTACGTGCAAATAGGTGCGAAAGACTGCGAAAGGCGAACCTGCAACATGCCCCTGCCCGTAACAGCAGACCGTTCAAGATTATACCCCTGCGGGTTATCCCCAGGCCAATCTGCCCCCCTGCCGCGACCCTGCGCCGCACCCATCCGTGCCATTCACCCAACACTTGGCGCAAGTGCGCCTGCCAAAAGGGATGGAGGATTTTTCCGCGCTGGCTGGCGCACGGCCAGAAATTTGTGTATAGTTGCGGACTTCGTTGGCCTGGTAGCTCAGTCGGTAGAGCAGAGGATTGAAAATCCTTGTGTCGGTGGTTCGATTCCGCCCCAGGCCACCAAAAGAATTATTGGGGTTGCGGTAGCCAACAGGCAGCCAATACCAAACCCCAAAAAAAGCCCAGCCCCGCGCTGGGCTTTTTGCAAAGCGTACCTGTTCAGGTATTGGCCTGGTAGCTCAGTCGGTAGAGCAGAGGATTGAA
>NZ_JBHFII010000023.1:170531-201413 GCF_057334215.1 Achromobacter maghribensis | reverse complement strand
CGGACCCTTTTCGAGCAAAACGCCGACGGTGCGGTCGTCCGAGTTTTCTCCGACGCTGACGTTGGGCAGGTCGCGGCAGCGTACGGCCCCGTCCATGCTCGTCTGGTCGCTAAGGCAATCGAACTGGGCAACCTCGGACAGGGGGCCGCCGACGCCGCAAAAAAGCCCTCCGGGAGACGCCGGACCTCCGTTTCCTGATGCGTTTGGCGCTTCGTCTTGGCAAGACCCTGGGCGAAGTGATGGAGGGCATGGACACCTACGAATTGTCCTTGTGGCGTGAGTTCGACCGCTTGTCTCCCATCGGAGACGAGCGAGGCGACTTGCTTAGCGCAACCCTGGCGGCCACGGTGGCCCAGTCGGTAGGTGCGAAGGTCAAAACCGCCGACATGCTAATTCGCTGGGGCGCAACTCCTGTGGATGAAGAGCAAAAGGCCGCACAGGCCGGGGAAAGCGCTTTGCGGTCCTTCCTGTTGTCGAAGGTCAAGAAGAAGTCTTCCAGCAGCAACCCGGCCCGCAAATAGGAGGCCATTTTCATTCTGGTATTCCATGGCAAAGAAACTACGTGAAATCGTCGTCGCTGTTACGGCGGACACGGCCGCCTATCAGCGCGAGATGAACCGTGTTTCGCGCATGGGCGGAGGTTATTTCAAGACCATTGAGCAAGGTGCGAAGCGCGCCGATGCCGCCTACCAGCGCAACGCGGCGGCGATTCGCTTGCAGGTGTCGGCGGTAGACGATGCGACCCAGGCCGTAGCGAACTATGCACGAGCAGCGGCGGCGGTGTTTTCGACCGCCAAGTTGGTGCAGTACGCCGACAGCTGGACGAACCTGAATAACCGGCTCCGGCTGGTGACGGATGGAACGCAGGAGTTTCAAGCCGCCCAGGCCGCAGTTCTCAATATTGCCAAGGACGCGCGGTCGCCGCTGAGGTCCACTGCCGAGCTATACCAGCGTATTGCGACGAATCAAGACGCCTTAGGCCTGAGCGGTCAGGGCGTGGCGTCGGTTGTCGGAACGATCAGTAAGACGCTGGCGATCTCAGGCGCGTCAGCCGCGAGCGCCGACGCTGCTTTGATCCAATTGGGTCAGGCATTCGCTTCTGGCACGCTGCGCGGTGAAGAACTGAATTCAGTGATGGAGCAGGCGCCAGCATTGGCAAACGCCATCGCCGCAGGATTGGGCGTCACCATCGGCGAACTGCGCGCGCTCGGAGCCGCCGGCGAACTATCCGCACAAAAGGTCATCGGTGCGCTGCAAAAGATGGCCGGCAGCGTCGATACTCAGTTTTCAAAAATGCAGGCCACCGTAGGGCAGTCGTTCACGGTGCTGGAAAACTCGGTTATCGCCTGGATTGGGCGCGCCGATGAGGCATCCGGAGCCAGCAAGGCCCTAGCAGAGGGGATCATCGCACTCTCCAACAATCTGGATGGTGTTGCCTTCGTTGCTGGTGCTGCTGCCGTAGGGGCGTTCAGCGGGAAGCTGCTGGATGTGGCGAGGTCAACGATGTCGGCGACCGCCCAATGGAGGGATGCACGCGCAGAACTGGTGGGACAAGCTCGCGCAGTTGCGACGGTCACGGCAGCCCAGGCGGAGCATGCACGGATGCAATTGGAAGTTGCCCGCGCAAGCGTTGCGGCTTCTTCCGGGATGCAGCGCCTTTCCATCGTCCAACGCGAGCTAATACCTGCGCAACGTGCCTTTGAGGCAGCGACAAACGCCGCGGCATTGGCCCAAACCCGGCTGAACTCGGTGGCAAGCCTTAGCGCTGCGGCCGGCCGAAGCCTGCTTGCTGCGCTTGGCGGCCCTGCTGGCCTGGCGATCACGGTGGCATCCGTGGCGGCTGGCTGGCTGTTGTTCCGGGATAACACGGACGACGCGGCCCGCGCGATTAGCAACATGAAGGGGCCGCTTGATGAGGTCATCGGCAAGTACCGCGAACTGAACGCCCAGCAGCGCGACCAGGCGCGTCGAGAGGTGCAGTCGAAGCTTGGCGGCGCGCAAGGCGATATGCAGACGCAGTTGGCGCGGCTATCTGGCGTAGCAGTTAGCGCTGCGACGCAATCATCGCTGGGCGCGCTTGAGACATTCCGCGCAGCTGTGGCGGCCATCAACGCGGACACCTCCCTCACAGCACAGGAGGCGAGCCGCCAGATTCAAGTGCAAATCGAGGCGTATGTGCGGGCAACGCCTGTCGGCGCCGCATACCGTGACACGCTGGTCGATATCGCGGCCGGATACAGCCAGAGCCGGACCGATGCGGAGCGCTACACCGGCCAATTGAAGGCGATGAACGGCGCTCAGCAAGACGCGGCCGGCAGCGCAACCGCGCTGGGGACTGGCCTTAGCGCGATCAGCGCCGGCATGGGCACGGCGGACTGGACGAAGTACCTCAAGAACCTGGAATCCGCCCGCGACCTGATTGGCATGTCGGCGGAGCAGGCAGAGGAATACAAGGCGCGTGCCCAGGGGGCGAGTGATGCCCAGGCGGCCCTGGCCGGCACATTGGCCCAGCAGGCCGACACGGCCGAGACGCTGAAGAAGGCCACCGCAGACAAGGACGAGAAGGCGATAAAGGGTGCGAAAGACACCCTTGAGCAGCTGGTAAAGGTCGAGGCACAGCAGCGGGCAATCATTGCGGCCGCCGGCGAGGCGTCGCGTTTGCAGGCCCAGCTTGCGAAAGGTGGCATCACGCCCGAAGGCTTCAATCAGATGGTGGGGGCTGTGTACACGAAGGTGTACGACCAGGCGCTGGCCGATGGAACGTCGCGCAATGCTGGGCAGGTTGAGGGCATCGGCTCCAACACGAAGCCCAGCCGATCAGCTCAGAAGTCGGGCGACGACTGGTCGAAGTGGATGAAGGAGCGCCAGGCCGAGATTGCCGCCCAGTTGCAGCTTGCAGACGCCTACACAAAGGGCGGCGATGCCGTGGCGCGGGCCACCTTGGCGAAGGAGGTCGAGGACCAGGTATTAAAGGTCGGCGCGTCCCACCGCGGCGAAGTAGTGCGGCTTTTGGGACTGGAGGCCGATGCTAGGGCAAAGGCGGATGCGTCCAAACAGATCGCCGATATGGGCAAGGAAATCGCGCTCATTGACGCCAAGACCGAAGCGGAGCGCATGCTGTGGGAAACCCAGAACGGTGCCTACTCCGCCCTGAACGCGAACATTAGGAAGGCCCTGGTTGCTCGTGCCGAAGAACTGGACCTTGTTCGAAAGGTCTCTTCGCGCAAGAACTACATCGGCGAAGTCTCGGGGCGGGCTGATGCCGATGTGACCCTAGAAAAAATGGGTTGGCTGTCGGATGCCTTCCAGAAGGGCGAAATCAACGTCAAGCAATACAACAAGGCGCTGGATGCCCTGACGGGGAAGGGCAAGGACGACCTAAGCGAGTTTGCCATTCAAGGCGCGCGAAATATCCAGTCGTATCTTGGCGACGCGCTTTACCAGGCCAGCACGGGCAAGTTCGAAGGGATCGGCCAAGCCTTTTCGGACATGCTTGCCAGGATGTCCAGCGAAGCCGCAGCCGCCCAACTTGCAAAGGCGCTTTTCGGAGATTTCGGAAAGAGCAACGAGATTGGCGGGATCTTTGGGACGGTCTTTTCGGCCATTGGAAAATCGTTCGGCGGCTCGTCCATCGGCGGCACCGACAGCACCACGCCAGGTAGCTACGAACTCTTCATGGGCAAGTCTGCGAAGGGCAACGTGTTCGACGCGGGAAACATGACTCCGTTCAAGCACGGGGGCGCGTTCACCAATGGCATTGTGAGCGCCCCTGTGGCGTTTCCAATGGGGTTGATGGGTGAGGCAGGGGAAGAGGCGATTATCCCGTTGCAGCGCTCGTCAGACGGCTCCTTGGGCGTTCGCGCCCAATTGCCTAAGCAACTCGACCAAAAAGACATCGCGCCAAGAACGCCGAACGTCAATGTGGTGAACAACGTAGGCGAGTACGCAATGGCAGAAGCGCGTATGAGCGATGGCGAACTTTTGGTCGAGATCGATCGGCGGATCGCAAGCCAGACACCACGCATCCTTGATTCTCAGCTGAGCAATCCTTCGTCGCGTGGTTCGCGTTCGATGAGTAAGAACTTCAAGGCAGAGCGCAGACGATGAAATATAAATTCTTGCCATATCGGCCGCTGCAAGCCGGATATTCCGTCGATTTTGGTGATGGGACTGAGAGCATTTCTCTGGAAGGCGGATCTGGTCGCTATCGGGTTGGGATCCAGGGGAATGCAAATATCGTCCCTGCGTCTTTTGGGTTGCAGGCCGAAGACTACAGCGCATTCATGGGATTTTGGCGCGCCCGAAAGCGAGATGCCCAGCCGTTCGAAATTGACTTGCAAATCGATGAGCATGAGCTGAAGCGGTACGTGGCTCATTTTGTGCCCAAGAGCTTGCGCCTAGTGTCGGTGTCGGGCGATGTGTTCACGGTTGCGGTCAAGTTGGAGGTCGACACACTGCCCGAGTACGACCAAGAGACACTCGATTATTGGGCCTCGCTCGTGATGTTTCTTTCGATATACGGCAGTGTCGCGGCCGCACGAGAAATCATGAACTTGCTTGCCAAGTTGGCGAATCAGGATCTACCCCATGCCGAATGAAAACGATCCATGGATTGACTTCTTTTTTGGTGCTCCGCTTCGAACCGCCGAAGTGCGGACAATCGAGATATCGCAACCGAGTTTTTCGCAGGTATGGCGTCTACAGGCTCATTACCGAGAGGGGTTCTGGGCGCGTCTGGAGTCGGGAGAGATGGTCTTCTTCCAATATGTGCCGCTGCTGCTGAAGCCCCTTGAAGATGTGGGCACCCTGGACTTTGGAATGTCGGTCACGGTCGGCGATCTTGGGGAAATTCTTCCGGATGAGATCCAGCGGGCTCGGGTGGCGGGCACGTTGCGTACGTCCCCGCCCACCGTCGTCTACCGGTCTTACCGATCGGACAATTTCGGGGCTCCGATGTTTGGACCTCTCACGCTACAAGCGAGGACCGTTACGCGGTCGGTGGAGGGGGCTCAGTTCGATGCCACAGCGCCCCAATTGAACACGAGCAAGACTGGGATGCTGTATCGGACGGACTTGTTTCCAATGCTTCGGGGGTTCTTGTGAGCATCGATTTCTTGCTTGATCGAGAGTACGACCGGAAATCGTATAACTGCCTGCATTTTGCGGCCGAAGCTTGGGAATACTTGACCGGCGATGCCCGCCTTAAGCAGGTCAAAGAGCATGATTTCCGCGTTGGAAAAATGGTCCAAATGTTCCGTGGGATGCGGCGTCAGCCTAGCCCTACTGAGGCGCCGTCTCTTGTTCTGATGGATGCCCCGGACGGTGAGTTGCATATCGGAGTGTGCTTCCGACGTAGGCTGCTGCACATCAATGAAGATGGCGCGCAGTTCTTCCTTGTTGAAGCAATGACCGCCATGTACAGAAATATGAGGTTCTATCTGTGATTATTGTCCATCTGCGTCGGGCGCCTGACCGGCCTAAGGAGATTCATCGCGTCCATAACCTCTTGTCGTTCCTAAAGAAGGCGGTGGGGCCGCGATTTCCGCCGGGAGGCCGGATCACCGAGTTGATTTCGGGTAAGGACGTGACTCCACGGAGTCCCAACGCGATCAAGGAGTTACGTGATCTGAGCGGCCCGCTTGTCGTCGAACTGGCACCATGTGGGCCAGAGACGTGGACTGCCCTGGCGGTGTCGCTTGCCGTTTCGACGGCTTCTATGATTCTGGCGACGATATTTGCGCCGACGCCTCCCAGCGCAACTGCCCGAAACGTGCAGCAGGAGTCACCGAATAACGGCTTGTCGGAGCGGACGAATCGCGCGAGAGTGAACGGCCGAACACCTGATATTTATGGTACGGCTCGCTCGACAGCCGATCTCTTGGCCCAGCCCTATAAGAGGTTCGAGAATCACGTCGAAAAAGAAATTGCGTACATGTGTATTGGGCGGGGCTCCTACGAGATTCACGATGCGCGAGACGACACGACGTTGATAGGGCAGATCCCCGGCGCGTCGGTCGAGGTGTATGGGCCATATACATCTCCGAATAGCGGTCACGAGCCGCAATTGCGTATCGGCAACGCTATCAATCAACGAGTCCTCGCGACTAAGCGTGTGAACAGCGTGAACGGCCAGACGTTACATCCGCAGGACTATGGCAGCGTGATCCGACGCGGTATGGTCTTCCGTTCGCCCAATGAGATTGTGTCTCAAGATGCTGATCTTGATTTTACCGAGCTGTTCATCCCCGGGGACGTGATCACTGTGCGGAACGCCGCGCAGACGCAAGGTACGTTCTCGTACAGCCCGCCGGATGGCGCGATATTCCGAACGGACGGAACTTTGCGTCCAGAATGGGGAGAGGTGTCATTCGATGGAAACCATTCGGCCGATTGGTCCGTTGGGCAAATTGTCACGCTCTCCAATGGTGCTGTTTCTTGGACCGATCATACGGGCGGTGATGGTGATTTCGATTACACCGCCACAGGCAATGTGACTGGCATCTACGGAATACTCGGCGTCAGTTTTAGCGGTGGCGCGACCACGTTGCGCCTCGACACAACGCAGAATTCGGCAGCTTGGCGTGGCTTTCGCAGTGCCCCGAATGCCGTTTCAGGCACCCCAATCTTTACCCGGCCTTCTGACCTTGTGCAGTTTGATCTGTCGGGGCAGTACACGGTTAACACGGTCGCCAGTTCGTTGCTTACGCTTGACAATCCAGCCGGTGTCAACGCCGCCTGGACTGTGATGCAGACCCAGTACGGCGGCCAATCGGGCATCCTTAATCCGACGATCAGCACGAACGGCGAGCGTTGGATAGGATGGTTCACGGTGGAGAGCGTCGATCCCATAACGCGGGTGATTGCCAACAATGTTTCGTTGGGAGGAATGTATAAGGACAACGGTCGCCAGCAGTACCGCACGGATGTGACCTATCGCCTGGAAGCACAACGGGTCGACGAAAACCACACGCCTTATGGCGAGGTGCTGGCATTCGAACGCGTAATCAAGGGTTCGGCGGTGACACGTTCAGTCCGAGCGGATACGCTCGATGCGGCGTTGACGGGGGCGCCCAGTCGGCTTTGGCGCTTTCGTGAGCGGCGCCTCACGACGACGGTTATCGACTTTGACGGCACCGTTGTGGATGAAGTGCAGTGGCGCGACCTATATGTCTGTTCGGACGTTTCCGAAGCGCATTTCGGCGACATTACAACGGTCCAGTCGGTCACGTATGCAACGGACGGTGCGTTGGCTGTGAAGGAACGCAAGCTAAATTTGCTGGTGACGCGCAAACTTCCACGGCGTATTTCTGGATCGACTTTTTCGGCAGAGCTTTATCCGACGAATGACGTGGCGGACATCATCTCAGCCATTAGCCTGGATAGGCTGATTGGAAACCGGTTAGCCGCTGAAATTGATTTCGATAACATTTACCGTACTGCTCAGGAGATCCGAGACTACTTCGGCGTAGACGTTGCCCAGTTCAACTACACGATCGACAGCGACAACCTCACATTTGAGGAAACGCTCGACATGATCGCCCAGGCGGTGTTTTGCCGGCCGTATCGTCGCGGCAGCGTCATTCGGCTTTTCTTCGAGAGGGAAGGCGAGGATTCGACGATCCTTTTCAGCCATCGAAACAAGCTGCCGGGTTCGGAGCGGCGGACTGAGGGCAGCACGGCCGAATACGATGGAGTTGAGTATCAGTGGATTCGCCCTGAGGATGACTCTACGGTCACGTTGTATTTGCCCAAGGATCGATCTGCGGTGAATCCGAAGCGTATCGAGTCTATCGGTGTTCGCATCGAGGCACAGGCGCACGTACACGCGCATAGGGCGTGGAACAAGCTGCAATATCAGGATATCGCCACGGAATTCGATGCGCTGCCCGAGGCCAACTTGTTGGCCGTGACGGAGCGCATCCGGAATGCGGACAATACGCGCGGGCGAAGCAGTGACGGCGAAATCGTGGATGTTGCGGACGATGATGGCCGGCTTGTCGGGCTTTCGCAATCGTTTGAATGGGTACCCGGCCAGGCTTATCGCATCTTCTTGCAGAACAGTGATGCAACCGTAGAGTCCATGAAGGTTCAGTCTGGGGGCGGCCCGCGATTGGCACTGCTTGAGCGAGTGCCGCGCACGCCCATCATCTTGCGGGGGGAGGGCTACAACCCCACCGGCTACATCATTGGACCGGGAGACAGCCCGCATGAGGCAATGGCGTTTCTTGTTGATGAGAAGGGCAGACCGAACGATGACGGAACTATCCCCCTGAAGGCGATTAACTACGACCGCCGGTACTACAAGAACGACCACGACTACCGCGCATAAAGCGACTTTCACCAACAGCACCAGGCCCCGCCATCGAGCGGGGCTTT
This sequence comes from Achromobacter maghribensis, assembly GCF_057334215.1. Taxonomy (NCBI): domain Bacteria; kingdom Pseudomonadati; phylum Pseudomonadota; class Betaproteobacteria; order Burkholderiales; family Alcaligenaceae; genus Achromobacter; species Achromobacter maghribensis. The sequence goes on along the minus strand of NZ_JBHFII010000023.1, from coordinate 193,037 downwards.
TTCATTTCTGAGAGGGAAATATGGCCCTAGTGGGATACCCGACGCAGCAGGAACTACGGGACGCTTCAGCGGACGCAAAGACTCTGGAGAAGTTTAATAACGACCCGGCGGACGTACCGAACGTCAACCGCGTTGGCATCGACGTCGAAAACTTGGAGAAGCTTCGGCAACGCGTCCTTGACACAGCGTCTCAAGCCGCGAACCTGCAAACCTACCTTTCCTACGACAGCCCTTCGGCAAAGCGGATGGTTGACGATGTTGGCCAGCCCATTGGCACCAAGGGGCGCATTTCGCAAGATGCCAACCCGGCTAACAACATCGATTGGGACTGGGACGGAACCAACTGGTCCAAGTCGCAGGTGCAGCCGATTGACCGGGCGGACTTGGCGGCTACTGATGCTGTAGCGAAAGAGGCGTTGAGTACCGCGAATGCCATTCCTGTTAAAGACACCGAGGATGAGGATATTGAAGTTCTCCTGGACGGGGTTGGACGGGTGGGGCGTCGGGTTGACCGGTATGCTGTCCACCACCTTCCGGCCATCAAGATCGGCGTTGGCACGGCGAGTGCCGACTACAGCCTAGATGCCGGCGCGTTCAAGGTCAGCAATGACGGGGAGAAGTTGCATATCGGTGGGCTTGTCTACACCGTCTTGCAGAATGACGACTACATGGTCGCAATTGTCGACCAGATGAATCAGATTGCCGCGGGTGTGAAGTGGACTGGTGAAACCGTCATTGGTTATATGCCTAGTTTCGCGAAGGGTGAGGAAGTCGCGGCCTTGGCGGGTAGGGTCGCCGCGCTGGAAACCGGGAAAGGCAGCGGTACTGGCGGTGGGATTGCGCCGGTGGTCGGCTACATCGATGGCGCGAGCATCCGTGTGTACGGCCCGGACGGCACCGATGCGGTGGCGCTCGACTTGGCTCCGTTGGTAGATGGAGTTTCGACCCCGCGCATCCAGATGGAAGGGATGACGGCTGCGGCATTAACGAACCGCGGGCACTTCGGTGCCCCGGCGCCTACCGCGATCGCGATCCAGCCGCGCGCTGATGGTTCGCATCTGGTTGTCGATCCCACGCGCAAGGTGTGCTACGTGGTTCCCAGTATTGGGCAGAGCAACTGCGTGGGCAGCAGGGGCGTTCCTGCTGATATCCCGTTCTTTCTGTCCGGGAACTACGGCGAGTCGCTGATGATGCTGGACGGCCCGCCCGGCAACGGGGTTCGCCTGACGTATGGCGCGCAGGTGTTCGACCCGGCGACGGTGAGTCGGCTAGTCCCTATGAAATCGATGGTGCGCCGTGCCGCGACCGATCCAGACACTTATGGCCTGGGCGTCACGCACGTCGAAGGCTTGGGCTTCCGCCTCGCCTACGAATTCCGCGAGGCATTCGGATTCGATCCGTTCATGGTGATGTTCACGGCTGGCATGGGCGGGAAGTACTACGACGAGCTGAAGAAGGGCACCGTCGCCTATTCGAATCTGCTTGCCGCCGTGCAGCGTGTGAAGGAATTGGTAGAGCCGGACGGGTATCGGGTGGTGGTGCCGTTCGTTGCGATTGTGCATGGCGAATCGGATTCCAACCGCAAGGCGTACCAGCAAGGGATCGTTGATTGGCAGGCGGATCTGCAAACGGACATTCGCGCCATTACCGGCCAGGCTTCGACAATCCCGTGCATTTGCTCGCAGGCCTCGACCTTCGGCAAGCTGGTGCCGGACCGGCAAATCTTGGGGGCCGTTCCATCTTCGCAAAGCTCTATGGGGCGGGTGATCTGGGGCGTGTATTCGACCTATCTGGCGTGCAAGGCTCGGGCCACGCATCACATGGCCGGCGCCTACTATTCCCTCGAATTTTCCGACGACTATTTGCATCTGAGTAAGGATGGCCACGCGCTCAATGGCGAGTACCTGGCCATGACGGCCATGGCTACAGTGTTCGGGACGAAGGACCATGGCGCCATCATGCCGAGCGGCGTGGCGTTTGACGGAACCAGCGTGGTGACGATCCAGTTCGATGTGCCGGTAGGCCCGTTGGTGCGCGACGAAGGTATCGAGGATCCGGGCCAATGGGGGTTCGAGATCTTCGACGGTAACGGCTGGAGCATGACGGACCCGGATCATCACGCCGGGGTAACGATTACTCCTGAATTTGTGGATGGCCGCACCGTCCGCCTGACGTGTTCGGAGTCGATTCCGGCGGGGCCTCAACGCAGTGTTGGTTATGCCTTGCAGGGCTGGCTGGCTCCGAAGGAGTCGGGCCAAGGGTCTCGCGGGCAGATTCGCGATTCGTCGCCGGAGGTGTCGATCACCAACGGCCAGGTGCTTCCGAACTGGATGCCGCATTTTCTTGAACTGTTCTAAACGAGGATGACATGACCGTTGTTACCCGAGCTTCAAATATCTTTACGGCGCCGAACCTGCCCATCATGTCGGACCTGATCAAATCCGGAATGGTCCTGGGGCTGCGGCCCGTGCAAACCACTGGGGTGATCGACATTTCCCCGTCTCAAGCGTCGCTGACAGCGGTTGGCGCGCCCACGATGACCGCGGCGGGCGTTCGCGTGGGGCCGATGAACTACTACCGCTCCAATGTCCAGGAGCCGAGGAACCTGACGCTCATTGCTGGCTTTCGTATCAGCTCCGGGCCATCGCTTAGCGGGACTGCACAGCTGATTGGCAGTCTGCGGGGGACCTTTGCAGCATCAAACGGTTCGGGGATCTATGCCGGCCTCTTCGCGAGCAGCCCGAACTACATCGGGCTGACCTATGGATCGAGCAATGGTCCTGGCGGCTCGCGCGCGTCGGTGTTCCCGACCGGCGTTGTGATTGCGCAGCCCGCACCGACGAACTACGTCAGCCCATGGTTGTGGTGCGCGATGACCATCGATTCGGATGGCATCGCCGGACGGCGGTATGTCGCGAAGGCCGAAGGGCCGATCGTTGCCGTGGCTGCCAATGGCTTGACGGCCGCTATGGGGGATCGGGACAGAGCGTCGCTCATCCTGGGGGCTTTCGATGACGTGGCCGTTGACAATCATTGGCGTTTCGAGATGGCCGAGTTGCTGGTCTATAACCGGGCGTTTTCGGAGGCCGAGGTGCAGCAGCAGTACCGCGATTCGTCGCTGTACATGAAGGCCATCGGCGCCCAGATCGGAACCTGACCCCCAACCCTTTCCCTCGCCCGCTTCGGCGGGCTTTATTTCATCCATACGGGAGGCAACTTTGCGAACCGTCTACAGGAGCAGTGCAACTATGGAACCAGGTTCTACGGGGCTGGGAGGCCTCGCGGCTTTGAAGGTCGCGATGGCGTATGGCGTGCCGGCGGCGGTGGCGGCCATGCTGGGCTTGCTGATCATGCCGCCGCGGTCCGCTCGCGAGTTCACTGTCCGCACGATTTCGACGGTTGCCTGCTCATTCATGTTCGGCCCGGCGCTCGCCGCTGGCGTCATCGCCTGGAAGCCGGGGCTGATGGACGCAATGATCTGGCTATCGCAGCACGGCTCCGCGAGCGATGACGCGCTGCTGGCGAAGTTCTACGTGCTGGGGCCGAGCATGCTGCTGGCCGGCTTGCCTGCGTGGTGGGTGTTGGGGGCGTACATGCGATGGATGGCAAGCATGCGCCAGAAGGGGCTGCTTGAATGGCTGGCCGAGGCGCGCGCGAAACTCTTCGGTGTGCGGCCTGGTGGGGAGGGGTGATTGTGGATCTGAAGACAGTTATCGAGGTCGCAATCAAGCCGGCGCTCGCGCTCTTGCCGTCGAAGATGGACACTGCGGCGGCGCGCGTGATGCTGCTGGCCATCGGCCTACAAGAAAGCCGGTTTCTGCATCGCCGACAACTGGGCGACGGGCCCGCTCGCGGCCTGTGGCAGTTCGAACGCGGCGGAGGCGTGCGCGGCGTGCTGACCCACCCCGCCAGCCGGGAATACGCCTATCGGATTTGCAAGGTCCGGGACGTTGAGCCCATTGCCGCGGCTGTTCATCCGGCGCTGGAGACGGATGATGTGCTGGCGGCAACCTTCGCCCGCCTGCTCATGTGGACCGATGCTTGGAGCCTGCCACCCATGGGAGACGCCCAAGGCGGCTGGGGACTTTATACGCGCGCCTGGCGGCCCGGAAAGCCTCATCCGCAGACCTGGGCCGCGCTGTACGGCCAAGCTGTTGTCGAAGTAAGGGGGGAGCATGTTGGCATGGTTTGAGCGCGTCAAGGGTGGCCTATTGCTCATTGGTCTGGCGCTGGCCGCACTAGTCAGCATTTTCTACCGCGGGCGCGCGACCGGCCGTCAGGCGGAGCGGCAAGAGCGGGTGGACCGGGTCAACGAACAGGCGGCACAGGCCCGCCAGGAGGTGCGGAATGTGCAGCAGGAAACGGCCCGTATGGGTGATGATGCTATTGCTGATGAGCTTAAGCGTGACTGGATGCGTGACGCCCGCCCGCGTCGGCGTTGAATACTGCGACCATGCAAGACCGGTCTATTTCAGCGATGCGGGGCAGGTCGATGCCACACCCGCAGATATTCGTCGGCAGATCCGGGATGGCAATGCCACTTGGCGCACGCTCTGCAATCCGTCTTAGGCCGCAACGGCCGGCGGAGCATAGGAATGTACGGCCTTCCCCAAGATCCACGACCATAAGAAAAACGCCCCGGTTGGGGCGCAGGTCATTTCAGTCGGATTGTCGCGCTGTGGCGCGGGGAATGGATCGGGCTTTTCCGCCGGGCCATGACCGCCAGGCCTCGGCCTCTCTCCTCCATCCCGCTTCCCAGGCATCAACCTTGCTACGCCACGCAGCTATCGATTCGCCTGTATGGCCGGGCATTTGCATCGCTCGATAGTACGGGCAGTCCCACAACGTCAGGCCTTTGCGGGCTGCGGCGGCCCCCAGCTTTTGGATGTACTCGCGGTTCATTGCTGTCCTCCAAAAGTAGATGACAGGATGGTCAGTATTGCGCAACTGCGAAACCGATTGCAATAGTGTTGCGGCACTACAGGCGAGGTTTATTCTGTACTTTTGGGCCAGGCGCTGAAGGTCTGTCCGCCTTGCAGGTGTCCGTGATGGAACATGTCCCCATCGTGTGGCGCGAACGGCGTCAAGGTGCGTGATCGGGAATGTCGATTGCTGCTGACGTTTCGGCTCGAAAAAGAGAGGCGACAGCCATGCTACGGGACGAACTACTTGCAAAAATGATCGTTCAGGATGGGACGGATCGAAATTTTGACGACTGGGCAGATGTGTTGACTGAATTCGCTGACTGTCTGGCTCAGATCAGTCCGCGATTGAGTCCGGACGAGTGCGACAAGCTGGTTGAGGTGGGCGTGGGCTTCTACCGCACTTTGGCCAGGGCGGAGCAGTACCGCCGAACGTCGGTGCGTGGGGACTAGGGAGTGCGGGCCGATTCACTGTTTGATCCACTGCATTCTAGCGAGGTGCCATTCCCTTGCGCAGCTTGTCCGGCGTCTCCATCATTTCCTGCACGTCCTGGTCGCGTTCGATCACACAGGGCTCTTTCCGCAGTGCCTGCATGAAGTCGTCGTAGAGACTGCCCGTGATGCCGGCAGGCCGCTTGAAGTCGCCCGACAGCTGGTAGGCACGCAGAACGACCGAGCGCAGGCGCTTGACCTCCCATAGTAGGGTGATCACATCGGCGTTCCATGACTGGCGCTCACGGATGGCGCGTAGGTCGGCGTGAAAGAGGGGCGGTTTGAACGGCATAGCGGAAAACACTGGTCGGATATCCAGTATATTCCGCTTTAAATGGGGTCGATTGAGTCCGGCATCTGGTACTTGGAATTGCCGACTTCTTGGCGCACTGGATGCCAAGTAAAGGCGGATTCGGGTAGTCCTTCGCTCAGCAACGTCCGGGCGTCTGCGGTCGCGGTGGCAGGATCAACCCAGCGCTGGGCCAGATCGGGCGGTAGCGCCACCGGCCGCCGGTCATGCACATCCACCATTCCGCCTTTGGAGTCGTTCGTCACAATGGCGAAACCGTGGGCAGCGTCTAGCTCTGCGCCAGGCTGCCAGGCGCTCAGGGCGGCGAAGTAGAGCGGTCCGTCGCCATGGATGTAGTACGGCTGCTTCGTTCCGTCATCCAATTTGGTCCATTCATACCAGCCATCGGCGGGGACCAGGATGCGACCGCTGCCGATCAGGAACCGCCACGGCCAGCCGTTTTTCAGGATGGTCTCCTGCTTGGCGGTGATCATGAAGTGCTTGGAGTTCGGACATGTGTAGCCCCACGGTAGTCGCGTCATCCTCTCTGTGCCTTCGGCCAAACGATGCATAGTGAGCGGGCGAGTGCCCGGCGAAATGTTGAACTGCGGCACCGCTGGATAAGCAAAAATCAGGCTTTGATTGGAGAAGATCCGTTCGACGTAATCGAGAGGGCCCGACTTCTGGACAATGCGACCGCACATAGGCTTCTCCGAGGGAATGGGAGGACTCCAGTATAGGGTCCGTCGTCAGGGCTGGGCGGGTGCGGCCGGCGTAGGGCGACGTGGTCCAGATAGGTCTGCGTCAGGGCCTCTAGGATTGCACGCTCATCGTCGGTGAGCGCGTCGAAGAGTTCGGGCGGGATGTTGGGGTAGGGCCAGCTATGCATCCTGACACTCTACCCGCGACGGCGCCCTTGGCGCGCCTCACTGGCGAATTATCGGACCGAATCCCCCGGGGGGCAGGGCCGCTGGGTAAAACTGCGGGTGACATTTGGGTGACCTACGGGTACAGAAGGGTACAGAACAGGCGAAATTGGGTAACGAAGCGTCGGAAAATATCTAATAAAAACAGCGGGTTATGATTTTGCGCAAGGCAAATTCCCTAATGGGGATTTCCTTATGCCGTTTCATTACTTGTAGTTATTTCAAGCACTTAGCGAAACCGGCTCAGGGACCATGCGTAAATGTCCCGTAGCTGACATGCGTGCTTCTAGGGATTCAGTGGAGAAGGTTGGCCTCGCGTCAGAGAGAGAACTCAGGGACGCCCGGCTGCGCGGTGCACCAAGATGTTTGCGAGCGGTCAAACTTAAACACGTGGGCGTGTGGGTGCGTCACCGTATTCGGCTATGATCCAAGAATTATTTTGTTACTTTGAGGCACAACATGGATCGCCATGAGGCTGGGTCAGACGAGTTCATTCGGCGGCAGGCCGCGGCTAGGAATCAGGAGAGCGGTGCTGTGGCGGGTGTAGGGACTCCTGGCTATGCGCCACCCAGCAGCTTCTCCTTCGACGAGCCAACGGGGCGGGGCACCGCAGCTCGGATTGCGGTCGTTCTCGCGGCCCCTCTTGCCGCATTCCTTGGCCTGGCGATGATGGGCGGCGAAAAAGGCGCGGGCCTGGTGCTGCTGGTGTGGGTTGCCTGCGGTGTAGCGTTCTACGTGTTGCCGATGGTTGAAGCGCACTTGCGCAAACAGCCCAACTTCGTCTCAATAGCCCTGGTCAACGTGTTCTTGGGCTGGACGGTCGTGGGTTGGGTCGTAGCTATGGCTTGGGGCTGCGCAGCAGGCACGGAGTCGTCGTCGGCGACCCCGGCCTCGAAAGAGCCGTTGCGGACGACTAGGCCACAACAAGAGATAGAGAAACCAGTTTCTGTCGCGGACGAGCTAAGAAAGCTCGCGGACCTGAAGGCCCAGGGGATTCTGTCTGATGAGGAGTTCGCAGAGCAAAAGGCTAAGGTGCTTGCGGGGTGACTTGCCGTTCAGACGCGCCCAACGTACACAAGGAGTCCACATGGAACTCATTAAGGCTGCCGGCTATCCGCTAAGGTGTTGAGGCTGGCGCGCTCTGGCTTCCGGTCCAGTTAGAGACAGGGTCTGCAAGCGATAAAAGCCAGCCGTCGGTGGCGCACGTCAACGGCTCGCCGTTGACGCAAGTGCGGCGGCCTATCTGCGCAGGCTGTCGTTCGCTGCTAGGACCTATGCGCGCCCATGGCCGGCCGACGCTGATCCAGTTGCAGGGCAAAGGCAGGGCTTGACGTGGGTATATGGCCCGGTACCCAATTGTTCTGGGTGGGACCATTCATCGTCACGATCATGAATGCGCATAGATCCCGCAGGCCCATTTTCTTGACGCTGTCGAAGCTCGCACTGTACGTGTGCATGGTGTCCAAGTACCCGATATGGTGCGCTCTCAGCGTGTTCAAACGATCGGGGCCTGGCATGTGAGCGGCGCTGGATATCGTTGTCTTTAATGCCCTTAGCTCCGTCGCGGGAGCGTGGACTAAAGCCTGGGGAATCGCTCTAACCACCTTCTGCGACGCAATGAGAGCCGTTTGAGCAAGATTCCGGTACTCGCGAATGCAGCAAGAAAACCGCACCCTTTCGTTGTATGGCTCGGGAATGCGAGTGAATATGGGCTCCCCGACGCTATCCAGCCAGGTAATCAATGTGTCTCGGTCTTCAGCTATCAGCACCCTTGACTGGCCCGCACCGATGGGCAATTTGGTCCTGGGTGTCATCGGTTCCAATGCTGCTGTACGGATGTAGGTCCTGATATTGCTGGGAGACCTGGCCAAGGCGGCCGCTTCGTCCCTGTTCAGATGTTGCGTGTAGTACTGTACCTTCATGGTCGATCTCCGTATCCGTCATATTCCCGCCAAGGGGATCACAGAGGATAGGGACGGCGCCCCATTTGCGCATGGGGCTAAAGTCGTAAGACGGGAACAAACACATCCCGTGCGAAATCGTGAATCATCATTAAGCCAGAGGCTTCATGGATTGCTCTGTTGAAGGAAAGGTCGCTTTTACGGACGGCTATTCTTACCACTTCGCTACCGTGGACGACGCGCTGGCTTTTGCCGCGTGCGTCAAAAGCTCGCAACAGCCTGACCAGTGCGCGGCAACGCATCGCAGCACGCAGAAGGTCAAGCTGGAAGAGGTCAAGACGAAAGAGGAAGAAGATGAAGAGGAGCGGAACCGCTAGGGCGCGCTTCAGCGGTTAATCGGGCTGAGCAGAAGGTCCGTAGCTTCCCGGCGCTACACCGTTCTAGTGCTTGGGCAACACGAATTCCACCCGCCGGTTCTGTGCGCGTCCCGCAGGATTGTCGGCGCCATTGGCCAGCGCGTTGGGCTGCACCGGCCGCGTGTCCCCGTAGCCTTTGGCGGCCAGGCGCGCTTTGTCCACGCCGTGATTGGCCAACCACTGCAATACGGCGTTCGCTCGTTTCAAGGACAGTGTCTGGTTATACGAGGCGGTGCCCTTGGAATCGGTATGGCCCTCAATGGCCACGCTGCCCGCCGGGGCTGCCTGGATCGCGCGGGCAATATCCCGCAGGGCGGGTTCGGCGGCCGGCCGGATATTGGCCTTGTCAAAATCAAACAGCACATCGCCCAGCATCGATACCGTGACGGCGTCCTTGTCCTGGCGCACGGACAGGCCTTCGTGGCGGCCCGCCAGATCGCCTATCTGCGCGGACAGGTCAGAGACGCCGCCGCTCGTCCCGGACGGGAATCCTCTCAAATCCAGAATCGTCGCCTGCAGGTCCAACACTTCGGCTTTGTACGGCGGCTCTTGTGCGCGGGCTCCGCTGGCCGTGATTAGCAGCAGCGCGGCCACGGCAGCCGGAATGTTCCGGGCGGCGATCATGTCTACCGGTCGGTGATCTTGATGGCGTCGAACGTTTCCACGCCGGGTATCGTCAAGGACACCTCTGTGACGTCTTTAGGCGGGGCGGGAAACTTGCCTTGCCAAGCGCCCGCGATCGGAGAGTCGCTGGATGTTCTGAGTACCAGTTTGGGATTGGTCAGCGGCTTGTCATTGCTGTCTTTAAGCAGCAGGTGTTTCTTCTTGCCGGCGATGACGTAGAAGCTGTTTTCGTAGTCGGCCTTGGTGACTTGCGAATAGAGCATCTCGGTCTTGCCCATGACCATCGGCTTGAATCGGACCTTTATGGTCAGGATATCGCCGCTACGCACCGCGTCGACCACCTGGCCTTCAGCCGTTCCCGTCTCGGTCAGCCCGATGGCCAGCGGTTTAGGGGCGTCGGCGGCAGCGCGCGCCAAAGGGGTATAGCCGGCGGCTGCAAGTGTCAGCAAAGCGCCCATCGCACAGGCGGCGGCCAAGGGTCGGATCCGATTCACCGTAAACCTCCGTTCTCTTCCAAGCGGCGATAGTGTGGCTTCCAGGCGCGCATATCAATGCGATTATTTTCCAAATCGTTACGGCCCAAGCTCTGCTCGCACGATGAAGCGCGTGCGCGCAGCCACTGCCAAGTGGGGGTGGCGGGGTCGCGCGATTAATAGGCGCTAAACGGGCCGATGAAAAGAGAAACAAACAGTAGTGTTTAGCGCAGGGATTAAGCCAAATTTCACCTTAATTCACCATTGACGTTTCTAAGAACTTCAAAGTTCTACGACTAAAGTCCGATGTAACGCGAGAGGGCCGGCGCTATTGTTCGCACCTGTCAAGCGCGTGGTGCCAACGATGCACCGCGCAACGGTCCTTCGGAGAGCGTTATGTCCAATAGTTTGCAGAAATGGGTGGGGCGCAACCGCCCGCCGCGGGTTCAGATCACTTACGACGTTGAAACCGGCGATGCGATCGAGAAGCGTGAATTGCCGATGGTGGTGGGTGTTCTAGCCGACTTGTCGGGCCAGCCCGCCACGCCGCTGCCCAAATTGAAAGAGCGTCGTTTCGTCGAGATCGACCGCGACAATTTCGACGAGATCATGGGCAGTATCCGTCCACGCCTGGATCTGTCCGTGCCCGACACCGCCAAGGGCGAGGGCAACCTGCGTATTGAACTGAACTTCGACAAGTTCGGCGATTTCCATCCTGAATCCCTGGTTCAACAAGTGCCGCGGCTGTCCAAGCTGTTGGAGGCTCGGCATCAGTTGCGCGATTTGCTGGCCAAACTGGACGGCAATGATGAACTGGACTCCATCCTTGAGCGCATCGTGCGTAGCACCGAAGAACTCAAGGCTGTGAAGAGCGAAGCCCAGGCGGGCGCTTCCGCCACGGACGCCGCCGCGCCTGCCCAGACGGCGCCGACCGCATAACGCGGGCCGCGTCGATCACACGCACACATGGCAGGCCCGGCGCAGATGCGAATTCGGGCGATTTCAATCTTAGGGTGGCGAACATGGCAAGCAAACAGACAGGCGATACGGCGGCAGGCGTTGGCAGCGCGGCGCAGCATGCGGCGCAGGCGGAAGACCTCAGTCTGCTCGATCGGATCGTGCAGGAAGGCAACATGGCGGTGGAGCCGTCGCAAAACTCCTACGCCAAGAAGTTGATCGGGCAATTGGCATCCCAGATTCTTGACGAAGGCATGCGCACCAGCCCCGACAAGTCGGTGGTGGCAATGATCAACGAACGTGTGGCGGAAATCGACCGCCTGCTGACGGATCAGTTGAACGCCATCATGCATGCGCCGGAATTCCAGGCGCTCGAGGCATCGTGGACCGGCCTGCACGACATGGTCTATGGCACCGAGACCAGCAGCCGTTTGAAGCTGCGTCTTTTGAACGTACAGAAGAAAGAACTGTTGAAAGACCTGGAGTCGGCCGTCGATCATGACATGAGCCTGCTCTTCAAGAAGGTCTATGAAGACGAATACGGCACGTTCGGTGGCAGCCCGTATTCGGTGCTGATCGGAGACTACGCCTTTGGCCGCCACCCGCAAGACCTGGCGCTGCTGGACCGCATTTCGAAGGTGGCGGCAGCCGCCCATGCACCCTTCATCGCTTCGGCCGCGCCCAGCCTGTTCGACCTGAAGTCCTATACCGACCTGGGCGTGACGCGTGACCTGTCCAAGGTGTTCGAAAGCGCTGAACTTGCCATGTGGCGCAGCTTCCGCGAGTCGGAAGATTCGCGCTATGTGTCGCTGGTGCTGCCGTCCTATGCGGCGCGTCTGCCCTATGGGGCCAAGACCAAACCGGTCGATACGTTCAATTTCGAAGAAGATGTGGACGGCACCGACCACGGCAAGTACCTGTGGGCGAATTCGGCGTATCAGTTGGGCCTGCGCATTACCGATGCGTTCGCGAAGTACAGCTGGGCCACGGCCATTCGCGGCGTGGAAGGCGGCGGCAAGGTGGACAGCATTGCCGCGCACGCCTACAAGACCGACGAAGGCGATATCGCGTTGAAGTGCCCGACCGAAGTGACGATTACCGATCGCCGCGAAAAGGAACTTAGTGATCTGGGTTTCATCGCCTTCGTCAATTCCAAGGGCTCCAACCAGGCGACGTTCTTCGGGAGCCAGACGGCGAATAAGCCCAAGATCTACAACAAGGATGCCGCCAACGCCAATGCGCAGTTGTCTTCGCGCCTGCCTTTCGTGCTGGCCGCTTCCCGGTTTGCGCACTACATCAAGGTGATGATGCGCGACAAGGTGGGCAGCTTCCAGTCGCGCTCGGACGTCGAGAATTACCTGAACAACTGGATCGCGGATTACGTGCTGATCAACCCGTCGGCGTCGCAAGAGCAGAAGGCGAGCTATCCGTTAGGCGAGGCGCGTGTCGATGTGACTGACGTGCCTGGCAAGCCCGGCGCCTACCGTGCCACCTGCTTCATCAAGCCGCATTTCCAGATGGAAGAGCTGACCGCGTCGATCCGCCTGGTGGCGGACCTGCCCGCCGCAGCCGCCTGACCGCCTGAGCCTCTGAACGCCGGGACTGCCGATCGGCGGCCCGGACTGTCGCTACCTACACCGCAAACGGAATTCCATGGACACCATCCTTCTGCAGATCAACAACATTAAAGGCAACTCCACCGTCGACGGCTATGCCGATGCCATCATTCTGGATTCGGTTTCCCATAGCGTATCGCTGCCGATGGCGATGGATATGGCCAATACGGAACGCGCGTTGGGCCGGCCCAATTTTTCCGAGCTGTCGGTTTCCAAGGCCACGGACCAATCCACGCCTGCGCTGTACAACGCATGCGCGTCCGGCTCCAAGCTGGGCGATGCGACGATTTCGATTGGCCGCAACGAGAGCGGCAAGTTCCTGCTGCTCGTGAAATACGTGCTGGGCAACGCCATGATATCGAATGTCAGCACGGGGTTGAGTAGCGGGGGCAGCGACAGCGTGGCGCTGTGCTTCAGCACGATCTCGATGGAATACACCCAGCAAGCCGCCGCCGGCAACAAGGCCGGCACGGCATCGTTCGGCTGGGATTTGGCGACGAACAAGTCCAGCGCCGCGAAGAAGTAAACCAGGGCGCCGTTCCCGTATGCGCGGGAGCGGCCCCGACGCTTGTACAGGAATGCCCGCGATATGCCGACCGATACCGTCTATTCGCCTTTGCCCCTGTTCGACCGCCTGGCGGCGGATGCAGAGCCGCAATTGGCGGGAGCCGAGGCACAGCGGCGGGCCGTGGCCAGGGATTTGGGACGGTTGCTGAATACCCGTTCGCGTCTGGATTTCGACGCGTTCTCGCAATCCTCGGGGACGGTCATTGATTATGGGGTGCCCGACTATTCCGCGCGATCGCCGGTGTCGGCCGGGGACCGCGAGGCCATCGCCGCCGTTGTGGGGCACGCCATCGCCTTGTACGAGCCAAGGCTGTGCAACGTGTCGGTGGACATGACGCCAGCCGGAAACGGCATTGGCCCCTGCCGGCTGGAAATCCGAGCCGACATGAGGGTGGGCGGCGCGTTGAGCCACGTGGCCTTCGACATGCTGGCCGGCGCGCAAGGCGGGACCGGAGCCGCGCATGACTGACATCGCCGCCGACGGCATCCTGCAGTACTACAAGCGCGAACTTTCGTACCTTCGTAATCAGGGGGCGGACTTTGCGTTGCGCTATCCCAAGGTGGCTTCCCGTCTGGCCTTGCATGGCACGGAGTCTCCCGATCCGCATACGGAACGCCTGATTGAAGCCACGGCGTTTCTGGCGGCCCGGGTGCACCGCGACCTGGACCAGGAGTTTCCGCAAATTGCCTCCGCGATGCTGGACAACGTCTGTCCGGCGCTGGTCCAGCCCATTCCGTCGATGACGGTCGTGCAGTTGGCGCTGGATGACAGCCAAGGCAAGGTGACGGCCGGGCTGTCCGTTCCCCGGCACAGTGGGTTGGCGGCGCGCACCGAAGCCGGAGAGCTTTGCCGGTTCCGAACGGCGTGGGAAACCCGGTTGTGGCCGTTGAAGATCAGCGGCGCCGGCTTCTCAGAAGACCTGGCTCTGCGATTGGACCTGGAGTGCGGCCCTGGCATGGAACTGGCCGAACTTGAGGTGCGCACGCTGCGCATCCATCTACAGGGCGACTGGATGGTGACCATGCCGCTGTATGAACTGCTGGCGGCAGGGGTTGCCCGGATATCGCTGTCTGCCGCAGGTGCAGGCGCGATGCCGCTTCCACTGACGGCATGGCGCGAGGTCGGGTATGCGCCGGAAGAAAGCGTATTGCCCCAGCCCCCCAACGGCTTGCCCGCGCACGGGTTGATGCAGGAGTACTTCGCCTTTCCGCGCAAATTCCACTTTTTCGACCTGGCGTTGCCGCAGGGTTTGCCGTTCAAGGGACGACATTGCCAGATTGCCCTGCATCTGGACAGGCAGGCGCGCGGCCTGGGGGCGATCGGCGCGCAACATTTCCGGCTGGGCTGCACGCCGGTCATCAACCTGTTCGCCCAGACCAGCGAACCTGTCGCCATCGACGACAGTCACTATGAATACCGCCTTGTGGCGGACAAGCGCCGGGACGACACATCGGAAGTGCATTCGGTGGTGTCCGTGGTCCTGTCCGACCCGGCAGCCGAACGCGCAATCCAGGTGCCCAGCTATGCGGCGGTGGAACACGCCGACGCCGAACGGGGAACGCTGTTCTGGTCTGCGCGGCGCGAGTACAGCGTGCGTGGAGGCGCGGGCGGCACCGACATGTTTCTTAGCTTCATTGATGCCCGCAACACCGCGCGTCAACCGGTCGAACCAGTCGCCTATGCCAATCTGCTCTGCACCAACCGGCGCTTGGCAGAGCAGGTGCCCGTCGGCGCCAGGATGGCGTTCGAGCGCGTGGCGCAGAACGTAGCGGTGCAATGCCTGTACGAGCCTACCGCGCAGCGTAGCCCTCCGTTGGACAGCGACGGGCTGTGGCGTCTGGTGTCGTTGCTGACCTTGAATCAGCAGTCGCTGGTGGATTCCACGGCGGGACCGAAGCGGTTGCAGCAGGTACTGCAACTGTTCGCGTCGGGCAGCACGCGGGAGCAGGATTTGATCCGCGGATTGCGGGCGGTCAGCGCGCGGCCGGTCACGGCGCATGTGGGCAGGGAAGCCTGGCGCGGCTTCTGCCACGGCACCGAAGTCACGGTTGAGTTCGACGCGGACGCGTTCGTGGGAGGTTCGCCGCTACTGTTGGGCGCCGTGCTGGCGCGATTCTTCGCGATGTACACGTCGGTCAATTCGTTCGTCCGGCTGGTCGTGCGGCGGGGCGGCGAAATCTGGAAACAATGGGAGCCCATGACGGGCTACCAGCAGTCGCTATGATCGCCCGGCTGCTCTCCCGCCCGCAACGCTACAACCTGTTCCAAGCCATCGCACTGCTGGAACGCGCGACGCCATCGGCAGCGCCGTTGGGTCGGGGCAATGGCGATGGCGAAGCGGTGCGGCTTAGCGGCCATGTCTCGATTGCGTTTGACGCCAGCGACGTGCGCGCCGTTACCCAGTCGCAAGCGGGTGGGCCATGGAGCCAGACCGCCCACACCCGATATGTATTGACGACACCCGTGATGACGCTGGCGGGCGCTAGCGGCCCGTTGCCGCTTGCCTACACCGAATTGGTGCTGCAGCGGCGGGCGGCCCGCGACCACGCCACCGCTGATTTCCTGGACATTTTCAACCACCGCTTCCTGTCGTTCTTTTATCGCGGACGAAAGAAACACGCGTTGGGTTTGAACGGCTCCGCGCCGCAGGCCTCTGCGCTGGTGAGGTGCCTGGACGCGCTCAGCGACCTGGGCTATGCCCGTGGCCTGGCCGGGCCACGGCAGGAGCGCTTGTGGGTCAGGCACGCCGGTCTGCTGGGCGTCGCGGCGCGGTCGATGACGGGATTGCTGGCGATGCTGGCCGACCGGTTGGGTCTTGCGGTGCGGGGCCAGCAGTTTGTAGGGCAGTGGCGCGTCCTGGACCCTCAGGACCATTCGCGGCTGGGCGGCAAGGGGCTGACACTGAACGCGTCTCGGGCGTTGGGCGGCAAAGTCTGGGACCAGGCCGCGGGCATCCGTATCGAATTCCTGGACCTGTCCGCCGCCCAGTTCGACCGCCTGCTGCCCGGCGGCGCCGATCACGAGTTGGCGCTATGGCTGGTTCGCTGCCATGTCCGGCGCGACCTCAACGTTGATTTCGTGCTGCACGCGCGGCCGCGCGCCACGGCATGCGCCCTGGGCGGCGCCACGGGGGCGCGGCTGGGCTGGACCAGCTGGGCAACCGCGTCGCGTCAGCCGCTTATTCCGTCGCCGGTGCGCCTGAAGGCACGCATGGCGGTTTCTTCCCTTTTGGCCAACCCTTCATAAGGCACCCCCGGCATGGACATCGACATTCGCACGCTGCTGGCCCGGCTTAATCCGGTCTGCAAGCACGCGATGGAACTGGCGGCGCAACAGTGCGTGCGCCAGACGCATTACAACGTGGATGTCGAGCATCTGCTTCTGACGTTGCTGGATACTGGCGCTCCGGATGTGAGCGCGGTGCTGGACCACTACCAGATCCGCTCGGCGGAGGTGTCGGCGCAGTTGCAGCGGGCGCAGGACCATTTCAAGCGCGGCAACGGGCGCACGCCGGCGTTGTCGCCGAACTTCTCGCCGCTGTTCCAGGAAGCGTGGTTGCTGAGTTCGATGCTGCTGGGTCAGCAGCAGATCCGTTCCGGCACGCTGTTGCTGGCGCTGCTGGAAGTCGACAGCCTGCGCGGACTGCTGCTGGAGTCGGCGCCTGCCTTGCTGAACATTCCCCGTGCGGGGCTGCGCGAGGCCTTGCCGTCCGTGCTGGCAGGCAGCGCTGAAGACGCCGGCCGGACGGCGGCTCCGGGCGTGCCCGCCGTGCAGGGCGCTGATGGCGCGCAGACCATGCCGACGCCCGGGCAAAGTCCGGCGCGGCAGTCGGCGTTGGAACTCTACACGGTGGACATGACGGCCCTGGCGCGTGAGGGCGCCATCGACCCGGTGCGGGGCAGAGACGCCGAAATTCGCCAGTTGGTCGATGTGCTGCTGCGTCGCCGGCAGAACAACCCCATCCTGACGGGCGAGGCCGGCGTGGGCAAGACTGCCGTGGTGGAAGGTTTCGCGCAGCGGATCGTGCAGGGCGATGTGCCCCCGGCGCTGCGCAACGTGTCTGTCCGCTCACTGGACCTGGCCTTGCTGCAAGCCGGGGCCGGGGTACGGGGTGAATTCGAGAACCGGCTGAAATCGGTGATCAGCGAGGTGAAGGCGTCGGCCACCCCTGTCATCCTGTTTATCGACGAAGCGCATCAACTGATCGGGGCGGGCGGCAGCGAAGGGCAGGGCGATGCCGCCAATCTGTTGAAGCCGGCACTGGCGCGTGGCGAGCTGCGAACCATCGCGGCGACGACCTGGGCCGAATACAAGCGTTACGTCGAGCGCGACCCGGCATTGGCCAGACGCTTCCAGGTGGTCAAGATCGAAGAGCCCAGCGAGGCGGTGGCCGTGGACATGCTGCGCGGCATGGTGCAACGGCTGGAGGCCCATCACGGCGTCGAGATCCTGGACAGCGCGGTCCGTGACGCCGTCAAACTGTCGCATCGCTACATCTCGGGGCGGCAATTGCCCGACAAGGCGATCAGCGTGCTGGATACGGCTTGCGCCCGAGTCGCGATTGGCCAAAACGCCGAACCGGAAGAAATCGAATCGTTGGGGCGCGCTGTCGAGGCGGCCGAGAACCAGTTGCGCATCCAGCGCCACGAGTCCGCTACCGGCGCCGATCGCGACGACGCAATCGCGGCAACGCTGCGCCAGATCGAAGATCAGCGCGAACGGCATCGCGGGCTTGGCGAAAAACTGGCCGCTGAACGTGCCGCGGTCGCCGATATCCTGACCTGGCGCCGGCGGATCTCCGAGCGCGTCGCGGGCGGCCAGGCCGCATCGGACGATGAAGAACTGAGCGTGTTGACCGCCAATCTGACGCGACTTGAAAAGGGGTTGGAAGCGGTGCAGAACGATGAGCCCATCGTTCCGGTCTGCGTGGATTCGTCCGTGGTGGCGAAAGTCATCTCCGGGTGGACGGGCATTCCGGTCGGCAGAATGTTGGCGGACGAGCTGCACACGGTGCTGTACCTGCAAGACAAACTGTCCGAACGCATCGTCGGGCAAGGCGAAGCCCTGGACGCGATTGCCCGGCGCATCCGCACCTTCCGCGCAGACCTGGACGATCCCGGCAAGCCGGTGGGCGTGTTTCTGCTGCTGGGTCCCAGCGGGGTTGGCAAGACCGAAACGGCGTGCGCGCTGGCTGACACGCTGTATGGCGGCGAACGCAACATGATCACCATCAACATGTCGGAGTTCCAGGAGGCGCATAGCGTGTCCGGGCTGAAAGGCGCGCCGCCCGGATATGTCGGCTATGGCCGGGGTGGTGTGCTGACCGAAGCCGTCCGCCGCCGGCCGTACAGCGTCGTGCTGCTGGACGAGATGGAAAAAGCGCATCCCGACGTGCTGGAACTGTTCTTCCAGGTGTTCGACAAGGGCACGATGGAAGACGGCGAAGGGGTGTCGATCGATTTCAAGAACACGCTGATCCTGCTGACGTCGAACGCGTCGCAGGATGTGATTACCGACGCCTGCCGCGGCGCGACGCGTCCGCCGCCCGCCGAATTGATCGAACGCCTGCGGCCGCCGTTGTTGCGCCAGTTCAGTCCGGCGTTCCTTGGGCGCTTGGTGATGGTGCCTTACTACCCGCTGGGCGACGCGCAGATCAACGCCATCGTCAACCTGAAGCTGTCGCGCCTGGCCAGCCGCTTCGAACGCAATCACCATGCGCGCCTGACGTGGGATGACGCCGTGGCGCAGTCGATCGCGGCGCGTTGCAAGGAAGTGGATAGCGGCGCCCGCAACGTAGACCACATCTTGACGCAGACGTTGTTGCCGGAACTGGCGCGCCAGGTGCTTGAACGCATTTCCGTGGCGGCGCCTTTTGGCGCGGTTCATATGGGGCTGGCGCAGGCGGGGATGATCGAGTTCCGGTTCCGCAATGCAGAGGCGGGGTAACGCCATGGCCGGGGAACTGACCCAGGCGAATTGGTTCGCCTCGGTATCCACGCCGTTTGGCAAGGACGCCTTGCTGCTGGACGCCTTCAGCGGCCGCGAGGCCATGTCCGAGTTGTTTCGTTTCGACCTCAGGATGCGATCAGCCGACAAGGCGCTGGACGCGCGCGCCATCGTGGGCAAGGCCGTGACGGTGGCGTTGCGGCGCCCGGGCGCGCAGCCGCGCTATTTCAACGGCATCGTGACACGCTTCGTGCATCTGGGGGCGGACCGGAACCATGCCTACTATCTGGCCGAATTGCAGCCGCGCCTATGGCTATTGACGCTGGGGCGCGATCGGGTGATTCACCAGAACAAGACGGCGCCGGACATCATCAAGGAAGCGCTGGGACGCTACGACGTGGCGTTCGAATCCCGACTGAGCGCGGGTGCGTATCCGCAACGCGCCTATTGCGTGCAGTACGACGAAAGCCCGTTCGATTTCATTTCGCGGTTGATGGAGGAAGAAGGGATTTTCTACTTCTTCGACGGGGCAGACGGCAAGCACACCATGGTGTTGGCCGATAGCCCGTCCGCGCATGCGGTGAACGCCCACGCCGCGCGGCTTCAATGCGCATTAGAGGCCGACGACACCGCCGATCCGGACCGCGTGCGGGCGTTCGAGATGGCACACGGCATCGTTGCGCCGGGCCATGTGCTGGCCGACTACGACTACCTTACCGCCACCGCCTCCCGCGTGGCGTCCCGGACGTCGGGCACGTTGCCCGATGCCCGGCACTATCAATATCCGGGCAAATACGCGGATGCGGCCGACGGCGACCGCAAGGCCGCAATCAGGTTGGCGGCGCAGCAGACCGGCGGGCAAGTGGGCAGCGGCGTCAGCGGTTGCTATGGCCTTGCGGCGGGGTCTTGCTTTGAGCTGGCGGGCCATCCGGACCGGGCGCTCAACGTGTCGTATGTCCTGCGCGCGGTGACGCACGACGCAAGCCAGGACGGTTACCGGAACCGTTTCGACGTGCTGCCGGAGTCGGTTCCATTCCGGCCGGCGCCTGTCACGGCCAGGCCGTTGGTCTCTGGAACGCACACGGCGCAGGTGGTGGGGCTGGCCGGCGAAGAGATCTGGACGGACGCACACGGCCGGGTGAAGCTGAAATTCCATTGGGACGACGGCCCCGCCCGCGATCAGGATAGTTCTTGCTGGGTGCGCGTGTCGCAGACGCTGGCCGGCCAGGGCTGGGGGCATTGGTTTTTGCCGAGAGTCGGCCAGGAAGTGGTGGTTAGCTATGTCGACGGCGATCCCGACCGGCCGCTGGTGACGGGTACTGTCTACAACAAACAGCAGACCCTGCCCGTGCAGCTGCCGGCCGGGCAGACGCAGAGCGTGATGCGCTCGCGGTCGTCCAAACGGGGCGTGGCCGGCAACGAGATCCGGATGGAAGACAAGCTGGACGCCGAAGAGCTGTATCTGCATGCGCAGAAAGACATGAAGGTGGCCATCGAGAACGCGCTGTCGACCGAGATCGGCGGCAGCGAAAGTCGCGTCGTCAAAGAAGGCGATCGCCAAATCGACGTGCAGCAGGGCCGCGAGTCGCATCGCGTCAAGGGGACGCGCAGCGTCGAGGTGGGGGGTGATGAAACGCACGCCAACGGCGCCGCCTTCACGCAAGACGTCTCTGGCAATTACACGCTGAAGGTCAGCGGCAATCTCGTCATCGACGTCACCGGATCGGTCAGCATTAGAAGCGGGTCGGCGCTTTCGGCCGAAGCCGCAACGACGCTTAGCAACAAGGCGCTGACGATTGAACACAAAGCTACCGCGACGCAGACCGTCGACGGCGGCGGCTTGCTGGCGCTCAAGGGCGGCCTGGTCAAGATCAATTGAACGCCGCCATGCCCATCCCGGATCCCTCGCAGCCTCATACCGAAATGGTGGAAGAGATTGATGCCGCCGGTCATGTCGTGGCCCGCAGCAGTTGGCAGGGCCGGATGGCGCACGGGCCGTTGACACGCTACGGCACCAATGGTGCGTTGGCGCTGCAAGCGGTATTCGACCAGGGGCGGCTAGGGGGCGCACTGCGAGTCTATGACGAACAGGGTGCGCTATTGCGCGACGCGTACTACGCGGACGGCAAGCTCGAGGGCGAGGCCTTGTCCTATCAGGACGGAAAGCTGGTGTCGCGCCAGCGCTTTCAAAACGGCCTCCTGCACGGTGCATGTCTGTCGTATTCGGCGGCGGGCCTGGTGACGTCACGCCAGACGTACGCGATGGGCAGGTTGGACGGCATTGCGGAATATCTGCATGACAACGTGGTGATTCGCCGCGAGACGTACCTGGCCGGCATGCTGGAAGGCGACACGCGGGACTACACACCGGACGGCGCGTTGACCACGGTGTTGCCGTACCGGGCGGGCGCACTGCATGGCACCGCCCGCCGCTATGGGCCGGATGGCGCCGTGCTGGCGGAGCGCCGCTACGTCAACGGGGTGCCGGCCCAGGCCTGGCGCCTCTTGGTTACGGCCGAACCCGATGCCGCGTCCCCGGGGCTGGGTGCCAGGCTGGAAAAGTGGGTCAGGGGATAGCCATGGCCTTCCAAGTGACGACCGGCGCGGTATTGATGTGCAGCTTTGGCGCGACGCCGTCGGCGTTGAATGTGATTCCGGCAGGCGTCCTGGTCGGCGGACCGCCCGCCGCAACCATCATGGATCACGCTCCTTTTGCCAATGTGGCGCCTTTCGGGGTGTGCAGCTGCCTGGGAAATCCCACGGTTGCCGCCGCCACCGCCGCGGCGTTGGGGGCGTTGACCCCCATGCCCTGCGTGCCGGCGACGTCCGCGCCCTGGGTACCGGGCTCGCCCACAGTGGTGATCGCCGGAGAGCCGGCTTTGCAGAACGCCTCGATGCTGATGTGTGCTTGGGGCGGCGTGATCCGGGTCGCCGCGCCCGCTCAGGTCACTACCTTGATTCCTTAAGGATAAGAAGCCATGTCCTACGTATTTTCGTTGACGCCACGCATGTTGACCGTTTCGCTGGTTTGCGCCGCGTTGCTGTGCGTATTGCTGTTCCTGCTGGGCTTCCAGATCGGGGCTCGCTTGTCGGAAGCGCCGTCGGCCCCGCCCGGGCAGGCCGCTGCCGCACCGGTGTCCGCGGTGGGCGATGGCGAGGCCGCCGCGCCCAGGGCAGAGCGGCGCGACTGAATTCCCGGGTTTTCTTTTGTGGCTACTTACTGGCCGGAGCGTTACATGCAGCACTCACTATCATTCCTTTCCCGTGTCGCCCGCGTTGCCGCGCTGGCGGCACTTCTCACGGCAGGTTTGCCGGCGCACGCGCAGACGGCAACCGCGATGGTGGCGCCCGCCGACGCAGCGGGCCGTCTCTCGGC
>NZ_JBHFII010000023.1:98417-170511 GCF_057334215.1 Achromobacter maghribensis | reverse complement strand
CCCCCCCGACCGGCGTGGTGCGCATGGACAACGGCGCCTTGCTCGCACCAGAGTTCGCCCGGATTGTCAGCCGGGGGGAACTGGTGGTGGCGTTGCTGGGCGTCGATCAACCGCCATTCTTCGAAGAGAAACACGGCCAGCTCAGCGGCTTCGATGTGGACTTCGCGCGGGAAATCGCCAAGAAGCTGGGTGTCCAGGTTCGCTTCAATCGTCAGGCCAGAACGTTCGACGGCGTGGTGACGTTGTTGGCGCAGGGCCAGGCGGATGTGGCGATCAGCAAGCTGTCGCGCACCCTGTCGCGAGCGCGCGTCATCAGTTTCAGCGCGCCGTACCTGTCGTTGAAGCGTGCCTTGCTGCTGAACCGCGTGAAGTTCGCGCAGTTGGCACGCGGGCGCTCGGTGCCGGAGGTTGTTCGCTCGTATACCGGCACCATCGGCGTGGTGGCCAATTCTTCCTATGCCGACTATGTCACCGCCAACTTCCCGCAAGCCGACGTGCGCACTTACGCCACCTGGCCGGACGTCCTGGCCGCCTTGGATAAGGGCGACGTCACCGCGGCCTATCGCGACGAATTCGAAGTCAAGCGCGTGCTGAAGATCGATCCCACCGCGTCCCTGCGGCTGCGCGTCGTGACCTTGCAGGATCTGGAAGACACCCTGGGCATGGCCGTCAACGCATCCGACCAGGCATTGCTGGGCTTCATCAACTTGTATCTGGCCGACCGCAGCGAGCGGTTCGACGTCAATGTGGTCTTGCAGGCCACGAATCACTGAGGCTGGCGCAAGCTCGAACACCATGACGCTTAAACGACTCTACGCGATTGTCCTCAACCCCTGGCTGGTGCTGGGCAGCCTGGTCCTGGGCGGCCTGGCCGGCCTGTACCTGCCGGCGTTCTCCCGCAGCCTGTCGCTGATTGGCGAGGTATATGTTGATTTCTTGAAGATGACGACCTTGCCGTTCATGATCTCGGCGGTGATCTTCAGCCTGCAACGCCTGTTCCGCGACGGCGGTGCGTCGCGTCTATTCCTGCGCGTGTTGACCGTGTTTGCTGGCTCTGCGGTGCTGGTGGCGGTGGTGGGTGCGATGGTCCTCTTGATCATGAGCCCGGGGGCCGATCTGTCCAGCGCGACCTTGCAGACGTTCGGGCTGATCGTTGGCAGCGACGCAACGTCCAGCTACACGGTGATGAATCTGTACGGGGCGGATGTACCGGCCAAGACACTGACGTTGGCCGATTTGCTCACCAGCCTCGTGCCCACCAACATTTTCGCCGCGCTGGCAAGTGGCGACGCATTGAAGTCGCTGGTATTCGCTTTGCTGTTCGGGGTGGCCGTGGGGTATGTCCCCGAGCGCATCTCGGTCGGGTTGAGCCAGGTGCTTGAAACCATCTACTGCGCCTGCCAGAAGCTGATGCATTGGCTAAGCCTGCCCTTGCCGATCATCCTGTTCTGCATGAGCGCATCGCAGATGGCCAAATCGGGCATCGAGCCGCTGCAGGCGATGGCGCAGTTCGTGCTGGCGTTCTTTGCCGTATCGGTGCTGCTGCTGGCGCTTGCGGTCGTGGTTATCTGGAAGCGTTCGAACCAGCCGCTTGCCGTCACGCTGGACGCCTTGCGCGCACCGTTCGCGCTGGCGCTCGCCACCCGCAACAGCGCGGCCTGCATGCCCAGCATGATCGAAAGCCTGGCGGACAAACTGGGGTTCGCGCGGTCGCGGGTGGAACTGCTGGTGCCCCTGGCGGTGTCGCTGCTGCGGGTGGGGCCGATGGTCTATTACGTGTGCGCAACGCTCTTCATCGCCCAGCTGTATGGGCGTTCGCTGGGCGTGGTGGAAGTGGCGACGGTGCTGCTGGTGTCGGTCCTGGCGGGTTTTGCGTCGGCGGGCATGACAGGTCTGGTGACCGTATCGCTGATCGGGATCACCTGCGCCTATCTGGGGCTGCCGTTCGAGGCGGCCTTCATCCTGTTCCTGGCGATCGATCCGCTTTGCGACATGTTGCGCACGCTGATCCTCGTGATCGGGAATTCGGCGGCGGTGTCCGTCATCTGCCCGCGGCCGTTGCGCGTATAGGAATCCGCCATGACGATGATTGGAGTGCTGGGGGGAATGGGGCCGCTTGCCACGGTGGACTTCATGGAACGCGTGGTGCGATTGACCGGCGCGGAGCGCGATCAGGATCATCTGCCGATGATGGTGGCGAATCTTCCGCACACGCCGGATCGGTCGTCCGCGATCCTGGCCGGCGGCCGGGATCCGTTGCCCGCGTTGTATTCGGGTATCGATCTGCTGAACCGCAGCGGTGTCGGCCTGCTGGTGGTGCCGTGCAATTCGGCGCACCACTGGTACGAGGAAATGCGCGCGCGCAGCGCGGCGCCCATGCTGCATATCGGGCGGGTGTGCGCGAACGCCGTGCCGCAGCGTTCGGGGAAAGTCGCCGTACTGGCCACCCGGGGCACGCTTGCCTCGGGCTTCTACCAGACGAGCCTGCGGGAGCGCGGGATCGACGCCCTGGTGCCGGACGAGGGCGTTCAGGCCCGGATCAACGCCTGCATCGCGCAGGTGAAGGCGGATGATCTGCCGGCGGCGGCCGCATCGTTGGAACAGGCGTTGTGGATGCTTGAGGCCGCCGGGGCCGGGGAAGCCGTGATGGCATGCACGGAAATCCCGCTTGCCGCGCGCGCCATGGCGCGTGCGCCCATGGCGCTGATCGACAGCACGCAGGAGCTGGCGCGCGCCACCGTGGGCTACGCACTGGCGCGTGGCTGGAACGTGTCGGCATGAACGGCCTGAAACGGCTCTCGGGAAGCACCCTGTTCCTGGCGCTTTGCATGGCGACGGGGGCGCTGGCTGGCGTGATGGCGCAGCCGCTGGGACACGCGGCGCATGTAATTGGGCAGCTATATCTGGTGGTGGTGAACATGGCCGCCATCCCGCTGCTGATCGTGGCGATCTTCTTCGGACTGCGTCAGATGCTGGAATTGCCGCGGCCCGGCCGGCGCATGGCGTCGATCGCGGCCTTGGCGGTCGGGCTGGTGGGCGCGTGCGCGGTCGTCGGCACCTTGCTGGGCGCGGCGGTCATGCCAGGCAAGCACCTAAGCCCGCAAGAACACGCCCAGTTGGGCGAACTGGTGTGGCGGCAGGGCAATGCGCTGTCGGAAGATACGGTCAGCCTGATGGGGCAGCCTGGCGATGGCGATGGCGATGGCGTGCACGCCGGCGTGTCGCGCCAGGAAAGCGTGATGCGGGATCTGCTACCCGACAACTTCTTTCGTGTACTCGCCCAGGGCCATACGCTCGGGATCCTGGTGGCTACGCTGCTATTCGGACTGGCGTTTGCATCATTGTCCCGGGAACGGACCGCATTGCTCAATGGCATCTTCGAAAGCGCGTATCGCGCCCTGGGCATCATCATCGACCGCGCCAATCTGATGATTCCCGTGCTGGCCTTCGGCGCCAGTGCGTATCTGACCTCGACTGCGCAGGCCGCGACGTTGGGCGCGATGGGCGGGTTTCTGCTGTGTTTCATGCTGTCGGCGATCGTGTTGTCGATCGGGGCGATGGCCGTCATTTCGGAAAGAGCTGGCCTGCCGATGCTGACCGTGCTGGCCGAAATGAAGGGCCCGCTGCTGGTCGGGCTGGCCTCCGGTAGCCCGACGGCGCCTGTGCCCCACGCGATCGAAGTAATGAGCGCGCGGCTTGGGTTCAGCCGAGGCATCGCCGAGCTGACCTTGCCGTTCGGCGCCGTGTTTCTGCGCGCGGGGGCCGCATTGTATTTCGCGTTGGTCACCTTGTTCGTCGCGAACCTGTACGGCAAGCCATTGGGGGGAGCGGAATTGGCGCTGGTGGCAATGGCCTCGACCGCCGCGGCATTCGTGTCGGCAGGGCAAAGCGGCATCGCGAACGTGGCCTTTGCCGGACTGACGCTCGGCCTGCTTGAGCTGCCCGTCGAATCGGCGGGCGTGTTGTTCCTGGCCATCGACTTGCTGTGCGATGGATTGCGAACCGTGCTTAGCCTGCTTTGCGTCTGCGTGGTGGTCGCGTGGGTGTCGGAGGCGCAGCCGTCGGAAAGGGGGGCGGCGTCGGTGCGCGACGGCGCGGCGGCCGCAGCGCTGCAGTTTGCGTTTTCGGGCATCCAGCTGATGGCGGCGGGCACCTGCCTGTTGCTGGCGGGATTGTTGATTGTGTTGTTGGGTATCGGGTTGGGAGCACGATGATGATAGCGACGGGAATGGCGATGGGCGCGGCGACGCGGGGAATGCAAGCGGCGGCATTGACGCTGCTGCTGGCCCTGGCGGGGTGTTCCGCCTTAGGACTGGATTACTTCAAGGGCGAAAAGCCGGCATGGAAGCAGGTCATGGTTTCCGCCGCCGACGACGCCAACGGTGATAGCCCCGTCGCCGTCGACATTGTCTTGATCAAGGATGAAACCCTGTTGCCGCGCTTTGCGGAACTGACAGCGGCGAAATGGTTTTCGGCTCGAGCTGATCTGCTGAATACCTACCCGCAAGGGTTGCGCTACGAAGGATGGGAGGTCGTGCCGGGGCAACGCTTGATCGTGCCGGGCGAGAAGTTTGAAGGCTCGCGAGTGGCCGGCGCGTTCGTCTTTGCCCGCTACGGAGCGCCAGGCGCGCATCGGGCGCGGGTAGAGACCTTCAGCGGCCGCTTGGTCATCCGCCTGGAGAACAAGGCGTTCACCGTGACGGCGGCCCAATGATGGCCACTTTGCGATGCACGCCCGCCGCGCATAACGCCTGCAACGCAAGGAGCGCCCGATGACCGACCTTCAGCCTGTGGTGACCGACGCCGTCGAATGGCATGAGGGCATGCTGCTTGCACCCCAGCATTTCCAGTTGCTGGCCTCGCGACTGGACACGCTCGTGGCATGGCAGACGTTGGCGGCGGCGCCGTTCAGTTGGGGCGTGCGCCGCCTGGTGCTGGACAGCGGTCTGCTGCCCGCGGGCATCGTTCGCGTCCTTGAACTGTCCGCGATCATGCCCGACGGCACGGCCATCGCCTATTCGGCGCAAGCGGATGGCGCGGCTGCACTGGAATTGGCGTTGGATGCCCATGCGGCGCAGCTGGCCGACGGCCCCATCGATTTCCATGTGACCTTGCCGGTCGCGACGCTGACCCGCCGCGAAGGCCAGCTTCGCCGGTGTCGCTCGGTGGCTGGCGCACCGGTCGAGGATCAGGTGTCGGAGGCGCCGGCTGCGGATATTGCCCGGCTGCAGCCCAACCTGGTTTTGTCGGCGGGTACGGTGCCATCCGCGCAGTTCGTGGCGCTGCGCCTGGGCTCGCTCTACAAGGACAACGAGGTCGTCAGGTTAGGGGAACGCCAGCCGCCGCTGCTTGAAGTACGCCTGGACAATCCGCTGTGGCTGGGGGCGTCCGCGCTGCTGGGGCAGTTGCGCGGCAAGGCCGCGTTCATCGCGCGGCAGACCGCCAACCCGTCGTCGCGGGTGGACGACCGGCTGACCCAGCTGGAACTCAGGGACAAACTGCGCAGCCTGTTGGCGGGCTTGCCGATGGCCGAAGCCGTCCTGCGCACCCCGCACCTGCATCCCTGGACGCTGTATTTGGCGCTGGCGTCGCTGGCCGGATCGCTATGCCTGCTTAAGCCGGGTGCGATGCCGCCACCGCCGCCCGATTACGACCATGGCGATCCGCTGGCCGTCTTCACGCCGTTGCTGCGATTCCTGCGGGAAGCCAGCGCCGAGATCAGCGAAGACTTCCGCCAGTACAAATTCGACTTCAACCATGGCGCCTTCGAGCTGGGATTGCGGCAGGACTGGATCGGCGAGCGGCTGGTGGTGGGTGTCAGGGGGCAGTCGGACCGCGACCTGTTGGCATGGATGGCGGGTGCCGTCATCGGCTCGCTGCCCGTCTACCCATCGCTGCGCAGCCGTCGCGTGCTGGGCGCGACGCGTCGCAACGTCGAGTACGCCGAAGAGCTGGGCCTGCGCTCGGGCTCGGGCTATCTGCTGTTTGAAATCCAGGCGACCCCTGGTCTGGTGCTAGGTGACGAGCCGTTGCTCATCGCCAACTCCAATGAGGGCGAAAGCGCGCAGCGGCCGCAGGAAATGCTGCTGTTCGTGAAAGGCTGAGGAGCAAGGGAACCATGGCGAATTTGACACGCAACCGTCCTGATGGGGACGAAGACGATCTGGTGACGGAACAGTTCCGAGGGTTCCTGGACGAACTTGAACGCATGCGGACGCGGGTATCGGCGGGCGGCGACGCGTCGCCCGAGGGCGCGGCGCAAGAACTCGGCCGGCATATGCTGAGCTTGTTGGAAATTCAGACGCTTCAGGCTCGCCGGGACAGCACACGATTCGACGCCGAAAACCTGGCCGACGCACGCTACTTGAAGGCGGTGCTGGCGGACGAGATCCTGCTGAACGCCGAATGGGCGGGGCGTGAGCGCTGGACCGCGCACCTGTTCGAATCCACGCTCTTTCGCACGAATGTCGCCGGCGACCTGGTGTTCCAGCGGATCGAGCAATTGCTGTCCGACCGCGAGCCCTCGCGCCGCAGCATCGCGCGCCTGTATCTCTTCGCGCTTGCCGTCGGATTCCAGGGAAAATTTCGGGGCGCGGACGCCGTGCAGCGGCTACGCGGATACCGGGAAGAACTCTACGAATTCGTCTATCAGCGGCGGGCCGATCTTGGCGGGCGTGACCGCGTCCTGGCCCCTGCTGCCTATTCGAACATCCTGTCCCACGTGGCGCCGCGCAAATTGCCGACGGTCAGCCGTTGGACCTTCATCTTCCTGCTGGGCGCGGCGTCGCTGTTGGCCGTGTCGGAAATCTCGTGGCTGTGGCAGTCATGGCCGGTGCGCCAGGCCCTGCAAGCCGACGCCGCAAAGGACTGACGTCATGCCGATCGAACCTGCCTTGGCCTCGGGAGCTTGCCCATGCTGACCAGCAACCTGTTCCTATTGTCCGTCGTCGTCTTGATGCTGGTGGTGTGCGCGGTGCTGGGCGTTGTCCTGTACTTCGCGCGGCATGGCGCAAGCAAGAAGCCCGAACAGGACCACAAAGTGGTGCGGCTACGCTCGGATTCGCTGCGTAATTCGTTCCGGCAAGCGGTCGAGCTGGTCGAGGCCAACATCGCGACGCGCGGCGAACGCTATCGTATTCCGTGGATCATGGTGCTGAACGAGGGC
The DNA here is from genome assembly GCF_057334215.1 of Achromobacter maghribensis. Lineage (NCBI taxonomy): Bacteria > Pseudomonadati > Pseudomonadota > Betaproteobacteria > Burkholderiales > Alcaligenaceae > Achromobacter > Achromobacter maghribensis. The sequence goes on along the minus strand of NZ_JBHFII010000023.1, from coordinate 163,346 downwards.
GAGGGCGGCGGAGGGCTGCCGATCGCGCAGTCAGGGGTGCCCAGTGTGCTGGGCACGGAGGCCACGGGCCCCACCGCGACCCAGGGGATCTCGTGGAATTTCTTCGACCGCGGCATTGTCATCGATATCAAGGCGGCCTATCTGGACGCCCCGGGACAGGACAGCAGTGAAAAGCCCTGGGACGAGTTCCTGGGCCTGTGTCGGGGCTATCGCCCGCAACGGCCTTTCGATTCCGTCGTGATCACGGTGCCGGCTGCCATGCTGCTGGCTACCGATACGGATTCGCGGCTGGAGCTTGCCCGGCGGGCGAAGCTGGCGCATCGGCGGTTGTGGCTGGCGCAAAACCGCTTCGCGATGCGTTTTGCCGTCTATGTCGTGGTGACGGACAGCGAAGTACTGGAGGGTTTCGGCCAGTTTGCCAGGGCGTTGCCCGAGCCCTTGCGGGCCAGCATGCTGGGCTGGTCGTCCCCCTATGATCTGTCCACGACTTACCAGGCGGATTGGGTCGAGACCGCAATGCGCTCGATCAGCGGTGCGGTGTCGGATGCCAGTGCCGAGCTGTTTGCCGTTGATGCGGGGGCCGCCGACGCGCGCGGCTGCCTGCTGTTGCCGGCGCGCATTCAGGCCATGCAGGCGCAGTTGCAACTTTATGTGGATGAGTTGCTGCGGCCCAGCGCCTATCACGAGCCGTTTTTCTTCCGCGGCATTTATTTGACGGGTGATAGCGGCGAACTGGCGGCGCATGCATTCGGCAGGCACCCGTTGCCGGCCAGCGACGGCGGGGCGGACCAAGAAGAGGATGTGGCGCCTTCCGCGGCCACTGGCCGCGACGGGGGCGGTTCCGCGCTGGTGGACCTGTTGCGCCAGCCTGCTTTCTTGCGTGACCTGTTCGAACGCAAGATCTTCCAGGAATATGGGCTGACCCGGCCGACCCGTTCGCAACATCTCACCCGGCCCGTCCTGCACCGCGCGGTGCGGTGGGGCGGCGCGGGGTTGCTGACCGTGTGGGCGGTCGGGTTGGTGATCGCGACGGTCGAGCTCGGGCGGCACAACGCACCGCTCGTCGCCGCGCTGGAAGGCACGCAGCGCGATGCGCGGGAACGCGCCAGCGCATTGCAGCAAGGCCAGGAACTTGCGCCGGAATGGTATCGGCGGCGTGCGCTGGCATTGCTGACGCTGGATCAGGGCCTGCAAGTGGATTCGGCCTGGACAATCTTCATGCCGGGCTCGTGGTCTGGCATCGATGACTTGAATCCGCGGGTGCGCGCGCGCTTCGCCCGCGAGTTCGGCGAGGTCGCCGTGACCGCGATCCAGCGCGAACTGGCTGCCCGTGCCGCCCAACTGACCGGCGTGGGGCTGGATCCGGTCACGGGCCAGTTGTCGTGGGAAGAAACGTGCGCGGCGCCGCTAGGCTCCGAAGGCGATGACGGCAAGCCAGCCAGCCTTGGCATCGACGAACAGCCGGAATTACGGACATTGCAACGCTACGCCTCGGGCGCGGATCAGTTCGACGCGGCGCTGCGCGCTTTCCAGGCCCTGCGCCAGCCTTCGGGCGGTGATGCGGAGGCGTTGAGGCTAGTGGTGCGCTATGCGCTGGGCGCGGAACTGCAAGGCGATTTGGGCAATGTGCTGCCTTACTTCAGCCGCAACCCCGATCGCAATGTCTCATATAGCCTGGCCCCGGCGTCAGGGCAGGGCGCGGCCGGTCTGCAGCAGGCGTTTCGCTGCGCCTTCGATAAGGCGTCGGCGCAGTTGAATCGCCGCTTGTTCTCCAACAACCCGCTATTGGCAGCGGACCGTGCCGTGGCGCAGTCGATCGGCCAACTGACCGGGGCGACGATGAACGCCGAAGACACGGCGCAGGTGGGCGACAGCTATCGCCGGCTGGTGGCGGCGATCAATGCGCAGCAGGAAATGCTGGCGGGAGGCAAGGGCGGCTGGATGCGGCAAGCGGCTTTCACGCCCGGGCCGGGCTATGACCGTGTGATGTCCCGCGCCGCGCAGAACCGGCTGTTGGGGCCCGAGGCCGTGGCCCATGCGCGGGAGCGCGACCGGGCGGATTTCGAAGGGTTCAAGACCGAGAGGGCCTTGCGCTTCGATGGGCCGGACAGTGGCCTGGTGTGGCAAGACAAAGAAGCTCGCTACGCGCTGGCGGCCGGCCGGCAGGCCTTGCGTGACGCGTTGGCGGGGTTGTTGGCACAACCGTTCATGGCCGCACCGCGGGGTCTGGCGCTACCCGCGCAGGATCCTGGCATGGTGGTCTCGTGGAACCGCGCGCAACTGGATCAGGCGCTGACGTTGGGCGAGGTGCGCAAGCGCTTCTTGGTGGATGGCTTGAAGAACATGCCGCCGATGCTGTTGCCCGTGGTGGAACAAGCGCTGGATGTCCAGTTTGGCAAGCTGGTGTTCGACCAGGCGATGGCCGCCGCCACCCCGGCCCAGGCAGACACCGCGGATGATAGTGCGGCCTTCAGCGCGGCGCGCACGCGCCTGGTGCGGGTTAGGGCACTATTGGCCGAGCTGGGCGCCAGCGTGCAGGCAGACGCCCTGGATGCCCTGGTATCCCGCGATGCGATGGAGCACTTGCGTCAGGTCGACCGACGCCTGCAACGTTCCGAGCTGTATGCGACCCGCATGGACGCCGATCCGGGCATGCCGGCCGCGCGCACGTCGGTGCTCACGCTGTTCGGCGTGGCGGACGCGGCGGGGCTGGGGCCGTATCTGGACCATCAGTCGAGTCGCGCGTTGACGTTGGGCGCCGAGGCGGCCGTCTATCTGGCCGCGCTGGACCCCATCAGCGCCGCTTCGCCGCTGGCCCAGCGTTGGCGGGCCATCAACCAGGATCTGGAGCGGTACCGGCTGCGCAATCCCAACAGCAGCCTGCTCCGTCTGGAGCAATTCGTGCAGGCGGTGGCCGACCCCGCCACGGGAGGCTGCAAAGCCCGTCCTGCGGGTGCGACGCCACCCGGTGGCGACGATTATTTCGGCGCTGTCCATGCCCGGCTCTACGGGGCGTTGCAGGGGCGCTGCAATCAGCGCTATGTGTCGGACCTGCGCCAGCAATGGGAAGACTTCGCCGCGACGTTCAATGTGCTGGTCGCGGGCCGCGCGCCTTTCGCCGGGGGGCAGGCGGCATCGATGGCGCGCTATGCCAGCGTGGGCGCGATCGTTGCCCAAAGCCCGGCAGGGCTGGCTTCGGCGGATTACGCGCAATTGGGTCAGGCGATCAAGCGCTATGACGGCGTTGCGGGAACCTATCGCGATGCCGGTGGTGAAGCGCGCGAGGCGACACCTTCAGGGTCAGTGACGCGTTTCATCGACAATTTCGCCCAGGTCCGTGCGTTGTTCGCGCCGCTGTATCCGGCCGATGACGGCGGGCCGTCCGGATACGACCTGAACGTGGAGTTCCGCGCCAACCGAGGAGGCGAGCTGGCTGGCAATCAGCTCATGGACTGGACGCTCACTATCGGCCGGCAAAGCGTGTCGCTGGGCGACGCGCCGAAACCGCTGCACTGGAACTACGGGATGCCCGTGACGTTGACCTTGCGGTTCGCCAAGGATTCTCCGCTGGTGGCCATGGCCGACCCGCGCCAGCCTGCGCTAACCACCGATGGCCGCAACCTGACATGGCAGTTCGATGATCCTTGGGCGCTGATATCGTTAATGCAGCGTCATCAGGCGCCCGATAACGGACCCCGTGGCGCGGGTCAGTTGCTGCGCTTTGACTTTCCGTTGGGCGTGGCGAATGTGTCGAAGCTTGCGCAAGTGCCCGATCTGGACGTGGGCCGGGTGTTTTTGCGGGTCGCCATGATGCCTGCGGGAAAGAAAAATCCGCTGCTGTGGCCCGGCAGCTTTCCGGCGCGTGCGCCGGAATGGAGCGCGCAATGAACAGGCTTGACGCAATAAGCCACGAGGTTCCGGTGCTGGACGCGTTGCTGGCGCCATTGCCGCAAGCCGGCGGGGCGGGGATGCCGCTGCGGTACGAACCCGTCTATCAGCAAATCCAGGACGCGCGCAAGCACGATGACGCCAGCCTGCCGATGGGCGATTGGGATCGCCCGCTGCAAAAAGCAAACTGGCGGCTGGCCGCCACGTTATGCCAGGATGCCCTGTCTACACAGGGTAAGGACCTGCAGGTGGCGGCATGGCTCTGTGAAGCCTGGACGCAGTTGAAGGGGCTGGACGGCCTGATTGCGGGGGTCCGGCTGCTGGATGGCCTGGTAGAGCGTTACTGGGAAACGGCGTGGCCCCGAATCGAAGACGGCGACGAGGCCGACGCGCGCTGCGCGCCGTTTGCCTGGCTAGACAGCGCCTTGTCGATGACATGCACGCTGCACCTGGCGTTGCTGCGGCTTGAAGATCGGGAACCCTTCGACATCAACTTGTACGACTGGGAGCGGGCGTCGATCGCACGTCCGACCGACCCGGATCCGGAAGCCGGCATTGCCGAGCCCCTGCCAAGCCGCGACGAATTGATGCAGTACGCCGCGCAGCCCGCCAACCGGGCCATGCTCAGCGCCTTGCATGCTGGGGCGGGGGTGGCGGAAGGCGCATGGCGAGCGTTGGAACGGCGCCTGGATACGAAACTGGGAGGCGATCTTCCCAGCCTTCGGCGCACCCGCGACGCGTTGACGCGGCTGGCCCGCGCGGCAAGCGGCCTGCTTGCCGGGCATCACGTCGGGCACGGCGCGGAGGACGCCAGCCCCTGGACCGCCGACAGGGCCGCACCGGCGCTGATGGCGCAAGGCCCCGGGCGAGATCCGGCAGAGAGCGCGGAAGGGGGGGGCGTGTCCGCCGACGAGGGCATCGTGGTATCGATGGGCGCCCTGGCAAACCGCGCCCAGGCGTATCGGCAACTGGCCCGGATCGCGGATTACCTGGCGGTTATTGAACCGCATAGCCCCACGCCCTACTTGTTGAGGAAGGCGGTGGCTTGGGGCGGTATGTCGTTGGCGGACTTGATGCGCGAAGTCGCTCAGGAAGAGGGCGGCATCACCCGCTATCTGTCCTTGTTGAACGAATAGCGCGGAGGCTGCACGCGGGCTACTTGGGTTTGCCCAGCAGCCCGCCACGGCGAGCCACCAGTGCGGCCTGCGTGCGGTTCTGCACGCCCAGCGTCGCCAGGATTGCCGTGATGTGCGCTTTGACGGTTTTCTCCGCCATCTCCAATTGCAGCGAGATATCGCGATTGCCCAGGCCGGCGCACATCAGGCGCAGCACGTCGCCCTGTCGTCGGGTCAACTCGCTTAACAGCGAGATTTCGTCGCGCTGGGAGGCGGGCGGCGACACCGGAGCCGGACGGGGTGTGTCGGCCAATTGCGGCGATTGGATCTCTTTCAGCGCCGACAGTAAGGCTTGGCTATTCGCCGACTTGTGAAGAAATCCGCGGGCGCCCGCCGTAAGGGCGCGGTCGCGGTCGTTCACGTCTTCGGAAGCGGACATGACCAGAATGCGGATGCCCGGGCGCAGTTGACGCAGTCGCTTGAGCAATGCGGTGCCGCCAATGTCGGGCAGGTAGTAGTCCATGATGACGCAGCTGATATCCGCGCGGGACTCAAGGGCGGCGATGGCTTGGATGCCGCTGGAAACCGGGCAGATATCGAGGCCAGGCGCCAGATGGGCAATGGCGAGCATCAGACCCTCGCGGAACATGGCGTGGTCATCGACGAGCAGCACAGCCGTCATGGCGATCTCCGGGATTGGGGTTGCCGGCTGCCGACATCATTGGGGCGCGCTCCGGGGCCGCCGCGGAGCACCCTGCGCAGGGCAATTCGACGATGACACGATTGGCAAGGAAGTTATCAAAGTATGACTTTCGGGTCAATAAAAAACAGGCCCAAACGCCTGCGTTTGCGACTAAAGCCCGATGTGCGTGCGAGCCTGCCCTTTACGATATTGGCCCGGCTTTCCGAACGCCATTGCCAGCGCGTCGCATGCGCGGCGGATGCCCTGTGTTGGAAGCCTGTAGACTGGCATTCGTCGTCGGCGGTACTGCCGGCCCAGGCGACGTGCCTGACCAACCGTCCGAGCGGCCGTTAGGGCACTGACAATCAAGGACCCGCCCACAATGAAAATAAGAAAACTCATCGAAGAACGACGCCAGGGTGACCGCGCCGCGCTAAGAGAACGCGTCAATCCGTCGGATGTGGATTTGCTTGCCGCGCTGGACCGGTTGGATGGCGCTGAATTCAGCTCGACGGCGTTCGTGACGGAAGACGAAACCGTCATGGCGGTTGGCGGGGGCGACGGCGGTTACGTCGTTTCCATCACGCTAGATGACGACGCGCGTATCTATACGCTGGTTGACCGGTCAAAATCCGAAGACCACGACCAGGATCTGGTGGTGGGCGGCCAGTCCGGCAGCTATCAGCAGTATCAATGCGTGTGCCGCGAACTGGCCAAAGAGGCCATCCTGTACTTCCAGCAGCAGGGCGCGCCGTCGCCCAAGCTGCAATGGGTCAGCGAATAGGCGCGGCCCGCCGCCGGGTCAAACGACCCGCGTCAGCACCTTTTCATCCTGAAACCAGCCATCCAGGTTCGCGACCATCAGGTCGGCCATGGCGCGGCGGGTTTCGTGCGTGCCGCTGGCGATATGCGGCAGTAGCACCACGTTGTCCATCGCATGCAGCGCGGCAGGTGTGGCGGGTTCGTGTTCGAACACGTCCAGCCCCGCGCCGGCGATGCGTTTGTCTTGCAACGCGCTGACCAGCGCGGCTTCGTCAACGACCGTGCCCCGCGCGATGTTGATCAGCCAGCCTTGCGGCCCCAGCGCATCCAGTACTTCCGCATTCACCAAGTGGCGCGTCGCGCTGCCGCCCGGCACGGCCAGCACCAGAAAATCGCAGGCGGCGGCCAATGACGTGATATCGGGGCAATAGCGGTAGTCGGCGGGCGCGTCGGCGCGCGGTTTGCGGCTGGTGTAGAGAATTTCCATGTCGAAGGCGGCGGCGCGACGGGCGATCTGCAAGCCGATATTGCCCAGGCCGGCAATGCCGCAGCGCTTGCCGGTCATGCGCGTGCCCAGCGGGAAGCCTTCGTTCGGCCAGCGTCCGGCGCGCACGAAGCGGTCCGCTTCGGCGATACGGCGCGGCGCGGCCAGCATCAACGCCAACGCCGTGTCGGCCACGCACGCGTCCAGTACGCCGGGCGTGTTGGTGACGACCACGCCGCGTTCTTGCGCCGCCGTCAAGTCGATGGTGTCGTAGCCCACGCCAAAACTGAAAATGCCTTCCAGCGCCGGCAAGGCGCTGATCAGTTCGCGGGTGGCGCCAAAACGCCCGCTGGTGGCAATGCCGCGGATGGCGGGGCCATGCTCGCGCAGCAGCGCGGCGGGATCGGCGGCTTCCCACAAGCGATGGACGTGGTAGCGGGACGCCAGGTCGGCCACCAGTTCGGGCAGCAGGGGGCCGACCATCAGCAGGTGGGGGGCGGAAGCGGGCAGGGAATCGGTCATGGATACGGCTTTAAGAAATGGCCCGGTGACCGGGCCGGATAGAGGTCAGTTCGTCTGGATATTGCGGGTCTTGATGATCTGCCCGTAGCGGGCGCGTTCGCTGGCGGCCAGCTCCTGCAACTGCTGCGGCGTGGAACCGTGCGCCACCGCGCCCTGGGATTCCAGCTTGGTTTTCATTGCCGGGTCGGCGGCGATGTCGCGGATCGCCTGCGACAGCTTTTCGATGACCGCGGGCGGCGTGCCGGCAGGCGCGAGCACGGCGGTCCAGGAGCCGGATTGCGCGTTCTTGACGCCGGCCTCGTCAATCGTCGGCACATCCGGCATGGCGGGCGAGCGCGTGGCGCCGGTCACCGCCAACGCGCGCAACTTGCCGCCATTGACGTACGGCATGGTTTCCAGGACGGAGGCAAACAGCATGTCCACCCGGCCCGCCATCAGGTCGGTCATGGCCGGGCCACCGCCCTTGTAAGGCACATGCATCAGATCAACACCGGTGGCTTGCTGGAATATCTCGGCGGACAGGTGCGGAGCGCCGCCGGTGCCCGAGCTGGCAAACGTGTGCTTGCCCGGTTCCGCGCGCGCCAGCGTCACCAGTCCGGCGACGTCCTTGGCGGGCAATCCCGTTGGCACGACCAACACGAAAGGCAGGTCTGAAAACAGCGAAACGGGCGCGAACGCGGTGGCGGGGTCCGAATGCAGCTTATAGATCCACGGGTTGATGGCAAGCATGCCGGAATTGGCGAACAGCAACGTGTAGCCGTCGGCCGGCGACCGCGCCACGAGGTCGGCGGCGATCTGCCCGCCCGCGCCCGGGCGGTTGTCGACCACCACCGAAGACGCCAGCTTGTCGCCCAACGCGGCGGCCAGCAGGCGAGCCGAAATGTCGGTGCCCCCGCCCGGTGAGAACGGGACGATCAGGTTGATCGGGCGCTCGGGATATCCGGCGGCGCTGGCGTTCCAGGGCAATGCGGCGGTGGCGGCCAGGGCCAGCGCCGCGGCGATGAGCCGGACGCGTTGTCGGGCGATGGGGGTTGTCTCCATGTCTCTCTTCTCTTTTTAGGCGTGGGGGCGGCAGCTGCCGCGAATGAAACGTGCTGCGAAAATGCTCCTTTTGATCCTGCGGGCCGGCTTTGCGGCCTTGTCGCCGAGTATAAAAACGGCTACCGATAGATAGCCGTTCGAGCTATAAATAGCATTGATCAATTCAAGGATTGAATCGATGGAATTTCGTCAGCTGGAGTGCTTCATCGCGGTGGCAGAAGAGCTGCATTTCGGCCGCGCGGCCGAACGGCTATGCATGACGCAGCCGCCCCTGTCTCGGCAGATCCAGTTGCTGGAGCAAGACCTGGGCGTGACGCTGTTTGAACGCAATAGCCGGCAGGTGCTGCTTAGCGCGGCGGGCAGGCGGTTCCTGCGCGACGCGCGCCATCTGCTGGAGTTCTCGGCGCGCGCGGCTGCGACGGCAAGGCGCACCTCGGGTGGCGATGCCGGCCATATCACGCTGGGTTTCACTGCCGTTGCATCCTATCGGCTGATGCCGTCGATGATCATGTTGGCGCGCAAGCTGCTGGCGGGCGTCGAGATCCAGCTTCGTGAAACGGTCAGCACCGATCTGGCGCGGCTGCTGCTGGCGCGCGAACTCGACGTCATCCTGGCGCGCAGCGTGCCGCAGCAGGCAGGAATCGAATCCCGGCTGATCGAACGCGAACCGCTGGTGCTGGCGTTGCCCGCGGGCTCCCCCTTGTGCGAACACGACACGGTGCCGCTGCGTCTATTGCAGGGGCAGCCTTTCGTGCTGTATTCGCCGCGCGAAGGGAAGTACTTCTATGACCGCATCGTGGGCGCCTTCGGGCTGGCCGATGTGCAGCCGGACTATGTGCAGCGGGCAGGGCAAACGCACACCTTGCTGGCGCTCGTGCGGGCGGGGTTGGGCGTGGGCATCGTGCCGGATTCGGCGCGGGAGCTGCGGTTTGAAGGCGTGGAGTTTCGTCCCATTGGTCAGCGCAATCTGTATGCCGACATGTATCTGGCCTGGCATGCGCAGCACGACAACCCGGCGCTGGACGCCTTTCTTCAACGGGTGGTGGATGCCCCGGCGAAGTGATTGCGCCTGGGGCGGCCGCCACGGCCGCGGCGGCATCACATCTGCATCTTCTTCTTGCCCAGCAAGGTCAGCGCCAGACTTCTGCCCGTGCGCATGAACGGGTAGAGCGCGTTCGACAGGCACGGGTTGCGGAAAACGGCGGCGTTGACGCTGTTGAACAGGTCGTTGCCGGTGCTGATCAACGCCAGCCGGTTGATGCAGTCGGCGCCCCAATAGTCCTGGCCGTCCAGATGCAGCAGCATGCCCTGGTTCAAGTCGTAGCCTTGCGCCTTGTAGGCCACCGCCATATCCGGGTGGTCGCGCATATTCAGCAGATCGATCGGGCCCACGGCTTTTTGCAGTTGCAGCATCCGCACGTAATTCGAGCAGAAGGGGCAGTCTCCGTCATACAGCAGGAAGTTCTTGGCGATGGACATGGCGCACCCTATAGATTGCGCGGGCGTGGAAAGCCCGCCCGTCTTTACCGATTAAAGCGCATTTCGCCCATCATAAAAAAGTGCCGGTGCGCCGTGTCCAGGGGCCAGGCCTCAGGCTTCGGGCCCCGGGCCGCGCAGGCCCTCGGCCGCTTGCGGGCGTTGGCCGCCAGCGCTACGGTCCTGGGCCCGCCAGCCTGCGCGAAGTTCGGCGATGTGGCGCAGCGCCCTCTGCGACATTTTCCACCAGCCGAACGGCCGCGGATCCGCCAACATGCTCATCGCGCGGGCATAGTCCAAGGTCAGTCCCGGCGTCCAGGCCATCGTGATGGCGCGCTTGCGGATCTGCGAGGCCACCCAAAGCTCGGGCGTCAGCAGTAGCCGGATCAGGACGCCCCATCCCGCGCGGCGGCCGTGCAGGCGTCCGACCACGCCATCCAGCGCGGCGTCAAGCGCGCGCGCCACCGAACTTGAGCAATTGCGGTGGGTCAGGTTGTACGTGCTGTCCTGCCGGTATTCCTCCCAGAACGCGGCCAGCTTTTCCGCGTCGTAATTCCGGATGCGCACGCGCGTCGTCGACGGGCACCAGGCCTTGGATTCGGTCGCGTAATCGGGCTGGTATACGCCGGGAATGTCGTTGTCGGGCGTCGCGCGCAGCAGGTTGCCGAACTCGTCGGGCGACCGGTCGATTTCTTCCTTGGGATACAGGCTGATGTAGATGCCTTCGGGGGACTCCATTGCCGCATGGCCGGTGGAGATCACGCCATTCACGTCGACGGCGGCGATATACCGGTCGACGAGCGGATAGTTGCGCGTTTGCGCCTTGGCCGACCCGGACGGCGTCCAGACGTGCACGGTAAGGGCACGTTCGGAATCGGCGGGCGGACCATCCCAGACAGGCGCTGGCGCCGCGGGTTCGGCGGGCAGATAGTCAGACGAGTCATTGGCGGCAAACGCCGGGTTGGAAGCCAGGTATTTGACGCGCCGCGCCAGCCACAGCAATTTCAACCCTGCAATGGCCAGGAACAGCCCCAGGCAATACGGCACCGTGCCCACGTAGTTCGTGGGGTAGGGCTGGAAGAAGAAAATAGCCAGCAGGATTTCCGCCACCCCGGCGCCGAAAGCGTAGCGCCAACGGTCGTATCGCACGACATAGGCGGCCAGGCATTGCAGCACGCCGTCCATCAGGAACAGCGCGCCGAAAATCATCGACAGCACAAAGTGCCCGTGATGGTGCCCGATCAGAATCAAGGTGCCCGCCAGCAGCACGAAAACGCCCTTGGTGTAGCGCAGGACGCGCTGGCCGCCCACGCCGGAAGAGGCGATCAACAGCGTCGCCAGCCCTTCAATGATGAAGAGGACGGCAAAGGCGTTCAGGGGAAAGTACAGGGCGTCATCAAGAGCATCGATAAAGACAGCGACGCCCGCCACCAGGAAGACGATGCCGAGGACGAAGAGCGCGCGCCAACGCTTGCGCAGATAGGGGACGCCCAAAAGCAGCAATACAAGTTGTGGCATGCCAGCGATCCAGAGAGTGGGAAAGTAAATACGAACTCAACGCAATGGTACCGAAACCCGCCGGATTATGAACACGTTAATGCGATCCTCCCTGTTTGGCATGGCATCCATTTGTGGCCACGGCAGGGCCGCCCAACGGCGCGGCCTGCAACGCTTCGGCTTAAGCCGAAGCTGCCCAGGCCAGGGTCATTGCGTAGGCCCGCACGTCCTGCGGCCACGTGGCAATGCACTGCGCAAAGCGTTCACGGTCTTCCGCATAGAGTGCGCGGGTCGCATCTTCGAAACCTGTCAGGTTGCCGGCAATGCTGGACATGAACCGATAAGCCGCTTCCTGTCGTTGGCGCTGTTGGTCGCGGGCGTCGTTCTCGCGGCGCGCCTGTTCCACCAGTTTGCGCAACGCCACGGACGCGCCGCCGGGCTGCGCGCCCAGCCAGTCCCAATGCCGAGGAAGTAGGGTCACTTCCCGGGGCACCACACCCAGTTTCGGCCGGCCCCGCCCGCGCGGCGCGGCGTCCGCCACATCGGCCGCGTCAGCGGCGTTGGGTTCGGCGGTCGGCGTGTCTGCATTCGGTGGCGGAGTGTGGCGCGCGATGATCTGCGCGTCGTCGCCGCTCAGGTCCAGGTCCGTTTGCAGGCCGGTGCCGTCTTGAAACACCAACAACCCGTGGCTGTTCTGGTGGGCCAGCGCGCGTTTGACGGCCAGCGCCACGTCGGCCAAAGACCCGGCGGCCAACATGCGGTGGCCTTCGAATGCCGTGTAGCGGGGAGAAGAGGCGATGACGTTCATGGTAATTAGGGGTCCGATGCTCAAGCCGAGAAAGAAGTAGGTGCGAAGAAGAGGAATGGATTATGATCCGGGTAAAAACATCTGTCAATATTACCCGGGTAAAATAATTTGTACCGCGCGCAAAGCGAGGCCCATAAAACGGGGTCGGATGGGCAGGCGATTTGCAGCTTTCTCCAGCGCGCCGGACTGCAAAAATTCCGTACAAACCTAGGGTGAACACCTAGTCAAAACATGCAGGCGGCGTATAATCTTGCTTTGCGCCCGGAGTTACCCATGCGTCTCGTTCAAAAAGCGCTCACCTTCGACGATGTGTTGTTGGTGCCTGCGTATTCCGAGGTGTTGCCGCGCGACACCTCCCTGGCCACGCGCCTGACTCGCAATATCAGCCTGAATATCCCCCTTGTGTCCGCCGCCATGGACACCGTCACCGAATCGCGTCTGGCCATCGCCATGGCGCAAGAGGGCGGCATCGGGATCATTCACAAGAATTTGTCCGCCGATGCCCAAGCCCGTGAAGTGGCTCGCGTCAAGCGCCACGAATTCGGCATCGTGATCGATCCGGTCACCGTCACCCCCCAGATGAAAGTGCGCGACGCCATTGCGTTGCAGCGCCAGCATGGCATCTCGGGTCTGCCGGTGGTCGAAGGCCGCAAGCTGGTCGGCATCGTGACCAACCGCGATCTGCGTTTTGAAGAAAACCTGGATCAGCCCCTGCGCAACATCATGACGCCGCAGGAACGCCTGGTCACCATGAAGGAAGGCGCCACGCTGGACGAAGCGCAGGCCCTGATGCACAAGCACCGTCTGGAACGCGTGCTGATCGTGAACGACGGCTTTGAACTGCGTGGCCTGGCCACCGTCAAGGACATCGTCAAGAACACCGAACACCCGATGGCCAGCAAAGACGGCCAAGGCCAGTTGCGTGTTGGCGCAGCGGTAGGCGTGGGCGCCGGCACCGAAGAGCGCGTGGAAAAGCTGGTTGCGGCAGGCGTCGACGTCCTGATCGTCGACACGGCCCACGGCCACTCCAAGGGCGTGCTCGAAGGCGTGCGCTGGGTCAAGCAGAACTATCCCAAGGTTGAAGTCATTGGCGGCAACATCGCCACCGCCGCCGCCGCGCGCGCGCTGGTCGAGTACGGCGCCGACGGCGTGAAGGTCGGTATTGGCCCCGGTTCCATCTGCACCACGCGCATCGTCGCGGGTGTGGGCGTGCCGCAGATCCATGCCATCTCCGAAGTCGCCAAGGCGCTGGAAGGCACGGGCGTTCCGCTGATTGCCGACGGCGGCATCCGCTATTCGGGCGACGTCGCCAAGGCGCTGGCCGCCGGCGCATTCGCCTGCATGATGGGCGGCATGTTCGCCGGCACGGAAGAAGCGCCGGGCGAAGTCGTGTTGTTCCAGGGCCGCTCGTACAAGTCGTACCGCGGCATGGGCAGCCTGGGCGCCATGACGGACGGCTCCGCCGACCGCTACTTCCAGGATCCGTCCAACAACGCCGACAAGCTGGTTCCGGAAGGCATCGAAGGCCGCGTCCCCTACAAGGGCAGCGTGCTGGCCATCATCTTCCAACTGGTCGGTGGCATCCGCGCCTCGATGGGCTATTGCGGCGCCGCAACCATCGATGACATGCGCACCAAGGCCGAATTCGTGGAGATCACCTCCGCCGGCGTGCGCGAGTCCCACGTACACGACGTGCAGATCACCAAGGAAGCGCCCAACTACCGCGCCGACTGATCCACACAGTCAACTACAATGTCATGCATTACGCACCGGCAGAATCGCAAAATCTTGTAGCGGTTCTGCCGGTGCGGTTTTATTTCCAACGGGTAGAGTCTCCATGCACCAGCGCATCCTCATTCTTGACTACGGTTCGCAAGTCACCCAGCTGATCGCCCGCCGCGTGCGCGAAGCTGGCGTCTATTCTGAAGTCCACCCCGGCGACGTCGACGACGCCTTCGTGCGTGAACAGATGGCGCAAGGCCTGAAGGGCATCATCCTGTCCGGCAGCCACGCTTCGGCCTACGAAGAAGGCTCCATGCGCGTGCCGCACGCCGTGTTCGAGCTGGGCGTGCCCGTGCTGGGCATCTGCTACGGCATGCAGTCCATGGCGCAGCAACTGGGCGGCGTGGTCAGCTTTTCCGACCACCGCGAATTCGGCTACGCCGAAGTGCGCGCCCACGGCCACACCAAGCTGCTGGAAGGCCTGGCAGACTTCGACACGCCTGAAGGCCACGGCATGCTGAAGGTCTGGATGAGCCACGGCGACAAGGTCACCGAGCTGCCCCCGGGCTTCAAGCTGATGGCGTCCACGCCGTCGTGTCCCATCGCCGGCATGGCCGACGAAGACCGCCGCTTCTACGCCGTTCAGTTCCACCCCGAAGTCACGCACACCGTCCAAGGCAAGGCCATGCTGGCCCGCTTCGTGAACGAGATCTGCGAATGCCAGGGCGACTGGAACATGCCCGACTACGTCTCCGAGGCCGTTGCCCGCATCCGCGAGCAAGTCGGCACCGACGAAGTCATCCTGGGCCTGTCCGGCGGCGTGGATTCGTCCGTTGCCGCCGCGCTGATCCACAAGGCCATCGGCGACCAGCTCACCTGCGTGTTCGTCGACCACGGCCTGTTGCGCCTGGACGAAGGCAAGCAGGTCATGCAGACCTTCGCTGAAAACATGGGCGTGAAGATCATTCACGTCGATGCCACCGCGCAATTCATGGGCAAGCTGGCCGGCGTTGCCGACCCCGAAGCCAAGCGCAAGATCATCGGCCGCGAATTCGTCGAAGTGTTCCAGGAACAAGCCGGCAAGCAGCAAAGCGCCAAGTGGCTGGCCCAGGGCACGATCTACCCCGACGTCATCGAATCTGCTGGCGCCAAGACGGGCAAGGCTACGTCGATCAAGTCGCACCACAACGTGGGCGGCCTGCCGGACACGCTGAACCTGCAACTGCTGGAACCCCTGCGCGAACTGTTCAAGGACGAAGTCCGCGAATTGGGTGTTGCGTTGGGCCTGCCGCCGCAGATGGTGTATCGCCATCCGTTCCCCGGTCCGGGTCTGGGCGTTCGGATTCTGGGCGAAGTGAAGCATGAATATGCTGAACTGCTGCGCCGTGCCGATGCGATCTTCATTGAAGAACTGCGCAATACCAAGGACGAGGCCAGCGGCCTGACCTGGTACGAGCTGACGTCGCAAGCGTTCGCCGTGTTCCTGCCGGTGAAGTCGGTGGGCGTGATGGGCGATGGGCGGACGTATGAGTACGTTGTTGCGCTGCGTGCCGTGCAGACGTTTGACTTCATGACGGCCGATTGGGCGCCGCTGCCGCACCCGCTGCTGGCTCGCGTTTCTTCGCGGATTATTAATGAAGTGCGCGGGATTAACCGCGTGGTTTATGACGTCTCGAGCAAGCCGCCGGCGACGATCGAGTGGGAGTGATCTGACGTCCTTCGATGACTATCGCCAGCTATCGAAAAATCGTCGTAACGTATTGATCCGTTAGGGAAAAACGTCACGGCATCTATCGGTGGCTATCGCCGGCTAGCAAAACAAGTTGACGGTAGCGCTGGCGGTAAGAATCGAGGCCGGATTAAGACACTCTCGTTCACTATTGAGATTTTTACCGTCCTTGACGGTAAAAATCTCGCCCAGCAGCTCTCTATCCCATCTCTCAACGAGCGCTATCGATTTATCGTCGCAGCGTACGCGGCCCAGTCAAGCCGCATCAACTGTCCCACGGCGCTTGATGCCAGCGATCAAACAAAAAGTCGCTGAACGCCGTTAGCCGACGAGGCACGGGCTCTCGCCGCGCCCTCACAATGCTGATCTTCGATGGCGTGGCTTCCCATTCCGGCAACACGCGCACCAGCCGGCCGTCGCGCAGTTCCTCGTGGATGTCCCAGCTCTCGCGCAGCGAGATACCCAACCCAGCCAGGCACCACGCGTGCAGCACGTCACCGCTGTCGCTGCACAGCGTGCCGCTGACTGCAATAGGCTTCTCCCGGCGGCCTTTCCGCAGCGGCCAGGTGCTTTGCAGCAGGCCCGGATACGCGAACACCAGACAGTTGTGCCGCTCCAGTTCTTCCGGTTGCGCGGGTTGTTCGTGCGCTTTCAGGTAGGCCGGAGAGGCAGCCAGGATGCGCCGGTTGTCGGCCACGCGCCGCGCCACCAGCCGCGAATCCGCCAACTCGCCCATGCGGATCGCCAGGTCGAGGTCGCCGCTATACAGATCCTGCACCTGATCGGACAGGCGCAGGTCGAAGCCGACGCGGGGATGCAGGCGGCAGAAATCGTGGATCGCCGGGGCGACGAACTTGCGCCCGAACGGCGTGGGCGCGGTCAGACGGATGGTGCCGCTCAGTTCCTGGCTTGCCCCGGTCGCCAGTTCCTGCACTTCTTCCAACACCGACAGGGCAACCCGTGCGCGCTCGGCGATGGCGCGGCCTTCGCCGGTGATTCGCAAGTTACGGGTGTTGCGCTCGAACAGCGTGGTGCCCAACGCCTGTTCAAGCCGGGCGATCTGCTTGCTGACCGTCTTAGGCGCGAGGTGCAGGTCGCGTGCGGTGGCGGAAAAGCTCTGGCGCTCCACCACGTGCACGAACACCACCAGGTCATCTAGGTTGCGCAGGGCCATTTGGGTCATTCCGGGGAAAGTGTTTGTCTATTTTGGTCATTTAAAGGATATACCCGATTCACCAGAATGAGGTTTCTTACCTCGCATGCCGCAACGCGCACGCCTCCGCCGGAGGCGCTCGGCGGTGTGCTTGACTCGCTTGCAGGAGCCTCCGATGACCCAACGCATCCTTTTCGTCCTGACCCGCCACGACCGCAAGGGACCGGCCGGCACCGCCGACGCCGCGCTCAGCGGTTCCTATCTGTCCGAGGTCACGCATCCGCATCGCGTGTTGGCCGAAAAGCGAGCCTGAACGATGAGTCCACGTATGCCGTTCGTCATCTACGTCTTCGCGCTTTGCGCGTTCGCCCTGGGCTTTACCGAGTTCGTCACCATCGGCCTGGTGTCCACTATTTCCGCCGATCTGCATGCCAGCGTTAGCCAGGTCGGCACGGCGGTTACGGCCTATGCGCTGGGTGCGGTGATTGGTGCGCCGGGCCTGACTGCGCTGGCGACCCGCTGGCCGCGCAAGCGGCTGCTGCTGGTGGCGATGGGGCTGTTCACGCTGGGCAATGCGGTGGTCAGCTTGTCGGATGCACTGACGCCCATGCTAATTGCCCGCTTTGCTTCGGGCCTGGGGCATGGGGTGTTTCTCGCCGTGGCATCCAGCGTGGCAACCCAACTGGCGGGGCGGCATCGTGCCGGTGCAGCGGTGGCCGTGGTGTTCGGCGGCCTGACGCTGGCCCTGGCGCTGGGGGTGCCACTTGGCACCTACCTGGGCAGCGTGTTGAGCTGGCAGGTGATCTTCATGGCAGTAGCCGCGAGCGGCCTGATTGGCTTTCTGGGTCTGCTGGCCCTGATGCCGACGGATCGGGACGACGCCTCAGCGCAGGCCAACGCGAAGGATGGCCTGATAGCGATGTTCAATCCGCGCCTGCTGGCCGGGGCCGGCATCACCGTGTTGGCGTATGCGGGGTCGTTCGCGCTCTACACCTACATTTCGCCGATTCTGCGGCAGGTGACGAACGTCAGCGAGGGCACGGCCAGCCTGTTGATGCTGAGCTACGGCGTGATGGCCGCTATCGGCAACATCTGGGGCGGACGCCTGACCGACCGCAAGGGCGCGGACTTCGCCGTGATGACCGTGCTGGTCGGCCTGGCTGTCGTGCTGTTGGCGATCTGGGCATCGGCGCCATCGTTGCCGTTGATGGTGTTGTTGACGGGCCTGTTGGGTGCGCTGACCTATGCGGCGGTGCCTGCCTTGCAGGCGCGGGTGATCGGGCTGTCGCACATCCACGCGCCGCGGGCACCGGCAGTGGCGGCTGGGCTAAACATCGCCGGCTTCAATGGCGGCATCGCGCTGGGGGCGCTGCTGGGTGGTGCCAGCCTGGAAGCGATGGGGCTGACCAGTACGGCCTGGGTCGGTGCGGTGGCCGTGGGGTTGGGGATTGTCTGGATGGGTTCATCGAAGGTCTGGACGAGTGAGTTGGGATGATCGCGCTGGGTACGCCATCAGATCGAGTCGTTGGGCGTGCTTATTGTTTGGGCCCGTTCACTCCTGTTCAGCCCCCTCAATCAGCATGGCTCGCAATCGCTGACGTTGTCTCTCCAGCGCCGCTATCTGTTTCTCCAATATCGCCAGCCGCTTGCGCTTCGCCTCCGTGATATCCGCGCATGCCTTCGCCCCTTCGATCAGCAACATGCAATCCGGAAAGCTGCGAATTTCTTCCAAGCTGAAGCCGGCGGCGATCAAACGCTGGATCTGTTTAACCTGCGTGACGGCCACCGCCTCGAATGCGCGGTATCCATTCTGGGCACGCGTCGACGCAAGTAAGCCGTGCTGATCGTAGTGACGAATCGCGCGTACGCTGACGCCGGTTGCTTGCGCCAAAGCGCCGATCTTCAGCAGGGTGGTGGACTCGGTCTGGTTCATGAACTGAACCTTATCACCAGCGCTTGACCATGACACTAATGTCAGGCTTTAGCCTGGGCTCTTTCCCTTTGAAGGAGCTTCAACATGTTGTCTTTCAATCTCTTTACCCAATGGCGCAAGGGTTTTGCCGCTGTGGTCTTGATGGCTGCATCCGCGCTGGCGCAGGCCGGCGTGGAACCGTACACCGTGACGGCGCCTGATGGGGTGCGCATCGCGGTACAAGAGGCCGGCGACCCGAACGGCCAGCCCATCATTTTCATTCATGGACTGCTGGGCAGCCATCTCAGTTGGGACAAGCAGGTCAACAGCCCGGAGTTGCAGCGCTATCGCCTGATTACGTTCGATATGCGCGGGCATGGCTTGTCCGGCCAGCCGGAGCGTGCGGATGCCTACCGTGATGGGCGACGTTGGGCGGATGACCTGGCAGCGGTGATCGCCGGCTCGGGAGCCCGCCAGCCTGTCCTGGTGGGGTGGTCGCTGGGCGCCGCCGTGACCACGAATTACCTGGCTGCCTATGGTGACGAGCAAATCGCCGGGGCGGTATATGTTGGAGGCGTTATCGAGCTGACACCGGAGCAAATCGTGCCGCATCCAGAGGTGTACCGAGGAATGGCATCGCCGGACCTCAAGACGCATCTCGATGCCGAGCGTGAATTTGTGGCGCTGTGCTTTGCCAACCCACCTGACGCACTGACGTTCCAGCGTTTGCTGGCGAATGCGGCCATGGCCTCACAGAACATGCAGAACGCCGTGCATGGCATGTCGCTGGATGCGCCCAAGGGCTTGGGAGCCATGCACAAGCCGCTGTTGCTGATCTATGGCGCGCGTGACGCCTTGGTTCAAGCCCAACCGTCCTTCAACCGCGCCAAGGCCCTGAACGCCGGCGCCATCGGCAGGTTCTACCCAAAGGCGGGGCACTCGCCCTTTCTGGAGGAGACGCAGCGCTTCAATCGCGATCTGTCGGCCTTTGTGGATGCGGCGACACCGCGTTAGCCCTTCATCGGCGTACTAGAAAAATCAACGCTGGCATGTTTTATAGCAGTCGATATAAAATCCCCTGACATTGCACGGCGTCTGCAACGCAAGTGCCTCCGTCAACCAGCTTGCCCCAGGGGTGGTCTCCGTATGACGCAATTTGCCGACCCCAGCCAGGACGCCGCCATCGGACCCGCTCCCGTATCCCAATTCCGACGACCGTCCCGCCAAACCCTTCGCGGGCTTGGCTGGGCGGCTCTTAGCGTACTGATCTTCGCCGGTTGGTTCGTGGTGACGCGCTTTAGCGTGACGCGGGAATTGCGCTTGTGGGATGTCACCGCGTTGCGGTTCGGCATCGGGGCCGTCATTCTCTTTCCAGTGCTGCTGCGTGGCGCAAGGCGCATTTCCGCCAAGCAGTGGGCAGAAGGGCTGCTATACGCCTGCCTGTGGGGCATGCCCTTCGTCCTGGCGGTCGCACTGGGCCTGCAGCTCACGTCCGCTGGCCGGGCAGCGGCGGTTACGCCGACGCTGATGCCCGTCTTCGTCGGGCTATTTGCCTGGGTTTTCCTGAAAGAACGGCCGGGCAGGGGGCGGTGGCTCGGCTATCTGGCCATCGTCATCGGGCTGGTGTGCATGGTTGCTGGCGGAGCTTCGGCCCACGGCGTCGCGAATCCGGTGGGGTTGCTGGCCCTGGTCACTGCCGCCGCGATGTGGGCCGTGTATACGCTGCTGTTTCGGCGTAGTGCGTTGACGCCGGTGCAGGCGGCGGCGCTGATCTGCTTCTGGTCGGCCGTGCTGTTCCTGCCGGTCTACCTGTTTGCCGGACTTAGCCGTCTTGCCTTGGCGTCGCCCGGCGAAATTTGTTTGCAGGCTTTCTATCAGGGCGTCTTGATGAGCGGCGTGGCCATCGTGTCCTTCAACAGATCCGTCGCGCTGTTGGGGTCATCCGCCGCGACGGCCATCATTGCCTTGATACCGGCGGTTGCCGCGCTTGCCGCCATTCCCGTTCTGGGTGAGCTGCCGTCGTGGGAAGAGGGCGTTGCGCTTCTTGCCGTCGTCGGCGGCGTGCTTATGGCAGCCCGTCCCAAGCGCCAGGTAGCAGTCCCATCGACCACCACGACAGCGAGACAACAGCCATGATCCGTTTCTACTTTCATCCGACGCCTAACCCTGCCAAGATCGCGCTCTTTCTGGAAGAGACAGGGTTGGCATACGAAGCCGTGCCCGTCGACACCAGCAAAGGCGAACAGCACGCGCCGGCGTTTCGGGCCATCAATCCGAATGGCAAAGTGCCGGCCATCGTTGACACCGATGGCCCTGGCGGCAAGGAAGCGCGCGTCTTTGACTCGACCGCCATCCTGATCTATCTGGCCGACAAGACCGGCCAGCTTGCGGGCACGCCCGAGGATCGGCCCGAATTGTTGTCGTGGCTGCTGTTCATTGCCTCGGGGCTGGGGCCGTTCTCGGGCCAGGCGGTGCACTTTCAGTTTGCCGCACCCGCTGGCCTGGACTACGCCGTTAATCGTTATCGCCGGGAGGCCGAGCGGCACTATCAGGTGCTGGACCAGCATCTGGCGGGACGCGAGTTCATCGTCGGCAACAGCTTCACGATTGCGGATATTTCGGCGTGGGGCTGGCTTGACCGGGCCTCGCGCGTGCGCAAAGGCGCCGAA
Source organism: Achromobacter maghribensis (assembly GCF_057334215.1). NCBI lineage: Bacteria > Pseudomonadati > Pseudomonadota > Betaproteobacteria > Burkholderiales > Alcaligenaceae > Achromobacter > Achromobacter maghribensis. The sequence goes on along the minus strand of NZ_JBHFII010000023.1, from coordinate 141,886 downwards.
GATCCGCTGGCGCCGTTTTCGGAACTGAAACGCTGGTTTGCCAGCGTGGATGCACGCCCAGCCGTCGCGCGCGCTCGGGCGCTTAGTAAAAGCCACCACTGGAAAACGGTGAACGACGACGAGACCAAGCGCGCGTTGTTCCCGTCGAATTTTCCTCCTGCGTCGGCGCAGGAAAGTTGATATGGCGCGCCCGAAAGCGTTTGATGAAGCGGCGGCGCTCGATGCCGCCATCGAGTGCTTCTGGTCGCGCGGCTATGAAGCGACCTCGGTTCGCGATCTGGCCGCTGCGATGGGTATCGTGGGTCCCAGCCTGTACAACACGTTTGGAGACAAGCGCGCGTTGTACCAGCGGGCGCTTGCCCATTATGTCGAACGCGGATTTTGTGAACGGGTCAGGCGCTTCGAGTCCCAGCTGGCGCCTCGGGCGGCTATCGGTGCATTCTTTGACGAGATCATCGAATTGTCGCTGGCGGACGAGCAGCGCAAGGGCTGCATGATCGTGAATTCGGCGCTGGAGCTGGCGCCGCACGATGCCGAGTTTCGCGAGGCGCTGGCGCTTGTGCTGCGGGATATGGAAGGCTTTTTCCTGCGCTGCGTGAGGGCGGGTCAAGAGGCAGGCACCATCAACGCCGGGCAGTCGGCGGAGGATCTTGCGCGCATGCTGCTCGGCTTGCTGATGGGCCTGCGCGTACTGGCGCGGGCACGGCCAGAAGCGGAACTGCTGCGCGGCTTGGTGCGGCCCGCGCTGGCTTTGCTTGATGATGCCAGCGCCGGAAAACTAGGGTTATCCGGGATTCTTTATGCTTAAACTTTTGTGAAGAATAAGCGCCAGATGCAGGGCACCGCCGTGATGAGGTATCAAGGCGGTTCACCGGGGTGCGGCACCTGACGCACCGTACGCAGGATCGCGCGGTGGCGCCCCAAAGGAGAATCGCATGCTGCTGCGTAGACATTGCCTTGCCATGATGATGCTGGCGCTGGCTGGTTGGGCAACGGGCAGCCAAGCGCAAACGGCGCCTCAGGCCTGGCCCACCAAGCCGGTGCGCCTGGTCGTGGGGTTGGCCCCTGGCGGGCTGGTCGACGTGCTGGCACGCACGGTACAGCCGCATTTGGCCGAGGCCTTGAAGCAGACCGTTATCGTGGAGAATCGGGGCGGCGCGGGCGGCAACCTGGCGGGCGCCGAGGTCGTGCGCAACGGCGGGGACAACCATACCTTCCTGCTCAATCCATCGACCACCGAATCGGTCAACCCGTTGATGTTCGCCAGCATGCCATTCGATCCGCAGCGGGACCTGCGGCCGGTCGCCTTGTTGGCCAACAGCCAGTTGTTCCTGTTCGTCCGGTCTTCGCTGGGCGTCGATACGCTTGAAGCGTTCGTCGAATACGCCCGCAAGCAGCCCAATCCGCTCAACTACGGGTCGGCCGGCAATGGCACGACGCCGCATCTGGCTGGCGAGCTGCTCAAGCAGGCTACCGGCATGCAGGCCACCCATGCGCCATATCGCGGCGTGGCGCCGGCGATACAAGACCTGGCCGCGGGTCAGATAGACTTTGCGTTTGGACCGGCCACGGTCTTTCCCATGGTGCAAGCGGGCAAGCTGAAGGTGCTGGCGGTGGCAAGCCGGCAACGGGCTGCCGTGGCGCCCGACATACGAACCTTTTCCGAGGCCGGCATTGACGGCGTTTTCGCGGACAGCCTGTTCGGCGTGTATGCCGCCGCCGGCACCCGCGATGATGTGGTCAATCGCATGAACGGCGAAATCAACAAGGTGCTGGCACGGCCGGCGATCAAGGCGCGGTTCCTGGATGCCGGCGCCGAGGCGCTACCGCTAAGCGTGGCCGACTACACCGCGCGTGTGCAGGACGAGAAGAAATTGTTCGCCCCATTGATAAAGTCGTTGGGGCTGAAGGAACAGTAGATGGAACAACGATAAAACCACTGCCTGCGCCCCGCATGCCCGCGAAGTCAGACTGCAATTTCGCCGATGCCAGCGAAAATCTGCAGTCTGACACCATCGTGTTAGCTCAGCATCAGCCCAACAGTTCCTTCCGAACAATCTCCGCGCCTTCGCTCAGCGCCAGCAATTTGCCGTGCGCAATGGCGCGCGACAACGGCGCCATGCCGCAGTTCGTGCACGGATACAGCTTGTCGGCATCCACGAACTGCAGCGCCTTTCTCAGCGTATTGGCCACTTCTTCCGGCGTTTCAACCTTGTCGCTGGCTACGTCGATGGCGCCGACCATCACCTTTTTGCCGCGAACGAGTTCGAGCAGATCGATCGGCACGTGCGAGTTGTGGCATTCCAGCGAGATGATGTCGATACTGGATTGTTGCAGCTTGGGGAACGATTCCTCGTACTGACGCCATTCCGAACCCAGGGTCTTCTTCCAGTCGGTATTGGCCTTGATGCCGTAGCCATAGCAGATGTGCACGGCGGTTTCGCACTTCAGGCCTTCGATTGCGCGTTCCAGGGTGGCGATGCCCCAATCATTCACTTCGTCGAAGAAGACGTTGAAGGCCGGCTCATCGAACTGGATGATGTCCACGCCTGCGGCTTCCAGTTCGCGGGCTTCCTGGTTCAGGATCTTGGCGAATTCCCAGGCCAGCTTTTCGCGGCTCTTGTAGTGGGCGTCGTACAGCGTGTCAATCATCGTCATGGGACCCGGCAGCGCCCATTTGATAGGTTGCTTGGTCTGCTGACGCAGGAACTTGGCGTCTTCGACGAACACCGGTTTTTGGCGGCTGACGGCGCCCACCACGGTCGGCACGCTGGCGTCATAGCGATCACGGATTCGAACGGTTTCGCGCTTTTCGAAATCGACGCCGTCGAGATGCTCGATGAACGTCGTGACGAAGTGCTGACGGGTTTGCTCGCCGTCGCTGACGATATCGATGCCGGCGTGCTGTTGTTCTTGCAGCGCCAGGCGCAAAGCGTCTTGTTTGCCCTCGATCAGCGCTTCGTCTTGCAGTTTCCAAGGCGACCAGAGTTTTTCAGGCTGTGCCAGCCACGAAGGCTTGGGCAGGCTGCCGGCGGTGGAGGTGGGCAGTAGTTTTTTCATGATCAGGCGGTCTCGTGTGTTTTTTAGGTGATCAGTGCGCGTAGCTGGCGGCCCAGCTTTCCAGCACGTGCTTGTAGGGCTTGATGAAGTGCTCTTCCGTGAACTTTCCCTGCTTCACGGCGAGCTGGCTGCGCTCATCGCGGTCATAGACAATCTGCGTCACCGAGTAGTCCTGATTATTCAGGCTCGGTTGATAGACCTTCCCCGCGGCGGAATTGGCGTTGTAGATCTCGGGACGGTAGATCTTCTGGAACGTTTCCATCGTGCTGATGATGCTGATCAGCTCAAGGTTCGTGTAGTGGCCAAGCAGGTCGCCCTGAAAGTAAAAGGCCAACGGCGCGGCGCTGCCCGGGGGCATGAAGTAACGGACCTGCAAGCCCATTTTTCCGAAGTACTGGTCCGTCGGCGAAAATTCGCTTTGCTGATATTCAACGCCCAGGATGGGGTGCTGATTTTCAGTGCGCAGGTACGTCTTGCTGCTTGACGCGCTGATGCAGATGACAGGCGGCTTGCTGAACCGCTCTTGGTAAGCGCTGGAACCGACAAAGTGCTTGAACAGCTTGCCGTGCAAGTCGCCGAAATCGTCAGGCGAGCTGAAGGTGGCTTTGTTCCTGTTGTGCTCTTGCAAAAGCACGCTGAAGTCGTAGTCGCGCACGTACGAAGAGAAGTTATTCCCGACGATCCCTTCGATGCGTTCGTTGTTGTGGCGGTCAACGATATTGGTTTTCAAGATTTCAATCAGCGGAAACAGATCACTGCCGCCGTTGGCGGCGATGTTCATTTCAACGGAGATGATCTCGAGTTCGACCGTGTAGCGATCCGCCTTGGGGTTGTCCCAATGCGCCAGATTATTGAAGCGCCTGTCGATCATCTTCAGCGTGTTGCGAAGATTTTCCTGGCGACTCGCGCCCCGCGCCAGATTGGCAAAGTTGGTCGTTATGCGAGTGCCGTCCGAGGGCTGATAATTTTCATCAAAAGGAATGCTCTTGATGTTGAATGTGAACGCGTTGCTCATGGGGTGTGCTGATTTTGGCGAAAGAAATGCGGAGTCCGGCTGCCGCTTGGCGACGGACGCTATCGCCGCTGCGGGCGGCGGCTGAATTGGCTTTGCGTCAGGCTGCTACCGCTTCTTCTGCGGCGGCGGTGCTTGGATGGCGCATCAGTTCGATTAAGGGCAATGCCCGTTGGACCGCCAGTCTGGCCCGTTCGATCAGGGCCTCGTCGTGCAAGCGGTAGTCGGCAAAATCCTTGTCGGTCGCGTAGACGCCCAGCGGCAATGTGCGCGCCTGGAAGAAGCTGAACAGCGGCCGCAGTTGGTGATCGATGATCAGGGCATGGCGTTCGCTGCCGCCGGTGGCGGCCAACAAGACGGGCTTGTCGATCAAGGCGTCGTGATGGATAAAGTCGAAGAAGTGCTTGAACAGTCCCGTGTAGGAGCCCCGATAGACCGGGGTTGTCACCACCACGATGTCAGCTTGCTCGACGACGCCAAGTTCCCACTCCACCGCGTCGGGCAATTGAGAGCGCCAGACCGCGCCAGCAAGTTGCGGGGCGAGCTGACCCAGTTCGACCAGGTGTTGTTCGCACGGGATTGCTTCGGCAATCAGGTCCAGCAGGTGCTCTGCCAGGGCCGCAGATTTGGAGGGGCGCTGCAGTCCTCCGGAAACGGCGACTAGACGGAGTGGACGTGTCATTTTTGTGCTTCACATGAATGGATCTACGCGCTGCCGCATCTGTTTTTTTGTGCAGTTGCAGCAACAAGCCGGGATCGCATACTAGGGTAGGGTGATGATGAAGTAAAATGGTTTTATTTCACAAATCCATGAGCGGAATTCATCTGAATGCTTGAACGCATCCACCTCAGCATCGTCCAGCAGGTCGAGAAGCAGGGGTCGTTGACGGCCGCCGCGGGCGTGCTGAATCTGACCCAGTCGGCCTTGAGCCACAGCATGAAGAAGCTGGAGCAGCAACTGGGCACCGACGTCTGGCTGCGCGAAGGCCGAAGCCTGCGCCTGACGCAGGCAGGCCAATACCTGCTGGCGGTGGCGAACCGCGTGCTGCCGCAACTGGATCTGGCCGAAGAGCGGCTGGGCCAGTTCGCGCAGGGCGAGCGCGGCGCGCTGCGTATCGGCATGGAATGCCACCCGTGCTATCAGTGGCTGCTTAAGGTGGTTTCACCTTATCTGACCGCATGGCCCGACGTGGACGTGGACGTCAAACAGAAATTTCAGTTCGGCGGGATCGGCGCGCTTTTCGGTTACGAGATCGACTTGCTGGTCACGCCCGACCCGCTGTTCAAGCCGGGGCTGAAGTTCGAGCCCGTGTTCGACTACGAGCAGGTGCTGGTTGTCGCCAAGGGCCATGCCCTGGCAGCGGCCGCGTACGTGAAGCCCCAGCAGTTGACCCAGGAAGTGCTCATCAGCTATCCCGTGGACATCGAGCGTTTGGACATCTACAACCAGTTCTTGTTGCCGGCCGGTGTTACGCCGAAGCGCCACAAAGCGATTGAAACCACCGACATCATGGTGCAGATGGTGGCCAGCGGACGCGGCGTGGCCGCTCTGCCGCGCTGGCTGGTCGAGGAATATGCGGCCAGGATGGACGTGGTGCCGGTGCGGCTGGGTGCGCGCGGCATCGCGAAGCAGATCTTTCTTGGGGCACGCGAGACAGACACCGCCATCGACTACGTGCGGGCCTTCATCGAACTGGCTCGCCATTCAGCTACCGCTACTGCCGTTGCGCAAGACGCCAATGGATGAACCCCATCGTCGAACGCAACCCGCGTGCCGGGCCATTCGGCGTGCTATTCGGCGTGCCATTCGGCGTGCCTTTCAGCGATGCCCTTGATTCATTTCATTACCCCCAAATCCCCCGGCCACATCACCGACGCCTATTCGTTGGAAGTCAGCGTGAAGGACATCCCGGCGCTGACCTTAGCGGCGCCGCGGATATTGCCGGGGTCGACCATTTCCATTCCCTACCTGCCGGGCCAGGACAACGACGCCCGCTTGGCCGCGGCGCGTGCCGTGCGCGGACTGGGCTTGGCGCCGATGCCGCACCTTTCCGCACGCCGCATCGCCTCGCTTGCCGAGCTTGAATCCTTCGTCAAGCGCGCGGTCGCCGAGGCCGGCGTTGACCGCTGCTTTGTGATCGGGGGTGATCTGTCGACCCCGATGGGGCCGTTTTCCGACAGTTCCTCGCTGATCGAAACAGGTGTGTTCGAGCGCTCCGGCATCCAGGTTCTGGGCGTGGGAGGGCATCCGGAAGGCCATCCGGTCATGAACGCCGCCGACCGGTGGGATGTGCTTGAACGCAAGTGCCACAACATCGGCAGGCGCGGCATGACGCCGTTGATCGTCACGCAGTTTGGATTCGACGCCGACATCGTGTTGGCTTGGTTGAAAACGCTGCGCGAGCGCGGCATTGAACATCCTGTGCGCGTGGGTGTGCCGGGTCCCGCGGGTATCGCGGTGCTTGCTCGGTATGCCTCGTTGTGCGGCGTCAGCGCATGCGCGTCAATGTGGTCCAAGTACGGCATCTCTCTTGGCAAGCTGTTCGGCACGGCCGGGCCGGATATTTTTGTGGATCGCCTGGCCGCCGGACTGACGCCAGCACATGGAAAGGTAAGCCTGCATTTCTTTCCATTCGGAGGCGTCGCACAGTCCGTGAAATGGATCGCGCAGTATCGCGCTCGCGCCGAGCGTCCGCGCGACGAGACGATTGATCATTTGTATTGATGTACCATCGTCCAGCCACTTCCGAAAGAAAAAAGGAAAAAATCTGATGCGCTTAAAGGCTTTTGCTCTCTGCTTGATGACCGGATTTGCGACGTCTGCCGTCGCACAAGACAGCACCCAATCCTTGCAGCATGCCTTGAAGCAGATACCGCAGGCGGTGCTGAGCACACCTGAAGCGATGCAGATATTCTTTGTTGACACGCAGGCCTGGCGAGGGCTTGAGAAAGCCGGCCCGTCAGCGGACGGCATGCGCAGATTGACCATGGGGCAATGGATCAGCCCGCTTCAATCGATGGGGTACGGTCTGGACCAATGGTCGGCGAACGCGAAAATCCCTTTTGATGAACTTTCGTATTTCGCCGCATTCGGCCAGCCGCCCGGCAATATCACCTATTGGGGGCTGAAGGATTCGAAATCCTTGGGAACGTTGGTTGATCATCTTAAGCAGGCCGATTTCTCGGCGGTTGATGGCGACGTTCCAGGCGTTCTCGCGAATGGCGAGGCCAATAAGATGGATATGAAAAAGGCCAATCCAAGAGACCCTTGGAGAGGCACGATGGGCAAGGCGAGCTTTGTTCTGCCTTTGGATACCGCGTTGGTTCAAGCGGCGGCCCCCACGGGTATGAAATTACTGGCGAAACCGTCGCCGTCGGTTGCGGACAGTGAAGTCGTTGGCGCGTCCGTCGCCGGGTTGAAGGACGCCGTTTCTTCTGGCCGTGGCCAAATTGTGCAAGCTGCGGTCATCTCACCTGTGTTGGGTCTTGAAGGCGTCGATCCGGCAAAGGTCCTACCCGCTAACCCCCAAGACATCGAAGCCGCGAAACGCAATCTTCAGGCGGCGGTTGAATCGAGCTGGCGCGGTATTCCTCCTTACTTCTCCGGCATCATCGCGGACGCTCAGATCAACAACCTGCCCGCTGTGGTGATTTCCCTGGCTTACGCAGATTGCGCCACGGCCAAGCAGGCCGTCGACGGCATCGACGCTGCGTGGAAAGAAAGCATGGCTGCCGCGGTGCAAGCCAAGGTCTCGGGGCGTACCGTCCAGGCCGGCAACATGTGTGCCGCAGTTGTCAGCATGGTGTCGCCCAAGGCAGAGAACGCGGGTAACCCGATTCTGTCGCTGGTGATGGATCGCTATATGCAGCGCGACTTCAGGGTGCTGCAAATAGGTTCGCCGCGCTGATCGGGGCAAAGCCGCAGATTCCACACCGGCGGGGCCGGGAGGCTTGACTCCAATATTGAACATTGTCTAAGATTGGACAATGTTCAATAAGGTGTCTGTCGTGTCTGATCGAGCCCTGCGTAAACAGCAACAAACCCGCGACCATCTGGCTCAGGCGGCAATCGGGCTGTTCGACCAGAACGGCTATGCCGCCACGACCATGGACCAGATCTCGACGGCGGCGGACGTCGCTCGGGGAACCCTGTACAACCATTTCGCGGACAAGGACGCGATCGTGGCGTATTGGGTAGACGCCCAGCTTGCGCAGGGCATCCCGCAGTTGCTGCACCACATCATGACGCTATCGTCGTTCGAAGAACGGGTGACAGGCGTATTCGAGGCGTCGGCCCAGTGGTGGCAAGGCCACTGGGTCTATATCGCTCCCTATCTCAGGCATCGATTCCAACAGGTACAGAGCGACGACGCGGCATCTGGCTCCGACATGCTTGCCGTTTACGAACGGTTGATTGCCGACGCGCAGGACGCACAAGAGATTACTGCGGCCACGCCCGCGCCCCAGTTGGCGCGCTATTTGCATTTTTTGTATCTCGGCGCAGTGATGCACGCGCTGGGCAACGCCGGCGTTTCGCTGTCGCATGAACTCAAGCAGGCGGCCGCGTTTTTCCTGGCGGGCTGTCGTGCGCCATCCGCCATCCCGACGCATGCGGACCGGCCCGCACGGCGCCGTCCACCCAAGACCAAGGCCTGATCGATCATGTCGCTAAGACCGCTATTGCAGATGTTGTGGAATGGGCAACTTTTTCCTGCCTTGGCCACCAATGCACTGTACAAACCGTTCTACAAGCTGAGCTTTCTGGCGGCGCTGAAAACGTCCGGGCTGATGGACAAACTCGCCCAAGGACCTGTCCCACTTCAGCAGTTGGCCGGGGCCGGCGCAGCCGATGGCAAAGCGGCCGAGGCCCTGCAGGCCTGGCTGCGGATGGGATGCCGGTTAGGGTTGTTGGAACTGGGGCGCGATGGCTACAAGCTGAAACGGCTGGCCAGGAAATTGGCGCGGCCTGAAAACGATGCCGCTTTGGCGTTGGCCCAAGAGGCGGCCAGCATGCATCACCGCTTGATCACCGAAACGCCTGCGAAGCTTCGCGACGGCAAGCTGTGGGACCTGGACAATCAGGACGGCGAGTTGACCGCCCGGTCATCCCGCGCGCTAGAGCCTTTTTTGGTCGAAGCCATCACGCGCTTCATGCCGCGAAATGCGCCGTGCAGTCTGCTGGAAGTGGGTTGCGGTTCGGCCGTCTACATTCGGCATGCTGCCCGCCATAACCCCAGACTAACGGCGATGGGGCTGGAATTACAGCCCCGAGTTGCGCAGGTCGCGCAAGAGAACATCACGGCATGGGGCCTGCAAGACCGCGTCACCATCGCCACGGGCGACATCCGCCATATGGAAGCCGGCCAGACCTTTGACTGGGTCACGCTGTACAACAATATCTACTACTTTCCAGTGGATGAGCGCGTGGCGCTCCTGGCCAGGATCAGGCAATTGCTCAAGCCACACGGCGCGTTGCTATTGGCGACCTGCTGCCAGGGCGGCAACCCCGGCATGGAAGCGCTGAATTTGTGGGGCGCGTCCAATCGGCATGGCGGGCGGCTGCCGGGTGTTGATGAAATGCAGCAACAACTGCGAGAGGCCGGCTATTCGCATGTAGAGACGATGCGGCTGATTCCCGGTGACCGCTTTTTCGCCTTCCGCGCCGCCGTCCAGGCCTAGGCCTCGAACAACGCCCGCTCATCGTCGAATACCTGGATCAGGTAGTCGACGACGGCGCGGATCGGCAGGTCCTTGCGGTCCTGCCGCCGAGTCAGCAGCATGATCTCGCGCGGTGGCGGGGCTTGTTCCAGCTTGCAGGGCGCAAGACCTGGCGTCGTGCGTCCGATGTAATGAGGCAGCAGCGCAATGCCGACGCCCGATTGGGCGGCCGTGGCTTGGCCCACTTGGTTATTGGCTCGAAATGCCACGCGCGATTTTGGAAAATGCCGAGCCAGCCACGCCGCTTCCGGCAGATACGCGTTGGCCTCGTCGAACCCTACGAACACAGGCAAGGCGCCTTCTTCGATCCGTCCGCAAAGCGTCGGTTCGCCGTAGAAACCGAACGCCATTTGCCCTAGCGGCTTTGCAATGAAATCGCCGTCTTGGGGGCGGCCCAGGCGTACCGCGATGTCGGTGACGTGCCGCTCAAGGCTGACCGAGCGCAAATCGGTGGCCAGGTCGATGTCGATGCCGGGATGCCGAAGCGGGAGGTTGGCCAGCCTGCCCACCAGAAAGCCCTGCGACAGCGCAGGTGGCGCATTGACCCGGACCAAGCCACGCGGTGCGCCGTCCGGACCTCCTCTTCCAAGGGTATGGACGGCGGTCTCCATGTCGCTGGCCGCCGCCATGGCCTGCGTTCCCGCAGGGGTCAATACATATCCCTCGGGCCGCCGTTCGACCAGCTTTTCTCCAAGGCTGGCTTCCAGCGATTGGAGGCGGCGCGAGATCGTCGAGTGGTTGGTCGATAGCGCCCGTGCCGCCGCGGAAAGGCTGCCGTAGCGGCCCAGCGCAAGAAATACGCGGATGTCCTGCCAGTCGGGCTCTGTGCGTTTTTTATCAGCCATTGATCAAGAATAGCGGATTTTCGATCAGCGAAGATGCGCCTAATGTTCATGGCACGTCAACCAGTTTTGTAAGGGAAACACCATGAACCGTGAACAAAAAGTCGCCATTGTCACCGGCGCGTCGCAGGGGCTGGGCGAGGGCATCGCCCGGGCATTTCTCAACCGTGGCTACCGGGTTGTCGGAACGTCCCGGTCGATCAAGCCTTCGGACAATCCCGACTACCTGACCATCGCTGGCGATATCGGCGATCCGGCGACGGGAAGGGAGGTGGTTGCGCAGGCGCTGGCCCGCTTCGGGCGCGTGGACACGCTGATCAACAATGCGGGCATTTTCATTGCCAGTGCATTCACGAACTACACCGCGCAGCAGTATCAGGACATGCTGTCCACCAACTTGAATGGCTTCTTCCATACAACGCAAGTCGCGGTGGAAGCAATGCTCGAGCAGGGCGGCGGCCATATCGTGCAGATCACCACGACATTGGTGGACCATGCGAATTCGAACGTGCCATCGGTGCTGGCTTCATTGACCAAGGGGGGCCTGGCCGCTGCAACGCGCAGTTTGGCGATCGAGTATGCGTCCCGCAATATCCGCGTGAACGCAGTTTCGCCGGGCATCATCAAGACGCCCATGCACGCAGCGGAAACGCACGGCGCGTTGGCGGCATTGCACCCCATGAAGCGATTGGGCGAGGTCGCCGATGTGACGCAGGCGGTACTCTATCTGGAGGACGCCGGTTTCGTGACGGGCGAGATCCTGCATGTCGACGGCGGGCAGGTGGCAGGCGTCTGATCGTCTGGTCGGTAACCCTTATGGCGCAGGCCGAAAATGGAGCATTGAGATGCCTTACGTAAACATCAAAGTCACCCGAGAAGGAACGGAACCCGGTGCGACGGCGACCACGCCGGAGCAGAAGCGGGCGCTGATCAAAGGCGTCAGCGACCTGTTGTTTGACGTCCTGGGAAAGCCGCACGCATCAACCTTCGTCGTCATTGACGAGGTCGATATGGAGAACTGGGGCGTTGGCGGCGTCACCGTGCCTGAATATCGGGCAAAGCACGCCAAGCCCGACTAGGCGCGCTTCACCGAGCCGCCGCGGCCACGGCGGAAATCGCTTGGGACTGCGATTTCCGCCACCATGCCTCACCCGCGTGGGGCGTACTCAGATCCACGCGCTCGCCCATTTCCGGCGTGGTTAACGACACGCCCTTTAAGGCGGCCAGTTCCGCGACGCGTTCGAAAGGCTCCTGCCAGGCATGCATTGCCAGGTCGAAGGTGCCGTTATGAATCGGCAGCAACCATCGGCCGCGCAGGTCCAAATGCGCCTGCAGCGTCTGTTCCGGCTGCATATGCACGTAGGCCCAGCGCTTGTCGTAGGCGCCGGTTTCCATCAGCGTCAGGTCGAACGGGCCAAAGGCGTCGCCAATGGCCTTGAATCCGTCGAAATACCCGGTATCGCCGCTGAAGAACACGCGCAGATCGGTGTCTTGGATCACCCATGACGCCCACAGGCTGCGGTCGCTGTCGGTCAAGCCTCGGCCCGAGAAGTGCTGGGCGGGTGTAGCCGTCAGCCGCAATCCCTCGACCTCGGTCGACTGCCACCAGTCCAGTTGTTCCACTTGTTTCGCGTCAATGCCCCAGGCGATCAATTGATCGCCAACCCCCAGCGGCGTGATGAAGCGGCCGGTCTTGGCGGCCAGTTGCATGACGGCGGCATGGTCAAGGTGATCGTAGTGGTTGTGGGACAAGATGATCCCGGCAATCGGCGGCAGATCTTCGATGGCGATGGGGGGCGCATGAAAGCGTGCGGGGCCCGCCCATTGCACGGGTGACGCGCGTTTGGAGAAAACCGGGTCGGTCAGCCAGTACTTGCCGCGCAGCTTCAAAAGTACGGTGGAATGGCCAAGTCGATACAGGCTGCGGTCGGGGGCGGCTTCAAGTTGGGCGCGATCCAGGGCGCGCACCGGAATCGGTTGGTTGGGCACGGTGCCGGTCGGCTTGTCGAACAGGAAAGCCCAGGTCAGTTTCAGTCCCTGCCAAAAGCCCATGGGCGGGCGCGGCGATACATTGGCGAAGCGCCCGTCTCGGTGCTGGGGCGAATCCGGATAGCTGGGAGGGGTGCAATGGACGTAGGCAGTAGTGGCGGTCACGGCAAGAATTCCAGGCAGGAGGAGGGCAAGGGCAAAGACGTGGAGACGCTTCATGGAAGCCATCAAAAATGTAGACTGCACAGTGTAGTTTTGTTCGGATAAAAAGTACACCGTGCGGTGTAAAATGTGATTTCCTTGTCTTAGGCCGCCCCATGTCGACTTCGTCACAACGCCTGACTGATCGCAAACGCGAGGCCATCATGCGCGCGGCGGTCGATGAATTCCGCACGGCGGGATACGAGGCCACCAGCATGGACCGCATTGCTGCCGCCGCGGGTGTGTCCAAGCGCACCGTCTACAACCATTTCCCCAGCAAAGAAGCGCTGTTTGGGCAGATGCTCGAGCAGTTGTGGGATAGCAGCGCGGACAGCGTCGATATGGCCTATCGCGCCGACCTGCCGTTGGATCAGCAGCTGAAGCAGCTGCTGAAGCAGAAGCTGGAATTACTGAGCGATCCGAGCTTCATCGATCTGGCGCGCGTGGCGTTGGCCGAGATCATTCATTCTCCCGAGCGGGCGCAGCGCATCGTGTGCCGCATGGGGGAAAAGGAAAGCGGCGTAACCGTCTGGATCCAGGCGGCTATCGCGGACGGGCGTCTCATCGAAGTCGACCCCGACTTTGCCGGCCATCAGTTGCAGGGGCTTGTGAAGAGCTTCGCGTTTTGGCCGCAGGTCACGTTGGGGCAGCCGCCGTTAAGCCCCGAAGCACGCAAGCGCGTGGCGGATTCGGCGGTGGCGATGTTCCTGGGCTGCTACGCGCGCGCGCAGTAGGGGCCGCGTCACATCGGCAAACCTCAAGGTAGACCTCAAGGTAAACCTCAAGGTAAACCTCAAGGCAAGCCGGTCTATCCTTGGCGCATGATGCTCAAGGCCACGGCCTCGGCGATCTTGATGCCATCCACGCCGGCCGACAGAATGCCGCCCGCGTAGCCGGCGCCTTCGCCCGCCGGGAACAGGCCTTTGGTGTTAATGCTCTGCAGCGTCTCGTTGTCGCGCTTGATGCGAATCGGTGAAGACGTACGCGTTTCCACGCCCGTCAGCACGGCGTCGTGCATGCCGTAGCCCTTGATGGTCTTGTCGAAGGCGGGCAGCGCCTCGCGGATGGCAGTGATGGCAAAGTCGGGCAGGGCGGTAGCCAGGTCGGTCAGGTGCACGCTCGGCGTATAGGACGGAAGCACCGAGCCAAACGCCGTCGACGCCTTGCCCGCGATGAAGTCCCCAACCAGCTGGCCAGGCGCGCTGTAATCACCGCCTCCCAGTTCAAAGGCCCGCGATTCCAGGGCGCGCTGAAAGTCCACGCCGGCCAGCACGTGTTCCGGGTAGTCCTGCTCGGGCGAAATCCCCACCACGATGCCCGCGTTGGCATTGCGCTCGTTGCGCGAGTACTGGCTCATGCCATTGGTGACGACACGATTGGGTTCGGAGGTGGCGGCCACCACCGTGCCGCCCGGGCACATGCAAAAGCTATACACCGACCGCCCGTTGCTGGCGTGGTGCACCAGCTTGTAATCCGCGGCGCCCAGAATCGGGTGACCGGCGTTCGGGCCAAAACGTGCCTTGTCGATCAGCGATTGCGGGTGTTCGATCCGGAAGCCGACCGAGAATGGCTTGGCTTCCATGAACACGCCTTGGTCGTGCAGCATCTGGAAGGTGTCGCGCGCACTATGGCCGATGGCCAATACGACGTGATCGGCTTCGATGTGCTCGCCGTTGGCAAGGGTCACGCCCGTGATCTGGCCGTTTTCGCGCTGCAGGGTTTCCACTTTGCTGGAGAACCGGACTTCACCCCCCAGTTTTGTGATGGTGTCGCGCATGACTTCCACCATGCCCACCAGGCGGAACGTGCCGATGTGCGGTTTGCTGACGTACAGGATTTCTTCCGGGGCGCCGGCCAGCACGAATTCCTTCAGCACCTTTTCGCCGTAGTGCTTCGGGTCTTTGATCTGGCTGTAGAGCTTGCCGTCCGAGAAAGTCCCCGCGCCGCCTTCGCCAAATTGCACGTTCGATTCTGGGTTAAGGACGCGTTTGCGCCACAGGCCCCACGTGTCTTTGGTGCGCTCGCGCACTGCCTTGCCGCGCTCCAGGATGATGGGCTTGAAACCCATCTGCGCCAGCACCAGGCCGGCAAACAGACCACAGGGTCCCGTGCCGATCACGATAGGGCGCTTGGCCAGGTTGCCGGGCGCTTGGGCGACGAACTTGTATTCGGTGTCGGGCGTCGGCTTGACGTGGCGGTCGTCATGAAATCGCTTGAGCAGCGCCGCTTCATTTTCGACGTCGATATCCAGCGTGTAGGTCAGCAGGATATTGTGCTTTTTACGTGCATCGTAGCTGCGCAAAAAGATGGTGAAGCCGTGCAGATCGCTGGCCGGAACACCCAGTTTTTTCAGAATCGCGGCGGGCAATTCTTCGGGGGTGTGGTTCAACGGCAGCTTGATTTCAGACAGTCGCAACATGCTTGGGTCCAGATGGATGGGCGATCACAACGTCGCCAAACCTGGAATTGTACTGGACGGCGGGGAGGGGGCCGCACCGCGGCTCGTCATCCCATAAGTCAGCGTCATGGCCCTGCGCCAGCGGTCATTCCGCGACTCACGGCGCTGGGAGTCGGCCACAACGGTCCGGTGCAAACAATCACATAGGTGGTTGCGCGCGTGACGCCGCGCTTCTCTGAGGAAATTCGGACTACTACGAACCGATTATGTTCGGTTTCCTACGGACCTGATGCGGCGCAATTACTAAAGTGATGCCTGTCCACCGCATGTGTTGCGGCGGCGAAACCCCGACGGAAATACAGCGCTTGCACTGAATAACCCGGTGCTCGCGCCACGGACGCCTGTCGGCTGCGAACGCCTTGATGGCGATAGCAGTTAATCCATCAGTCTCAGGAATCAAAAATGAAACGTAGTACTTTCGCATCCTTCTCCGCAGCCGGCGCGTTGATGGTGGCTTTGGCGCCGGGCGTGTCGCATGCGCAATGGGATGGCCAGGTCAAGTTCGTGGGCAAGGTCAGCGATACGACTTGCCTGATCAACGGCAACGCTCCGGGTATCAACAATATTCTGGAAGTGCCGCTGGGCGAGCACACCCCCGGCTTCTTCACGGCCGTCAATACGCCTACCACTGCCGTGTCTTTCGATATCAGCTTGACCGATGACGGCACGAGCGCATGCGCAGTCGGGAAGCAGGCCAGCGTTGCCTTCGACAACGATGCCACTAACGTCGATAAGACGTCGGGCAACTTGAAGATCACCAGCACGTCTCCCGCCACCGGCATCCAGATCCAGATCAATGATGCAGGCAATGGAAAGAACGGCAAGATCCGTCTTGGCAGCGCACAAGCCGAGCCCCAAAAAGTAAGGCTGGAAACTTCCGGCGGCGTCCTCACCTACTCGGCCAATTATGTTTCCACCGCCGGTAGCGTCACCGCCGGTACGGCAAACTCGATTATTCCGTTCATGGTGTCGTACCAGTAATCGGCCGTTGAGCCATTAGGAGGTGTAACCATGACGCTAGTAGTGCGTAGGATTTGTCTTGCTGTAATGGCTGGCGTCATGACCTGGGCTGCTTGCGCCAGTTCGGCGCAGGCGGCTTTGGTGCTGATGGGAACAAGAGTGATATATCCGTCGGATGCCAAGGATGTCACGATTCGGGCGCGGAATGCGGGTTCTGAACCCATGCTGACACAGGTCTGGATTGACGACGGTGGCGTGGGTATCGCGCCGGCCAATATGGTGGTGCCATTCACGGTGTCGCCGGTCCTTACCCGAATTGACCCAAACTCCAGTGCCGTCATTCGGTTGATGTACACGAATGGTCATTTGCCGGACGACCGGGAAACTCTCTTTTATCTCAACGTGCTAGAGGCACCGCCCCGCAGCGACTCCACCTCATCGGCGATCTTCAGCTTCAGAACCCGTATCAAGTTGTTCTTCCGCCCAGCCTCTCTTCGGGACGGCGTGGAAGCTGCAGCGACAAAGCTTGAATGGAGGCTGGTTCAATCAGGAGCGGGCACCGCGCTAGAGGTCAAGAACCCCACGCCGTACCACGTTTCCATGGCGTCCATCCAATCGGTGATGGGCGGAAAGGCAACGCCTTTGGGTGGCGGCATGGTCGTGCCCTATGGCGTCGAGCGCTTCAAACTGCCTAAGGGCACCACCGCCGCAGTCGGCAAGATGCGCGTCGACTACGAAGTCATCAACGACTACGGCGGCCGGCATACGTTGGAGCGCGCGCTGTCGCACTAGGCGCCTTCGGCGGCCAATCGCGGCTGCCAATCAATTCAGCATTTGTATTTGGACATGGGAATGTACGCTTCACTGCGGGGAAAGACACGTCTGGCGCTTGGCCAACGTAGGAGCGAAGGTTGCTGTGGCGGCGCACGGTCCCGATGGAAACCCAGGCTGTTGTTCTTGGCGTTGGCTACCGTGTTTGGCTCCGGCGCGCCTGCTCAGGAGTCGAAGCGGGTTGTGCAATTCGATCCGCAGATTCTGATGCCCGGGGTTGGGGGCGCCACGATTGATCTTTCCCGCTTCGAGCGCAGCGGCTATGTTGCGCCGGGCCAATATCGGTTGGAACTGTACGTCAACGGCAAGTGGCGCGGCACGCAGGACATCGAATACCGCGGCACGCAGGTCCTTGGGGGTCAGCCCTGCTACAACGTCGGCTTTCTGCAGCGTGCCGGCCTAGATATTCAACTAAGCGCCCGCTATGCCGCCGAGCAGGGCCGCGTGCCGCTGGGCGATGACCTGGTCTGCGAGGACCTGGACCGATTCGTACCGGGCGTGATCGTCAAGACCGACATGGGCGAACAGCGGCTCTACCTGACCGTGCCCAAGTTATACCTGCACTCGGAACTGGCGGACAACTACGTGGACCCCCGCTATTGGGATAGTGGCGTCACGGCCGGCAGGTTGAACTACAACGCCAACATCAACACGATGGAAAGCAACGGGCGTCGCCATACGCGCGGCTATGCCGGGTTGAATGCGGGCCTGAACCTTGGTGCTTGGCGCCTGCGCCACAACGGTTCGCTGACCTGGGCCTCGAATGGCGTGGGCGCGGATTATCAGCGCGGGCAGACCTATGTCACGACCGACCTTCCTGCGTGGCGTTCGCAGTTGCTGATCGGTGAAACCTCCACGGGCGGTGACTTCTTCGACGCGGTTTCGTATCGTGGCGTGAACGTAAGCAGCGACGAACGCATGCTGCCGCAAAGCTTGCGCAACTATGCGCCCGTGATCCGGGGCACGGCGGCTACCAACGCGTCGGTGTCGGTCTTTCAGCGAGGCTTCCTGATCTATGAAACCACCGTGCCCCCCGGACCGTTCGCCATCGACAGCCTGCAGGCCGCGGGCTTTGGCGGCGACCTGGATGTCAAGATCGTCGAAGCCAATGGCGAAGAGCACACATTTGTCGTGCCGTTTGCAACGGGCGTTGAGCTGTTGCGCCCCGGCACCATGCGATATTCGGTCTCGTTCGGGCGTGCGATGTCATCTGCCAGCCGCAGCAGCGGGCAGAATATTTTTGAAGGTGTCATCAGGCGCGGTCTGAGCGACATGGTGACGGGATACGGCGGCTTGGCGGCCAGCCAATATTACGGATCGGTCATGGGCGGGGCGGCGATCAATACGTCCCTGGGCGCATTTGGCGGCGATATCACCGTTGCCAGCGCCGATCTTCCGCACCAAGGCAGGATTTCCGGTTCCAGCTATCGGTTTGCCTATAGCAAGAACCTGCCGAACAGCGGCACCAACTTTTCATTGCTGGCGTATCGGTATTCCACCAGTGGGTTCGTGGGGTTCAACGAAGCCATCGCAATGCGTGACGCGGGCCAGATCACCCGATATGGCGATTTTGGGCGGCCGCGCAACCGGTTCGACCTCAACGCCAGCCAAGACCTGGGCTCGTCGTTCGGTACGGTGTATGCCAGCGGATCGGCAACGCAATACTGGAAGCGTTCCGGCAGTGCACTGAGCTACAGCATGGGGTACACGAACCGATGGCGCGACGTGACGTACTCGCTCAGCTTGCAACGCGTGCAAAGCATGTGGCCGGGCAGCTCGGTGTATTCGGCCGGCCGCGACAAGAGCACGGTCGTGGCGTTCAACATCTCCATCCCATTGGGCCGTGCCGTCAGCGCGCCGGTTCTGACGACCTTCGTGAATCACGACAGCCGCAGCGGGACGGACATCTCGACAGGTGTCTCGGGCTATCTGGATCAGGGCGGCGACCTGTCCTATTCCCTGTCTGCGTCGCGTGATACGCGCGGCGGCGCCAATTCCGGCAGCGGCAACCTGGACTATCGGGCGTCTGCGGCGAACGTGGGCCTTAGCGCGTCTCAGGGCAGCGGCTACCGCCAAGGGTCCTTGCGCGCCAGCGGCAGCGTGCTGGCCCACCAGGGCGGCGTGACCTTTGCGTCCATGCTGGGCGAAACCGTGGGCTTGCTGCATGCGCCCGATGCGGAAGACGCCCGGGTGGGATTCAGCCAGAACAAGGTCGATAGCCGTGGCTACGCGTTGGTCACGAGCCTGTCGCCTTATCAGCTCAATACCGTGGAACTCAACCCCGGGGACATGTCGGATGACGTCGAACTGTTGAATAGCTCACGCAGCGTGGCGCCCCGTGCGGGCGCTGTCGTGCTGCTGTCTTATCCCACGCGGCGGGCGCGGCCCGTGCTGATTGACAGCCGCCTGCCGAATGGCGACACCTTGCCCTTCGGAGCGGATGTGTTCGATACCGCTACGGGAGATTCCATTGGCGGTGTGGGCCAGGGCAGCCGCATCGTGATGCGGGCGCAACAAGATCAGGGTTCAGTCCGAGTCGAGTGGGGAGGCAAGCCGGATCAGCAATGCGTGATCGACTATCAGCTGCCTGAGCGCGCCAAGGGCCAAAAACAAGACGGATACGACACGCTGGAACTGCCCTGCAGGTCAGTGCCGGCCAAGGCGGCTCCGATGTCCCCATTGGCGGGCCGATGAGCATTCATCGCCGATGTGCTTCCGTGTGCGGATGGCTGGCCCGGCTCTGCCTGATGGCGACGGCAGCCATGCCGCCGGCGGCATGGGCCGACCTGGCCGTGACGGGCACGCGTTTCGTCTACCCCGAGGGCGAAAAAGAAATCGTCGTGTCGCTGCGCAATACCGGCAATGATCCCATCCTGGTGCAGACGTGGCTGGATCGCGGTGGGTCCGAGTCGGACCTGAGCCGTCTGCAAGTGCCCTTTGTGCTGATGCCGCCACTATTCAGAGTGGACCCAGGCCAGCGCAAGACGCTGCAATTGCGATACACCGGCGAACCCTTGCCGCCGGACAGGGAAACCGTGTTCTGGATCAACCTCCGGCACGCGCCCGCCAACCACGACGCCCAGCAACGGTTGCAGGTGGTGTTGAGCTACGTGATGAAAGTCCTGTACCGCCCGAAAGGCCTGGCCGGCGCGGCCAAAGATGCGCCTGCCCTGGTGCGCTGGACGTACCACCGGGGCGCAGGGCAAAGCCCTGCATACCTTCAGGCCGAGAACCCCACACCCTATGCCGTGTCACTGACGACGCTAAGCCTGCGCAATGGCCCCATCCCCATCACGTGGACGGGCCTGACCATTTTGCCCAAAACAACGGAACGATTTGCGCTGCCTGCCGGTTCGACCCCGCAGCTAGCCAGTGGCGCCGGCCTGGAGTTCGAGGCGGTCGATGACCTGGGGCTGGTGATGCCTGGCGAGGCAACGCTTCAGTCCGTCTCGCCGTAATTGTGTGATCAAGCGCGCCTCGTGCCTAGAGAAAGGGGCGCAACATTGGAGAAATTCAGCTATGCGTGACGGTTCGGTTTTTAGAGCATTCGGAAGAGGGGCGAGTCGGCTTGCGTGGGGGGGCGCGCTGTTCTTTTTCGCGATGGCAGCGGCTCAGGCACAGTCCACGCTTGCCTACTACTATCTTGAGCAGTGCAAACTTTTTCAATTTGGTGAAGGAGGACATGGCGGTTCATCGCCATGGAGTAAGACCGGATTGGACACGTCAACGGTAAACAACGTTATCGCAACTCGGACGCTGTCGATTACGTTGACCAGCAAGTACGGGTATGTTGCCGAGATTGGTGCCAATCCGAACTTGATCGTGGGCGCGCGTTGGGCCGGTGCGCCTTATTTCGCGACGGCGACAATTCCGACTAATGTGAAGGGGCTGGGTATCCGAATATCCAGTGCCTTGAACGTGGGAGCGCTTGTAAAACCGCAGATAGAGGGGCAGTTCCTGACATTATTCTCCACCAAAATTATTACAGCCCGCGAAAAGCCGATCGGCAAGCCCGAAACTTATTTGAATTCTATATTTGCTGAGTTGGTGGTGACGGGGCCGGTTGCTCCCGGCCAACATATCGTGAACGGTATAGATCCAGATTGGCCTGCTATCGACTTTGAAGTGGTGGCGGTACAACGAACGGCTGCCGAGTCGCCAGTAATGGGCGCGCCGATGGAGTCCAGTGCTTCAGATGGACAGGCGCCTCAGGGGAGGCTCGTATGCAACGCCACCGCCAAATATAGCGTGGTGGACATCCTGACGTTCGGTGGAGGTGCCCCGGAAGTCGAGGCGAAGTGTACGGTGGATGCCAAGTTTGCCGGAGGGTTTTCGTTGCCAATGGGAGACTACGGCCCGGGCGATTTTCGCACCAACGGGGCGGCCAGCAAGGAAGTTCCATTTGCTGTATCCGTCCATACGTGCGGAGCGGGCGCCAAGCCGAAGATTGCGTTCAACGCGCAGTACGGGTTGATTCCGGGCACCAACGTTCTCCAACTAAAAAACCATGGGGAAGCGACGACCGCGAAAAACCTGGGTGTCATTCTGACTCGGCAAGGCGGGGACCCTCGCAATCCGTTGAACATTGGTCAAGGTGGGGCGGTGGGAACAAGATACGATTTCGACAATATTCCTGGAGGAGGTGTGAGCGCGAATGGTAGTGCAGAGATAAATCTTGGTGCCCGGTATCAGCGGGTAGACCAAACTCAGGCCGGCGTCACCGGCGGCAATGCGGACAGCCAAGTAAACTTTAAAATCTACTACGATTGACTCGATTCGAACGCGAGTCAGAGCGTAAAGTCAACGGTTTTGATCTAGCGAAAAAACGGCTGCCGTATATCTACGGCAGCCGTTGTTCATTGCGACCGGGCTAATCCCGGTCAAGCGGACGGATCTATAGCGTTAATTGGCCATGTCGATAGATCCATAATTGGTGCCGGCTATCGGCACCAATCCAGCCTGGCCGGTTACGGAATTGCCGCGCATCGTGCTGTAGTTGATGCCGACCAGCCCGCCGAATGTCTGGTTCTTGCCGTAACGGAAGTCCACTTGGCTAGCGGTTTTAGAATAGGTGACCGCCCCTTGGTTCATGCCGATCAGGCCTCCCAGCGTCATCCCGGTTCCATAGTAATAAGATGAGCCGAGTTGCTGGCCCGTAACGATGCCCGTGGATGTGGAATGCTCGATCTCGCCGCCGGTTTGGTTTTGAGCAACCAAGCCGCCAATGGTCGCGTAGTTGTGGCCGATGACCGAACCGGTGGCGATGCCGCCGGAAATCCTGCCGGTGTTCACGCCCACCAGACCGCCGGTCATGCTGTATTGCCCACCTTGGGTAAGGCTGGTCGAGCTGGAAGTTTGGATGGACCCGTTATTGTGGCCTGCCAGACCGCCCACTGTGGCGTAGTTGGCAGCGCTAACTCTCCCCACCCGCGAGACGCTATAGTTGATTTGGCCGTTATTGACGCCCACAAGGCCGCCCACGCGGGTACCGGCGTTAGCCATGACGGAGGAAAGGCTTGCGCCGCTCGCCTCCCCGTTTTCAATGGACCCGCCAACGCCGTTGTTGCCGACCAAGCCACCGATATTTCCGGCATATTGCCGATCTTCTACTACGCCGCTGGCAACAACGTCTCGAATCTGACCGCCGTTATTCGCGCCGATCAAACCGCCCGTGTTCGAGCCATTGGATGTGGACACCCTGCCGTACGCGCTGGACTCGGAGATGGGGCCGCCATTATTCACGCCGACCAAACCACCCACGGAACCGCCCGCCGTGGCTGCGACGGAACCGCTACTTTCAGTCCGAGTGAGATAGCCGTTATTGATTCCGATC
This sequence comes from Achromobacter maghribensis, assembly GCF_057334215.1. Classification (NCBI taxonomy): domain Bacteria; kingdom Pseudomonadati; phylum Pseudomonadota; class Betaproteobacteria; order Burkholderiales; family Alcaligenaceae; genus Achromobacter; species Achromobacter maghribensis. The sequence continues at coordinate 118,982 of NZ_JBHFII010000023.1, read as the reverse complement.
AGGCCTCCCACGTTGCTGGAAGCGCCGGCGGACACTGCGCCGGTGCTGCGTACGTTGGTCAGCATTCCATTGCGGTTCGATCCAACAAGCCCGCCCACGTTGAGATTCGCACTGCTGGTGGTGACTGCGGAAGCGCTGTGCGAAGACTCGATGATGCCATGGTTGGCGCCTACCAGGCCGCCGATGCCACCGACCTCGTTGCGCTGCATCGTACCGCTGACGGTGCCATTGGCTTGGCTAGCGACAATTCGGGCCCCATCACCAAGGTTGGTCCCCACCAGACCGCCCATGCTCTCGGTATATGTGCCGCTACGTACGACGCCTGAGTATGAGGAATTGCTGATAATTCCATTTGAGTTGGTGCCAACCAAACCGCCGGTGACGTTGGATCGGTAACTGTTGCCATTGACGGTAGACGCGGACACATTGACGTTGTCAATCAAGCCGGTGTTGTAACCAGCCAGCGCTCCGATGGACATGGAAGCAATGTTGACAGACGGCGAGGTGACCGTCATTGATGCCAGGTTCAGATTGCGGATAACGCCTGCGGACGACGAGAACAAGCCAACGTTGCCTCCGCCACTGGAGACGGCAAAGCCCGTCAAGGAATGGCCCATCCCGTCGAACGTGCCATTGAACGTGCCGTAGGCGCCGCCAATGGATTGGAATGTTCCGGTACCCCGCAGGTCAGTTCCCAGTACGTAGAAACCATAGAGATTGTTATTGACCGCTTGTAGGGCCGCCTGGTTCTGAATGATGTTGTGCAGGATGTTGTTGGAAAGGAAGGTGGCGCCAACGCCGCTTAGCGTGATATTGGCTTTGGGATCCTTCAGTACGTAGTGGGCGGTAGCCGGCTTGCCCGTAGAACCTCCCGTTCCTGCGGCGGCAGTTGTGGTGTTCAGCGTGATGCGGGAGTTCGGTCCGCTAAGAATAATCCTGTCGCCAATGTCGATGCGTTCATCGGCCAGCAGGTTCAGGGTGGCGCCCGTGCCAGTCGTGGAGACTGCGCCGTTCAGAGCGGTCTTGCCCCCGCCGCCGTGCTGGGCATTCAACGTCAGGCTATTGCCGGTGTTCCAATTCACCGGCGCGTTCACCACGACATCGCCGACGGAGCTGGCCAGCTCGATATTGGTGTTGACGAGGTTACGATTCAGCGTATCGGCGTGAATGGTCGGAGCATAAATGGCAGCCGTGTTTTCGACATTGACGTCGCTGCTGGTGAGCTTGAAGGTGCCGATGTAACCGTTGATGGCGCGGGTGTCGAGGTTGGTGCCCAGGCGAACGCCAACGTGTTCACCGGAGGCCTCGATGGCGCCGCCGTTGCCGTAGGAGGTCAGGGCGTTGGCGCTTAGCCTGCCCGCGACTTCCACAACGCCCTTTGCTCCCCCGTCCAGCACGATCTTGCCAGGCACATTGTTCAGAGTCTTGGCTTCGATGACGCCGCTGTTGTTGACGACTGTCGTGAGGGGCGAGGCGTTGCTGCTGCTGCCTTTGAGCAGGACTTGTCCCCCGTCTGCGCGGATCGTGCCGCTGTTCTGTGCCAAGGCATTGGCAGACGCGGCGTTGATTTCCAGCTTGACCAGACCGCTGCCCATGCTGACCGTGATTTTGCTGCCACCAGCCAGGGCGGCGGTGCCGCCGTTGGCCTGGATCGAGCCGGTGTTGATGGCTTGGGTGCCAAGCAGTAACACATCGCCGCTTTGGGCGGTGATCAGCGCGCCATTGTTATAGACGCTATTGGTAGTGACTCCTTCAAATACGAATTCGCCGCTGGTGTTGTTGTAGAAACTTGTAGGATCCGTCATCAAGGTCGATGCGACCAGGCCCCCGACATTGACGTTGGCCCCGGCGCTGAATACAACACCTTGCGGGTTGACGATGAAGATCTTGCCTTGGGCGGCGAGATTACCGCCGATCGACGTGGGGGAAGCGCCAGAAACGTAGTTCAGCGCCATGTCGCTGGTCCGCTGGTTGAAGGTAACGCGTTCGCCGGCGTCGACGCCGAAGCTATCCCATTTGATGACCGCCTTGGGCGTGGTCTGGTTAATGACCGTTTCGGCGCCATTTGCCCAGATCTGGGCCGTGCCATGCGTGACCGTGCCGCCCGTGGGCAGCGCATGGGCCGTTGGCATCAACATCGACAGCCCGAGCACGACGGCGGCCATGGCGCCGGCGCGGACGCCCGAGCAGCTGGACTTGCCGCGTTGTTTGGCGGTTTCGCCTGCGACGCTCCAGCATCCCTTGGATTCATTCCATATGACGGTGTAGGACTTGTTCATTGTGCCTTCTGCTAAGTAGCGCGTTGGCGTAAGCCGACGCGGGGTTGAAAAACTCTTTGGGCCTCCGGATCAGAAGAGGCGGGTGGCCTGGAACCACAACCGCGGTTCGCGCTTGGGGCCTTCTTGTTGGTAGTTGTTTTGTTCCAGCGGCCATGCGGCCGTCAGCGTGACTTGGTGCTGGCGGCCGGTTTGGATCAGGCTGATGCCCATGGCGGATAGCTGCTGACTGTTGCGCCCGCTGGCCCACGGGCGCTTGCTGAGGCGCACGGCGCCTTTGTCGAAGAAGGCGGCAAGCTGCAGGCCGGGAAAGGGCAGGTAGCGCAAGTCCAGGCTGCCTTGCCAGCCTTCGTCGCCGCTGGCGGCGCCGTTGGCGAAGGCGCGCACACCAAAGGGGCCGCCCAGGCTGAATTTCTCTGAGCTGTCCAGGTTCTTCGATGCCAGTTGGGCATTGAATTGCGCGGACAGCATGAAAGGGCCGGGCAGGTTCTGCATGCGTAGCAAGGTGATGTTGGCCTTGCCGAACCTGCCCGCCGCGCGGCTGTACAGGCGGTCGCCTTGGCGGCTGTTGGGGTCGCGTAGCTGTAGCGAACCGATGCCATAGGACAGGTACATCGCGCTGCGGCCGCCTCCAAGAAGGCCATCGTCGCGGCTGCCGTTCAGCGACGCCGTCCACAGGCCGACGTGCTTGCGGTTGACGATTTCAAACAAATCCATGGCGTCGCGCATGCTTTTGTCGTCATACTGCAGCTGGGCCTGTAGCGTGAAATTGCGGCTGCGCAAGAGCGGCTGTTGCACGAACAGACTGACGATCGAGGCCTTGCCGTGCGCGTCAAGGATGTCGAAGTCCCGGCCCAGGCGGTAGCTCATGTTGGAGACGCTGGCGCCTAATCGTGTCAGACTGGATCCGACGGGTACCTGGTAAGCCACGCGGTAGTAGCGCTGCTTCTTGTCGCTGGTCAGCAGACGCAGGTTCAACTGGTCGCCCAGGCGTAAGGGGCTGTTCACATCCAGGGTGCCGGCCAGGCGGAATTCACCGGTGTAGTACCCGCCGAAGTTGTCGGCGTCCAGGCTGCCCGCCATCAAGGGGGCGGGCTCCGCATCGATGAGCAATTCCGTCGAGCCGGGGGCCTTGCCTGGCCGCAGCGTGCCTTGGACTTGGACGCCGGGGATGTCGTTGACGAGCATCAGGCGGTTGTCCAGCGCTTCCAGGTGCACCGCGTCGCCTTGGCGCAACGGGGAAAGCGCCCGGAGTAAGACCGAGTCATTGACGCGAGTCTGGTTGTTCAACGTCACGCCGTCGTAGACGCCTTCCTGGATGGCGATCTGGACCACGCCGTCCACGATGTCTTGCGGCGGCAGGTAGGCGCGGGCCAGCAGATAGCCGCGGTCTTGATAGAACTTGGTGATGCGATCGGTGGCGGCGCGCAGCCCATCCAGGTTTTGTTCAGTGCCTGGAAGGTCCGCCAGCAGTTGCAGGAGTTCCGTATCATCGAAAACCTGATTGCCGCGGAGTTGAAATTTGGTGACCGGCACGCCGGGGCCTTCGGATCGGCCGGTGGCCGAGGGCAGCGAGGACGGGGCGGTTACGTCGAGGCTCGGCTGCGAAGCCGGCGGCGTGAAGGCGGGAAGTGTTGACTCAAGCTCTCTGAGCGCCCGGCCGGCGTCGGGGATTTGGGCGAAGGTAGGGATCGGTGGTAGCGCCAGCATCAGGCTGACCGTCAGCTGCCAGCGCAAGCCTGCGGTGGGGGAATATGGCGGCAGGGTGCAAGCACGGCCAGGACGGATCCGCCGGCGCATTGCCGCCATTGCATTGTGGAATATCACTTGGTTCTACCCGCTGTGTGCAGCGGCCCTTTATTGATTTTGTTGTCATCGTCGTGAGCCGCTCGGGAGCGCGTTTTCCCAGAGTGCGTGATGCCCGGTGAGCGCATGGGACACAATGCGGGGCTCGGCTTTTTTTCCGGCATCGGGCGTGTCGCGATGCCGAGGCCACGGAGAATGACTATAGGTTTTTGTAGGACTAAGAGAACTAGGAAAGATACGAAATTGGTGGGGTAGTTATTCGAAACTGAGTTCGTTTAATTAATGGCCTGACTGGTAATTGTTATAAAAATGAATGGATTGGTCTCGCTTTTGTCGTAAAGTGGTCAAGGCTTGCCCGTTCTGCGGCGAAGCCGTAGTGTGGAACTGGTCCTGTTTTTAGTATGTGTTGCCGGCCAGATCGTTGTGTCCCAATATGCTGAAAGCGTGGCTCTCGTCTACAATAAATTCGAACGAGTGGGTTCCTCCCTTGATATGGAAGAGTGTGTTGGCGTCTGAAACCGATATATATGTCGCGCTTGTCGATGATCACCCCGCAGTGTCGCTGGGTGTGGTGTCGGTACTAAGCGAGAGACCCGAGTTCGTGATGGTGGGACAAGCCACGGACTCGACGGGCCTGGTGGATTTACTGAACGAAAATCCATGTGATGTGCTGATTTCCGACTTCTCGATGCCGGGAGGGAAATACGGCGACGGTCTGGCGCTTGTGGCTTATCTGGAACGCAACTATCCGACGCTGCGTACCGTTATTTACACCATGTTCGATAGCCCGATAATGGTATGGGCGATGGTGCGCCAGAATGTCCTGGGAATCGTCAGTAAATGCGATTCCCCTACCCATTTGATTAGTGCGGTGCGGGCGGTCCATGCCGGGCGGCAGTATTATTCGCCAGTTATAAAGGAACTGTTGTTGAATAATATGCAGATGGGCGGAGAAAGCCGCCTGACGCCACGCGAGGCGGAAGTGGTTCGATTATTCTGCGCAGGCGGCACCATTACCCATATTGCCGAGATGGTGCATCGGAGCGTGCAAACGATCAGCACCCAGAAGCGCAGCGCAATGAGAAAATTGGGCGTGACAACAGATGCCGATTTAATCCGCCATGTGCTGGGCAATGGGGTACATACGTCCATGGACATGGCCAGCGCGATAGGCCTGCGGCCACCAGGCTAACGCTGGGCGGGCTCGCCGCCCGAGTTGTGGGCGGCATTGGCCTATTTGCGTGCTAGAAGAATTCGTCCAGCAGGCAATAGAAGTTGATGCGCTGCGTATCGGGCGTAATGCCATATTCGCGAAAGAACGCGGCAACCCATTCCTTGCCGACATTGCGGGCGATGCTTCGCGCCGCCAGCGCCAGGTCTTGAAAGCGGTCGGCGATGCCCAGACGGCCGCAATCGATGAACCCCGTGAACTGGTGGCCGTCGACCATGAGGTTGGGAAGGCAGGCGTCGCCATGCGTGACCACCAGATCGTCTGCCGGGGGGCGGCTAGATAGCAGTTCGGCCAATACCTGGTTGGCCGATTGCCCCAGCCGTTCATCGTCGAAATCCGCTTCGTCGACCAATCCGGCGTGGACGTGGCGCTGCGCCTGCGCAATCCGCGCTTCCAGCCGGTGGTCGAACGGGCAGGCTGCAATGGGCAGGCGGTGCAAGTCGCGCAATGCCGTCGCCAACACGCCGATGACTTGCGCGGGAGGCAGGGCGGCGCTGGCCAGGTCGGCACCGCGAAGCGCCGTCATCAGAAGCCAGTGGCGGCCGCCTTCCATCGCGGTGTCCAGTACGTGCGGGGCGGGTTGGCCAACCTGCTGCAGCCAGCGAAGCCGGTCGATCTCGTCCGGCAGCTCGGTTTCCGCACTTGCAAGTTCCGACTTTAGAAAAAGATCAGGCTGCTTGGGGCGCCGCACGCGGAACACGTCCGCGCGGGACTCGCCGATGGATTGCGGTTCCAGGGATGCGTGGGCGAAGTCTTCGCGCCATTTGGCGGGAAGGGCGATGCTGTGGCTTTCCGTTGCGTTGGACGATTCCATTGGCTTACCGATTCACGTGGGGGCTCAGAAGCGAGCTTCGACATGATAATCAGCTGGGCCAACGCGTGGCGTTACCCGTGGCTGGATTCGCTTTCGTATTGCTGCCATGCTTCGCGCGCGCTGGCACCCTGGTGGATCATTGCCATCAGTGCGCGCACTACCGCCGAGGGGGAAGCGTGCTGGTAGACGTTGCGTCCGTACACGAGGCCCACCGCGCCTTGATCCAGCAGTTCCCATGACCGGCCGAAGACACGTTGCAGGTCTTCGCGGCCGCCTCCCCGCACCAACACCGGGCAACGCGCCGCCTGGACCACGCGATGGAAGTCGCGGGTCTCGGTGGTGGGGTCGGCCTTGATGATGTCGGCGCCCATTTCGCGCGCCAGGCGGACCAGCGTCACGATTTTTTCGGCGTCGCCGTCCACCATGTAGCCGCCGCGGGCGGAGTGGGGCGCCATGACGAGCGGTTCGATCATCAGCGGCATGCCATAACGATCGCAGTCGGCGCGCACGCGTGCGATGTTCGACACGCATTGGCGGAACAGGTCGGGTTCGTCGGGCAGCATGAACAGGTTGACGACGACGCAGGCGGCGTCCATCTGCACGGCCGGCAATACCGGATCTTGCGTGTTCTGCAATACGGCCCACATCACGCGGTGCGTGGTGGCGTTGTAGGGGTTGCCCATGTCCAGGCGCATGACCAACGCGGGTTTATCGCGCCCCGGGCGTTGCTGTAGCAGACCGGCCTGGCCGTAATTGAGCTGGATGGCGTCGGGGCGCGCCGCTACCAGTTGATCCATGACGGCGGGCATGTCCTCCAGGCCGTCGAGGAATCCGGGTTCGTTGCAGACGCCGTGGTCGACGGCGATGTCCAGGCAGCGGCCGGCGGTTAGCAGGCGGTTCAGGCGCGCTTCTTTGTTATGCGTCATGAAGAGGTTTCCTTGTCCTTTCAGTCCAGCGTTTCAAGATGGAGGGCGGCGGCCGTGTCGATGGCGGCAAGGGCGGTCGGGTCCAGCGTGAGGTTCGCGGCACCGGCGTTTTGGACTGCTTGCGCAGGCGTGCGGGCGCCGCACAAGGCGGTGCTGACCCCGCCTTTGCGAGTGGTCCAGGCAATCATCAGTTGCGCGTAAGAGCAATCCAGGCGCTGCCGCAATGGTGCCAATGCGTCAAAGAAGGCCTTCAGCCGCACGCGGTTGGCGGCGGAGAAGCGCGGGTTGCCGGCGCGCTGGTCGTCGCCTGTGAATTGCCGGTCGGGGTCGAGCGGGCCAGCCAAGAGGCCGAGGGCCAGCGAGGAGTAGCCAAGCGAGGCCACGCCGTGTTCCCGGCACGGAGGCAGCAGCGTGGACTCGATGTCGCGGTCGATCAGGCTGTAGCGTTCCTGGATGGCGTCCACCGGGCCATGGCGCAGGTATTCGGCCAGCGTTTCGGGCGCGGCGTTGCTGATGCCGATGGCACGGATCTTGCCCTGGCGCTTCAGGTCCAGCAGCGCGCCCATGGTTTCCGCGACGGGGGTGCCGCTGTCCTGCCAATGCGTGATGTAGAGGTCGATGTAGTCGGTTTGCAGGCGGGCCAGGCTCTGTTCCACTTCATGGAAGATGGACGCGCGCCCCAGGTGGCGGTGCACCGGTTTGCCGTCTTCGTCGAAGAAGTGCGTACCCTGTTGCGTGTGCCATACCAACCCGCACTTGGTCGCGATGACGGCCTGATGCCGGCGTCCTTGCAGGGCGGTGCCGACCAGGCGTTCGGCGTGCCCCAGGCCGTAGGCGGGCGCGGTGTCGATCAGGCGCACGCCGGCGTCCACGGACGCGCGGATGGCGTCGATGGCCGCCGCATCGTCGCCGCCGCCCCACATCCATCCGCCCATGGCCCAGGTGCCCAGGCCGACGGTTTCGCATTCGATGCCGGATGCGCCCAGAGTGGTGATGTTCATCGGTGTCCTTTCTTGACGTTCATAAGATGGTCGACGGTGACGGCGGCCAACAGGATCAGGCCTTTGACCACGTCCTGCCAGTAGGGCGAGACATCCAGCAGGATCAGGGAACTGGTCACGACCGACAGCAGGGCCAGCCCCAGCACGGCGCCCAGGACCGTGCCGGAGCCGCCTTTCAAGCTGGCGCCGCCGATCACCACGGCGGCGATCACGTTCAGTTCCATGCCCATGCCGAAGGTGGGCGTGGCGGCGCCGAAGCGGGCGGTGTAGACGACGCCCGCCAGCCCCGCCAGCGTTGAACACAGCACGGTGACCCAGAACTTCACCCGGCCCGTGCGGATGCCGGAATACAGCGCGGCCTTTTCATTGCTGCCGGTGTAGAACACTTTGCGCAGCAGCGCGGCGCGGCGCAGGGCGAAGTCGCTGACGATGACGATGGCGGTGAAGATCAGGATCACGGCGGGGATGCCGCCAATGACGCCCTGGCCGATGAACTTGAACTGCGCGGGCAGCGAAAACAGCGACTGCGGCGTGCCTTGCGTGATGGCCAGCGACAAGCCGCGCACGATCACCATGAAAGCCAGCGACGCGATGAAATGGCTGAGCCCGATGCGCGTCACGCACAGGCCGATCAGCGCGCCCACGACGCCGCTTGCCGCGATGGCCGCCAGGCTGGCGGTCCACGGGTCGACGCCCATCAGGAACAGCTTGCCGGTGATTACCATGGCCATGCAGACGACCGAGCCCACCGATAGGTCGATGCCGCCTACGATCACCAGCAGGGTCATGCCGACCACGACAATGCCTTCGATGGAGAACGACAGCAGCATCGCGCGGATGTTCTCCCAGGTCAGGAAGTGTGGCGACGCGAAGCTCATGCCGATGGCGAGCAACGCGATGATCAGCAGCAGGCCGGCCTCGCGCATGCTGGCCAACCGGTGCCGCAACGGTAGCCCGGTGGCGGGGCGCGCAGCGGCCAGGCTGCCGTCGGGCGCCAGGACGGCGTCGGTCGCGGAGGAAGGTTTGAGTTCGGACATCAGATCGTCTCCTGGGCGCTGAGGCCAGAGGCCAGTCTCAGCAGCCGCTCTTCGGTCATTTCGCTGGCGGCCAGTTCGCCGGCCAGCCGGCCGTCGCGGATCACCAGCGCGCGGTCGCACAGGCCGATGATCTCCGGCAGTTCGGACGAGATCACGATCACGCCCACGCCCTGGCTGGCCAGGTCTCGCAAGATGTGGTGGATCTCGGATTTGGCGCCGACGTCCACGCCGCGCGTGGGTTCGTCCATCAGCAGGACGGCGGGATGCGTCGCCAGCAGCTTGGCGATCGCTACCTTCTGCTGATTGCCCCCCGACAGGCTGGCGGCGTCGATGGCCACGCCGTTGGACTTGAGTTTGAGCCGGGCGCCCAGCTCGGTGGCCAGACGCCGTTCCGCGCGCCTGCGCAGCAGGCCGAAGCGCGAACTGATACGCGCCAGCGCCATGGAAGATATGTTCTGCTCGATGGGCAGTTCCAGAAATAGTCCGGCGGCCTTGCGGTCTTCGCTGAGGTAGGCGATGCCATGGCGCAGGGCGTCGCCATAGCGGCGTATTCGCAGGGGTTTGCCGCGTAGCCGCACCTCGCCGCGGCGCGCGCGCCGCAGGCCGCACAAGGTCTCGGCCAGTTCGCTGCGCCCCGCGCCCATCAGGCCGGAGATGCCCAGGATCTCGCCGCGTTTGAGCGTGAAGGAGACGCCGTGCACGCAAAGGCCGTCGGCGAGGCCGTCGACCTCCAGCAAGGGCGTGGCGTCTTCGCCCGCTGCCTGTTTTGGCGGGTAGTAGCAACCCAGGTCGCGCCCGACCATGCTGCGTACCAGCGCATCGGGCGTCAGGCCGGAAAGCGGGGCGCAGAGTACGTCGCGGCCATCGCGCAGGACGGTGACGCGGTCGCAGTGCTGGAAGATCTCGGCCATGCGGTGGCTGATGTAGATGATGCCGATGCCTTGCGCTTTCAGGTCATGCAGCACGCGGAATAGGGCGGCCGATTCGACCTCGGTCAGCGCCGCCGTGGGTTCGTCCAGGATCAGGACTTTGCAATCCAGCGTCAGCGCCTTCGCGATTTCGACCAGTTGCTGGCTGGAGATGCCGAGGTCGTCCACGCGCAGACCCGGATCGATCTGCTGGCCCAGTCGCGCCAGCGCCTGGGCCGCGCGCGTGTTCAAGCTGGCGAAGTCCATCCAGGCGCGGGGCCGGGTGGCGATTTCGGGCATGAAGATGTTCTCGGCGACCGTGGCGTCGCCGCACAGCGCGATTTCCTGGTGGACCAGGCCGATGCCCAGCCGCATGGCGTGGGCGGGGCCGTCGATGACCACGCGCTCGCCATTCAAGCGGATATCGCCTTCGTCTGGCGCGTGGATGCCATCGATGATCTTCATCAGCGTCGACTTGCCGGCGCCGTTCTCGCCGCACAGGGCGTGGATTTCGCCCCGCTGCAGCGAGAAATGCACGCCGGCCAGCGCGCGCGACGCCCCGAAACGCTTGGCGATGCCGTGCAGTTCCAGCAGGGGCGGTTGCGCGGTCATTCGTTGATGCCCTTGGTGCCGCGGCGCGCCAGGTATTTGTCCCAGTAGAAATCGTCGGCGTTGGCTTTGCTGACGATGGACAGGCCGTTGTCCAGGAAGGGCACGGCCATCGGGTTGGTGCCGTTGCGCTTGGCGTCGTTCATGGGGTCGATCAATTGCTGGTTGCGCGCCAGAAACAGCAGCATCATGCCCATATAGCCCTGCACGCCCTGGTTCGGATTGACGGACCCGTAGACTTCGCCCGACTTGATCATGTCCAGGATCTTGGCGTTCACATCGCAGCACAGCACCTTGATGTTCTTCTTGGTCTCGATGCTGGCCTGCGCCGCACCCAGGGCGGAGTTGGCTTCCGGCATGAACAGCGCGGCCAGGCCCGGATTGGCCTGCGCCAGGCTCAAGGTGGCTTGATACGCCTTGTTGGGATCCTGGTTGCTGGCCGCGCGGCCCACCAGCTTCATGCCCGGGTGCTTGGTCTTCATGCGGTTGATGAAGGCCGCGATGCGGCGGTCATGGTTGTCTTGCCCCGGATTCTCCAGCACGGCGTAATCGCCCTTGCCGTTCAATGCGGCGGCGATCGCATCGGCGGCCTGCGCGCCTTCGCGTTCGTTGTCGGACGTGACGAACGACACCCGCTTGGAATTGGGGGAGTCCGCGGCGAAGGTGACCACGGGAATGCCCATCGCCGCGGCGCGGTTGATGGGTTCAATGAACGGGTCGGGGTTCATCGGATGCAGCAGAATGCCAGCGGGCTTGCGGGCGAGCTCCTGTTCGAACGAGGCCAATTGTTTGTTGACGTCGTACTCGGGCGTGCCCGAGTAGCGCGTTTTGACGCCCAGCGTCTGGCCAAGCTGCTTCATCATTTCATAGACCGGGAACCAGTACTCCACCCCGGACACCATGACGTTCATGACATAGACGTCGGTGGTGGCGCCTTTCAGGCCCGTGCCCGGCGAGGCCGTCGCGCTTTGCGCAAAGGCATTGGCTCCTGCCAGGCTGGCGCCCGCAGCAGCTACGGTCTTCAAGAAATCTCTTCTCATGTTGCGCTCCTTTTCCTCGCATTGATCCATTGCCTGTTGGCGTGGATACCCGGTGGTGGGCCTGAATTGGCTCAACTCGTTGTTATGACATCGACTGAACTATATGGCAGCGGAATTATTTCTTTTACTAGGGGAAACACTGCTATCCTGCGGAAAATATCTGTAGACAATGTCATAACATGAAAGCAGACATCTTCCTGGGTATCGACATGGGGTCCACGGGCTTGAAGGCAGTTGCCTTCGAAGCCGGGACGGGAGCCACGCTGGCTGCGTCGGGTAGCGCAATGCCGTACCGGCATCTACCTGGCGGAGGCTGCGAGCTGCGGGCGGACGCCATCGACGCCGCGTTGGTGCACGCCTTGCGTGGCGTGGCCGAACAGCTGGGGCCGCGCACGGCCCAGTTGCGCGCGCTGTGCTGCACCGGGCATGGCGCGGGGCTGTACGCGCTGGACGAGCGGGGCGCGCTGCTGGCCGAGCGTGCCGTGGCTTCCACCGATCAGCGGGCGGCGGGCCGCGCGCGACGGCTGGCGCAGCAGTATGGGGATGCCTTGTATCAAGAGGTGGGCTGCCGGCCATGGGCGGGTCAGCCGAGCCTGGTCGCGGCGGAACTGTTTGGCGCGGATGGCGGCGGGCAGCAGGCGATACGCCGCCTGTTGTTCGCCAAGGACTATCTGGGGTTTTTGCTTAGCGGAGAGATCGCGACCGACGCCAGTGATGTCAGCACCGCTGGCCTGCTGAACCTGGAAGCCGGGACGTGGTCGAGGTTGGCGTTCGAGGCGGCCGGTTTGGCGGCATTGATGCCGAGCGCGTTACCGCCGATCGTGCCCACGGGGACGGTGATCGGGCACCTGTTGCCCGCGCGCGCAGCGGCCTGCGGATTGCCCGCCGGCCTGCCCATCGCCATGGGGGCGATCGATCTGCTGGCCTCGCTGTCTGCCGTGGGCGCCGTGAAAAGCGGCCATGCCGTTGCGGTGTTCGGGACCTGGTGCGTGAACGCGGTGGTGGCGCCCGCGCACGAGCCCAAACCGGAAGTCGGCGCGATCGTGCGCTACGGCCCGGCGGCGTCGCGGCTCTATCTTGAGAACAGCCCGTCATCCATGGCGAATGTGGCGTGGCTGGCGCGCACGCTGCAGTTCGACGACGCGGCCGCCGCGGTGGGTGGGGCGATGTCGGTGCCGTTGGGCGCCGAGGGCCTGCGCTTCCTGCCGTTCATCAACGGGGGCGGCGTGGCGGCCGGCGCCGCGGCGGGGTTCATTGGGCTGAAAGGGCATCACGGCCGCGCGCACATGGCCCGGGCGGTGATCGACGGGGTGGCGGCATTGCATGCCTGGCACCTGAAGCGTCTGGCTGCGCGTGGCCTGGGCGTGCCGGGGCGGGTGGCCGCCTTGGGCGGCGGGGCGCGTGATCCGCGGCTGGTGCGATTGCTGGCGGACTTCATGGGGCATCCGGTGGAGCGTTGCGGCGATGATGAGACCGGGGCGCGGGGGGCGGCTGGTTATGCCGCGATGTCGCAAGGGGCTTGCGCGGATGAGGTCTTGCCGGTGCGGTGCGTGGCAGAAGCGCCTGACGCCGCGGCCTTGCAGGCCCATGCGGCGTTCTATACGGAATTTGAAATGCTGATCGGCAATATGGCGCCGGTGTTCGGGCAATTGGCGGGGCGTGCGCCATGACGACGGACACCTTGCCCTATGTGCGCCCATCGGCGTTGGCGGGCCGCCATTTTTCAACGGTGATCGTGGGTGCCGGCATCAACGGCGTGGGCGTGTTCCGCGATTTGTCCTTGCAGGGCGTGGACTGCCTGATCGTCGACAAGGGCGACTTCGCGGCCGGCGCCAGCAGCGCGCCGTCGCGGATGATCCATGGCGGTCTGCGCTACCTGGAAAGCGGCGCGTTCGCACTGGTGGCCGAAGCCACCCGCGAACGCAATCTGTTGCTGCGCAATGCGCCGCATCTGGTGCGTCCGCTGGAAACCGTCGTGCCATTGTCCAGCCGGTTCGGCGGTTTGCTGGGCAGCATGTTGCGTTTTGCGGGCTTCACTGCGTCGCCCGGTGCGCGCGGCGTATTCGTGGTGGCGCTGGGCCTGCGTTTGTATGACCGGTTGGGGCGGCGCCAGCGCGTGATGCCCGAGCATCGCATCGCCCGGGCGTCGGCCGCGGACGGCGCCTTGTTTCGGGATACGGTCGGCTGGACGGCCACCTATTTCGACGCCTGGATCAGCCATCCTGAATGGTTGATCCAGGAACTGATGGCCGACGCGCATGCGGACCAGCCGGCTTCGTTGGCCGCCAATTATTGCAATGTGACCGCTTGCCGCGGCAAGACGTTGAGCCTGCGCGATGAGATTACCGGGGAGACCGCCGAGGTCACCGCGGACGCCGTGGTCAATGCCACGGGCGCCTGGCTGGACCGGTCGGCGGGCGTGCTTGAAGGGGCGGGTTCCCGCGTCATGGGCACGAAGGGGTCGCACCTGATCCTGGACCATCCCGCGCTGCGCGCGGCGCTGGATGGGCGCATGGTGTATTTCGAGGCGTCGGACGGCCGCGTCTGCATCGTTTATCCCTTCATGGACCGCGTGCTGGTCGGTTCCACCGACATTCCGGTCGACGATCCTGACCAGGCGGCAACCGAACCCGCCGAGATCGATTACCTGCTGGACGTGTTGGGCGAGGTCTTTCCGCGGTTGCGTTTTGCGCGGGGGGACGTGGTCTACACTTACGTCGGCGTGCGCCCGCTGGCGTACTCCGATGCGGACAAGCCTGGCCAGATATCGCGCGATCACGCCGTGGTGCTAGACCCGCCGAACGCGGTGCGTGATGTGCCGCTGGTGTGTCTGGTGGGCGGTAAATGGACCACGTTCCGTTCGCTGGCGGAAATGGCCGCGAACCAGGTACTGACGCAACTGGGCCGGCCGCGCCTGCGCCTGACCGAGACACTGGCCATCGGCGGCGGCGCGGACATGCCTGCGGACGGGAAAGCCAGGGAACAACGGGTCGATATGATCCAGCGCCGGTCCGGCTTGCCACGCGAGCGCATCGACGAACTGATGGGTCGCTACGGTTCGCGCGCGGGCGCGCTGGCGCGGTCCTTTGCCCGCGCGGGCGATGTTCCGCTGCGCCATGCGCCGGATTATTCCGAAGCCGAGATCCGCACGCTGTGCCAAGAGACCGGCGTGCAGCATCTGGCCGATCTGGTGATCCGACGGACCCTGCTGGCGATACGCGGCCGCGTGACCGACGGCTTGCTGGCCGAACTGGCCGATCTGGCCGCGGCGGCGCTGGGCTGGACAGACACGCGCCGGCGCGACGAATGGCTGGCTTGCGCCGCTATCCTGCGCGACCGGCATTTTGTAGATATTGATTCGACTTCTAGCCTTATCACGACATGAGCAGCCCCATTCCGACCCAAGACGTATTGGACCGCAGCGCCGGCGCCCCGCTCTGGACACAGTTCCGCGATGTGGTGCGCAGCAAGATCCTCCAGGGCGAGCTTGCCGTGGGGGCCAAGCTGCCCACCGAGGCCGAATTCGGCGAACAGTACGGCATTTCCCGCATCGTCGTCAGGGAGGCGTTGGCGGACCTGGTGCGCAATGGCCTGATCTACAAGATCCGCGGGCAGGGCGCTTTCGTGTCGGCGCGCGAACGCGACGAAGATTTCGTGTCGACGGTGCTGGGCTTTTCGGACGAAATGGCCCGCAAGGGCCGTACGGTGCGCACCCAAGTGCTGGTGCAGGAGCTGCGCGCGCCCACCGCGCAGGAAGCCTCGGCGTTGGCGCTGGCGGATACGGACATGGTGGTGGGGCTTAAGCGGCTGCGCAGTGTGGATGGCGAATTGCAGCTGCTGGTGGAAACCGCCGTGCCGGCGGATCTGGCGCCCGGCCTGCACCGCACGCGCCTGGAAAACCGTTCGCTGTATGACGTGCTGCGCCGGCAGTACGGATTGCGCATCGTGCGCGCCGAGCGTTGGATCGATGCGGTGGCGCCCGACGCGCCAACGTGCGAACTATTGGGCATGGCCAGCGCGGAACCGCTGTTGCGCATTGAGTCCATTGCGTACGGATCGAATGGACGGCCGCTGGAATACTACCGGGCTTTGCACCGGTGCAAGTCCAGCCGGCTGCACGTCCAGACGACGACCTAGGCCCGGCCTGGATCAGAATACATTCAGCGCTCGCGCCACCCATAACGCCAGTCCGATGGCGATGCCGATCAGCAGCGTGCGTCGCAATCCCCCACCCGGGCGTACCGCGCCTGGCGATACGGACGGGTCGGCGGCGGCCATGCGCACGGCATCGTCCGCGGGGGCGGACGGCATCGCGCCCGAGGCTTCCCGGTCCGGGTGGTCGGTCTCTATCGTGAATGCCGGCTTGCCTGAGGCGTCGGGTAGATCCTTGACGTCGACACCGGCGTTTTTCAGCATATCCCACAGGCCGCCCAGGTCGTTGCCGCTGCGCAGCGCGTCGATGCGTTCGCGATCGGCGCGCGGAACCTCGTCCAGGCTGTCGTACTTGCGGCCGTTCACCGTGACCGCGCCGTCCTTGATCTGGACTTTGAAGACTTCGCCGTTTTCAAGACCCGAGTAATTCCATTCCTGGCTGACGCTGACGCCGTCCATCCTGCTGTCCAGCAGGTCTTCGATGTGGACGCGCTGCTCGGGCGTGAGATCCGTGGTGGTGCTCCAGCTGCGCGTGGTTGTCGAACTGCGCCAAGTCTTCGTCTTGTCGTTCATGGGGAGGGATCCGTTGCTGTTCCTGCCGCGAAATATACAGAATCCGTTAATCCGCTTGTCAGGAAAGTCCGATTTTTCGGACTTCTTACATTGTCCTTAATGCAAAAGATATTTTCATGTCAAGAAAATTGAACTGATATGGTCTTTAGAGCAGATCAGATGGGCGAAAAGGCGCATAATGCCGGCACCTTCTCTTACGTCCCTTTTCAAGAGCAGGTCCAATTTTCTGTAAGCAAAGAGCGTGTTGTCACTAGCTCGGCAGTTCGTGTTTCCAGGTTTCATGTTCGGTAGCGCGCTAGGACAACTTGGAGTATTCACGGAGATGTCTATGACAGAAGATGCAAAGCCGCGCCGGCGGTTTCTGCAAGCGCTGGCCATTGTGCCGGCGTCGACGTTGGCGGTAGGCGGCTTGACCACGGCCTGTACCAGCGGCGATGACGGCAAAACCGCCCAGGCGGCCAAGCCCTACGCACCCACCTATTTCACCCAGCCCGAATGGACCTTCATCGTGGCGGCCGTGGATCATCTGATCCCCGCCGACGATTACGGCCCGGGCGCCATTGCCGCTGGCGTGCCCGAGTTCATCGACCGCCAGATGGAAACGCCTTTCGGCCACGGCAAGCTCTGGTACATGGAGGGTCCGTTCCATACGGATCAGGTGCCGGAACTGGGTTACCAGCTGAATCAGAATCCCCGCCAGGTCTACCGCCACGGCATCGAGGCCTGCAACGCCTGGTGCGTGAAGACGCATGGCAAGGTATACGCCGAGCTGGACAAGGCGCTGCAGGAACAGATCCTGAAGGATCTCCAGGGCGGCAAGATCCGGTTTGATACCGTGCCCGCCACGACGTTCTTCAGCTTCCTCTTGTCCAACACCAAGGAAGGGTTCTTTGCCGATCCGATCTACGGCGGCAACAAGAACATGGTGGGTTGGAAGATGGTGGGCTTTCCCGGCGCGCGCGCCGACTATATGGACTGGGTCGACCAGCCCAATGTGAAGTACCCCTATGGCCCCGTGTCGATCTCTGGGGAGAAGGGTTAATCATGGCGATCAAAAAAGACAAAGTGGATGCAGTGCTGGTCGGGTTTGGCTGGACCGGCGCGATTCTGGGCCAGGAGCTGACCGAAGCCGGCCTGCACGTGTTGGCGCTGGAACGCGGCGGCATGCAGGACACGCCGAAGGACGCCGAGTACCCCAAGGTGGTCGACGAGCTGGCGTACTCCGTGCGCGGCAAGCTGTTTCAGGACCTGTCCAAGGAAACCGTGACGATCCGCCATGGCGTGGACGACGTGGCCGTGCCGTACCGCCAGAATGGCTCGTTCCTGCTGGGCACGGGCGTGGGCGGGGCGGGTTTCCATTGGAACGGCATGCACTACCGCGTGTTGCCGGAAGAGCTGGAACTGCGCACGCGCTATGAAACGCGCTACGGCAAGAAATTCATCCCGGAAGGCATGACCATCCAGGATTTCGGCGTGACCTACGACGAACTGGAACCGTATTTCTCGAAGTTCGAGTACGTGTGCGGGACGTCCGGCAAGGCGGGCAACCTGAACGGCAAGATCGTCGAAGGCGGCAACCCGCTGGAAGGCAAACGCAGCAAGGAATTCCCGTTGCCCGCGCTGCCCAACACCTATGGCGCGCAGCTGTTCGAGAAGGCCGCGCGCGAGGTCGGCTTCAATCCGTATCCCGCGCCTGCCGCCAATGCGTCCGGCCCGTACACCAACCCTTATGGCGTGCGTCTGGGACCCTGCAATTTCTGCGGTTTCTGCGAAAACTACGGGTGCTACATGTACTCGAAGGCATCGCCGCAGACGACCATCCTGCCGGTGCTGCTGAAGAAGCCGAACTTCGAGCTGCGCACGCACTCGCAGGTGATCAAGGTCAACCTGGATTCCACCGGCAAGAAGGCGGTGGGCGTCACGTACATCGACGCCGAGGGGCGCGAGATCGATCAACCGGCCGACCTGGTGATCTTGTCCGCGTATCAGATGCACAACGTGCGCCTGCTGCTGCTGTCGGGCATCGGCAAACCGTACGACCCGAAGACCAATGAAGGCGTGGTTGGCAAGAACTACGCCTACCAGATGAACGGCGCGGTGAACGTGCTGTTGCCCAAGGGCACCCAGTTGAACCCCTTCGTGGGTACCGGCGCGGGCGGCGTGGGCATGGACGACTTGAACGGCGACCAGTTCGACCACGGCCCGCTGGGCTTCGTGGGCGGCGCCAGCATCCGTCACGTGCGCTACGGCGGCCGCCCGATCAAGCAGACGCCAACGACGCCGGGCACGCCCACCTGGGGCACCGCGTGGAAGGCCGGCGTGCAGGACGCGTACCAGCGCTTCATGACCATCGGTATTTCCGGTTCGGTGATGTCGTACCGCGACGCCTATCTGTCGCTGGACCCGACGTACAAGGACGCCTATGGCCAGCCGTTGCTGCGCATGACGTTCGACTGGCATGACAATGAATTCGACATGCTGGGCTACATGGGCAAGCGCATGGAGACCGTGGCGAAGGCCATGAACCCCGAGAAGCACTTCGTGGCGGTGCGCAAGAAGGGCGCGCGCTATGACACTCGGGTCTATCAGAGCACCCACAACACGGGCGGCGCGATCATGGGATCGAACCCCAAGGAAAGCGTGGTCAACAAGTATCTGCAAAGCTGGGATGTGCCGAACGTGTTCGTGATGGGCGCCTGCGTGTTCCCGCAAAACATGGGCTACAACCCGACGGGGCTGGTGGGCGCCTTGGCCTTTTGGGCCGCACAGGCGATTCGCGACCAGTATCTGAAGAACCCCGGCCCGCTGGTCCAGGCTTAAGGAGACGCACAATGTTGAAGCAAACCATTGTTGCGGCCTTTTCGGCCCTGGTGGCCAGCGCCGCGTTCGCCGCCGACGGCACGCCGGCCGCGGCCGATGCGCAGATGATCAAGCAGGGCGAATACCTGTCGCGCGCGGGCGACTGCATCGCCTGCCATACGGCCAGGGGCGGCAAGCCCTTCGCCGGCGGATTGGGCATCGAATCGCCGCTGGGCACCATCTATTCGACCAACATCACGCCAGACAAAGAGACGGGCATTGGCAATTACACGTACGAAGACTTCGACCTGGCCGTGCGCCACGGCAAGGCGCGCGACGGCCATTCGCTGTATCCGGCCATGCCTTACACGGCGTATGCCAAGGTCACCCCTGATGACGTGAAGGCGCTATATGCCTACTTCATGCATGGCGTGGAACCCGTCAAGCAGGAAAACAAGGACACGGATATTTCGTGGCCCATGTCGATGCGCTGGCCCTTGACCGTGTGGCGCTGGATGTTTGCGCCGGACGTCGTCAGCGGCCCGGCCGCCAGCGACTTGAAGGGCGCCGACCGCGAAGCGCTGTTGCGCGGCCAGTACCTGGTCGAAGGCCTGGGCCATTGCAGCACCTGCCATACGCCGCGTGGCTTTGCCTTGCAGGAAAAAGCGCTGAGCGACACGGATGGCTCGGCCTTCCTGTCGGGCGGCGTGGTCGAAGGCTGGCTGGCCAAGAACCTGCGCGGTGACGTCGCCGACGGGCTGGGCAGCTGGACGAAGGAAGACATCGCCGTATTCCTGAAGTCGGGCCGCAACGGTCATTCGGCGGCGTTCGGCGGCATGGCGCAAGTGGTCGAGGACAGCACGCAACACCTGTCCGACGCCGATTTGAACGCGATTGCGGTGTACCTGAAGAGCTTGCCGCCGGTCAATAAGGACGCGACCAAGCCGTTGGCCTATGACGAGTCCGTGGCGCAAGCGCTACGCACCGGCCGCGACAAGAGCGATGGCGCGATGGCGTTCCTGAACAACTGCGCCGCCTGCCACCGCAGCACCGGCAAGGGTTACACGGAAACGTTCCCGCAGTTGGCGTTGAGCTCGACGGTGAACTCCGCCGATCCTGCCTCGCTGATCCACATCGTGCTGAAGGGGGCGCAGATGCCGGGCACGACGGCGGCGCCGACCGCCTACGCGATGCCGGGCTTCGACTGGCGCATGACCGACAAGGAAGTCGCGGACGTGGTGACTTTCGTGCGGTCCAGCTGGGGCAACAAGGGCGCGGCAGTCAGCGCGTCGGATGTGGCCAAGGTGCGCAAGGACGTGGGGGCGGCCGCGCAACCGGCGAGATAGCGCGCCCGGCGGTTCCACCTGACGGGGGGGGGGGGGGGGGGGGGGGG